>NZ_QAJO01000004.1:0-339495 GCF_003852415.1 Chryseobacterium sp. KBW03 | reverse complement strand
CGCCGCCAAATACCAGAAAAGAGCTCAAACATACCGCTCAATCAGGGCTAAATCGGTTGAAAATTTCTACTTTTGCCCCATGTTAGAAATTCTTTATCGCGACGAACATCTTATTGCCATTAATAAACCCAGTGGATTATTGGTTCATAAATCTTATTATGCAGGAGAAGCAGATACCTATGCTATTCAGGAATTAAGAGATCAGATCGGGCAGTATGTTTATCCTGCACATCGTTTAGACCGGAAAACTTCGGGTGTTCTGCTGTTTACTTTAGATAAAGATACATTGAGAGTAATGAACGATCGATTTGCAACACGGCAAGTTGAAAAAAAATACTTAGTCATTCTTCGGGGCTGGGCAAAAGAAGAGGAAACAATTGATTATGATTTAACCAATGAGGATGGAACCCAGCAAAATGCTATTACTTATTATCACCGTTTGCAAACTTCGGAAATAGATTTAGCTTTTGGAAAACATCAGACTTCGCGGTACTGTCTGGTAGAAGCCATTCCGGAAACGGGCAGAATGCATCAGCTTAGAAAGCATTTTAAACATATCTTACACCCTATTTTGGGATGTCGTCCATATGGCTGTAATAAACAAAATAAACTGTGGCTGGAAACTTTTGACATGAGCAAACTGATGCTTCACGCCCATCAATTGGTGTTTAATCATCCCATTACCAACGAAAAAATAATGCTGAATGCTACAGTAAATGAAGAGTTCAAAAGGGTAGGGAATATCTTAAATTTCGATTTGAGCTCGTATTCTTAATTTAAATAAAAAACTCTTAACACACCTTGTCAAGGTGTGTTTTTCTAAATATCCCGGGATATGAGATATTGGTCTCTTTTAGATTCTATATATAAAAGACATTTTGATAAAATATCACAGGATAGCCAAAGATTAATTTTAAAATGAGTAATTTTGTAAAACTTTTTTTCAATGTACAAATCGCTCATTCGTCCAATTCTTTTCAAATTTGATCCCGAAGAAGTTCATCACTTTACTTTTTCGATGCTTAAGAATTTTGGATTCCTTACCCAATTATTTTTTCCAAAACCTATTGAAGATAAACGTCTTGAAAGAGAAGTTTTCGGATTGAAATTTAAAAATCCTGTAGGACTGGCTGCCGGTTTTGATAAAAATGCGGTTTTGTTCAATGAATTGGGTGATCTTGGTTTTGGATTTGTAGAAATTGGAACCGTAACGCCTAGAGCCCAGGCAGGAAATCCTAAAAAAAGACTGTTCCGTTTAATAGAAGACGGGGGAATTATCAACAGAATGGGGTTCAACAATGACGGTCTTGAAGCGGCTATTGAAAAACTGAAATCCAACAAAGGAAAGATCATCATCGGTGGAAACATCGGAAAAAATACAGATACAAGCCCTGAAAATTATACCCAGGACTATCTGGACTGTTTTGAAGGTCTTCATCCTCATGTAGACTACTTTGTACTGAATGTAAGCTGCCCGAATGTAGGGAGCCACGCCAAACTTGAAGATGTGGAATATCTGAGAGAGCTGATTACAGAAGTGAAAAAAATAAACCAGTCAAAATCTGTACAGAAGCCTATATTACTGAAAATTGCTCCGGATCTTAATAATAATCAACTGGACGAAATTGTTGATTTGATTGCAGAAACAAAAATCGATGGTATCGTAGTTTCCAATACCTCCGTTAACAGAGAGGGTTTGAAGACTTCTCCGGAAGTTTTAGAACAAATAGGAAATGGCGGACTAAGCGGAAAGCCTATTCGTGAAAGAAGTACAAAAATGATCAAATATATTTCCGATAAAAGCAACAGAGCTTTCCCAATCATTGGAGTAGGAGGAATACATTCTGCGAAAGATGCTATGGAGAAATTAGATGCAGGTGCAAGTTTGATCCAGCTCTATACAGGATTTATTTATGAAGGCCCACAACTGATCAACGAGATCAACCAGGAGCTACTGAAAAGAGCAAGCAGATTACCAAGATAAAAATAAAAATAGATTGTCTCAAAAGTCAAATAATTTGGCTTTTGTCATTGACTACGTCAAATCTTCGATTTCTGACGAAGGAAGAATCTCATTAATAACCAAATACATGAGATTCTTCACTACATTTCTGAACTACGTTCGCAAACTTTCAGTCTGTGTTCAGAATGACACTTTTAAGATAGCCTCTTTTTTATTTTGACTTTACCACTGATGCATTCTTAAGGTCTACGGTAAGGGTATGGGCAGGAGTAGTGTCAGATTTACCTATTTTATATCGTATTGTTTGCCTGTCTTTGGATTTCGTTTTGGTAACGTCATAGATGTTCTCCAGACAACTTTCTGTCAGGAATTCCTCATAGTTTTTATAATTCCAGTCTTTTGTAAAGTAAAGAACACGATAGCCTTTTTCACCTTCACTAGCCCCACATCTTCCACATGCATTAAGATTCGAAGAATGTTCAAAATACAGCAATACCCGGTTCCTATTTTCTTCCGATGTATAGGAGACCAGTTCATTTCCTCCATATTGATTGATAAAGTCGAATGTATTGATCTTTTTATTATTAGGTAAGATCAGATAATTGTTGTAGCGGTAAATCATATCATTACCGGTAAAAAGTCTGGCAGGGTGAGTTTTTTTATCCAGATAAATATTTCCCCGAATTGTATTTTCTTTAGTTTCATCCTGATTAAAGGAAATATATTCTTTGGGAGCCAATAACTGGGCTGTTTCGTTTGTTTTTTCTACCGTTTGTGGTGATGTGATCTTTTCTTTAAATATTTTGGAATTTATTTTCTGCTTAGCACCAAAATTATACAATGAGAGTTTACCGTAATCATAAACCCCTGTTAGCGGAATTTTCTTCTGATATTTATCGTAATAATACCATCCATCTACAAAATACTGATAGAGACTGCAATCTGCAATTCCTGCGAAATGAAGCTGCATGGTGATAGGAACTCCTGCGATTTCTCCTTTGAAAATCTGCGAAGAATCTGTTACTTTCTTCAATTCAACTTTTTGGCAGAGAAAAAATGTGAGGGATAAGAAAAAGAATACGGTAAAAAGTTTTTTCATGGTTGGGGTATCATTAGTTGTAGTTTTTTCAGAGAAAGAAATGGGATATGGTGTAGATGATCAGTCCGACCAGACCTCCGACCAGCGTTCCGTTTACCCGGATAAATTGGAGATCTTTTCCTACTTCCAGTTCCAGTTTTTCGCTAAGTTCTTTTCCCTGCCAATTCCCAACAGTAGTACTGATGAGGTTCCCGAACTGATGGGTGTTTTTAAGAATGTATTTATAAGCCGTTACCCGAACCCAGTGGTCAATTTTGTTCTGAAGACTTTCATCGGTCTTTAAGTTTTGTGCAAACTCATTCAGGTTTTTAGAAAGATAGCTTTTCAATGCGGAATGCTCTTCCTGCAGTTCTTTCATGAGTGTTTTTTTGATAGAAACCCAGATGTCATTAGAATATTCATCAAGCTTATCATTTCGGAGAAGTCCGTTTTTGATGGTTTTAAACTCGCTGTCCCATTTCGGATCTTCTTTCAGATCAACTGCGAATTCATGGATTTTCTGAGTGATCAGCTCTCTTACTCCGTGCTGGGGATCTTCTTCTATTTCTTTGAAAAAATCAGAAAGTCCGTCTGCAATTTTATCTGCGATTTTATTATCTACAAAAGATGGAATGAATGTGTAGCTGCCTTTTTTTACACGATCTTTGATCATTTCATCGTTTTCAATAATGTATTCTTTGATCTGTTTGGAAAGGTTGGTGATGATTCTCTGGTGATCGTTTTTTTCCAGAATATAGCCGATTCCGTTTCCTACTACTTTATTAAGCTTAATATCATCCGTCATTTCAGAAACCTTTTTGCTGATAAATTGGCTTACGGTAGAATCATCAAGCTTATTAAGAATATCAAGAACAATATCTGAAAGATTTCTAATCAAAATCTCCTGGCTCTTTTCTTTACCCAGCCATTCTCCGACAAAGTTTGAAACTTTAAGCTTTTGAATATAAGGGCGTATATTCTGAGGGGAAAGGAAGTTGCCCACCACAAAGCTGCCCAGATTGTCTCCCAATCTCTGTTTGCTGTTTTCAATCAGGTTGGTATGAGGAATCGGAAGTCCGAGAGGATGGCGGAATAATGCGGTTACAGCAAACCAGTCAGCCAGCGCACCTACCATCGCAGCTTCAGCAAAAGCCCGTACGTAGCCAATCCAATGAGAAGGGTTAGACTTCTGTGCAATAGTGGTAACGATAAAAATAATGGCCATCAGGACAAATAATCCTGTGGCAAATGCTTTATATTTTCTGAGCTGTTTTCTTTTTGCTTCGTCATTCATATTCTCAAATTTACTAAATTTGGTTATGAAACCGTTTAATCTTAATAAAAGCTTTTACACCACAAAAATTTTTATGGTTAAAGAATAAAATTTACGATGAAATTTTTAGTTTCAATCACCTTATTATTTTTTCTGCAGGATTGTACGCAGAAATATCAACCTATTAAAAACTCTCCTATGGAAAATACAGAAGCAAAAAACAATCCATACTATTCCAGAACCGATACCGCAAAACTTACTATTTCCAATGAAGAATGGAAAAAGATCCTTGCTCCGGACTTGTATGCAATCGCCAGAGAAGCCGCTACAGAAAGAGCTTTTACAGGAAAATATAACGAGTTTGATGAAGTAGGCGACTATTATTGTGCGGTGTGTGGAAATCACCTTTTCCGTTCCACCTCAAAATTTTCCAGCAGTTGTGGCTGGCCGAGTTTCTTTGAAGCCGATAAAGAAGGGGTCTATTATGTAAGAGATCAGTCCTATGGAATGGATAGAGTAGAAGTGCTTTGCAAAAGATGTGATTCCCATCTGGGGCATGTTTTTGATGATGGTCCCAAACCTACAGGGCTGAGATACTGTATGAATTCTGTGAGCCTGGAATTTGTTTCCGATTCTCAGAAGTAAATATTCTATGAACGAACTTGAATTTTTGGATGAAAGGAAAGAGGTCTGGTATGCGCTTTCTAACTTATACCTGGATACAGAACTTCAGGAATCGGATTTTCAGTATATAACCCGGATTTTCCTTGAAAGTCCTTTTAGCCTTGAGAATATTAAAAAAATAGATCAGTACGAAGTTTTTCCTGTTCTCTTCTCCAATCTGATGGATCCGGCGGGAGAATGGGCTGGATTTGAAGAAAAGAGATTAGTTAAAAATATTATGAACTGGCTGGAATCCAGAAATCAGCTGGATATTTTTGCCATCAAATGTATTTATTATCTCTACGAACCAATGAACCAGAACTATTGGAAAAGAGTGGAAGAGATCTATAATCAGGCAGATGTCTGACTTTGTGAGTAGAGGCTTTTATTGGAAAATAGAATGAATGTATGAACCTTGAAATTTTCCCAGATTTTCAAAAAAAAGTGCTTTAATTCACAGAATCAGGACGTTAAAATTTCTTAAATAGCGTTAAACTTTTTAGAGTTATAACCTCTTGGTAATTATGTTTTTATAATTTTGCCCCACTAATTTGGATTTATATAGTATTGAATGAAAGGATTTTATAGCGTATTAGGCCTTGTTTACATGGTGACGACTTCATTCTACATTTCCCCAAGAGTGGCTGCGAAAAGTGAGAATGTCAAAACAACGAAAACTGAAAAAGTTGCTGAAACGAAATCTGAGAAGGGTACGACAGCCGTATCTGCCTCAGAAGCACTATACCAATCAATAGCGTTTGACCCGGAGCATGAACTTAATTATGAAGTGTTCTCAAAAGCATTGACAGGATATGAAAACTTAAAGAAAGCAGGATTGCTTACTCAGGACTCGCATTTATTAACGATCTGCGATTTTTCTATGTCTTCCAATACCAAAAGACTTTGGATAATTGATCTTGAAGACAAAAAAGTTCTGTTCAACTCATTGGTTGCCCATGGTAAAAATACAGGCGAAGAATTTGCGACGAATTTTTCTAACAAGGAAAGTTCGTTGCAGAGCAGCTTAGGATTTTATATCACCGATGCAACGTATCAGGGAGACAACGGATATTCTCTGAAACTATTGGGAATGGATAAAGGCTTTAATGATGCGGCTTACAGAAGAGCAATTGTAATGCACGGTGCAGACTATGTAAGTGATGCATTCGCTGCCATGCACAAAAGAATTGGAAGAAGCTGGGGATGCCCTGCCGTACCAAGAGATTTGATACAGCCAATTGTCAACACAATTAAAGGTAAAAATTGTCTGTTCATCTATTATCCCGATCAGAATTATCTTTCCTCCTCAGAATGGTTGAAAGCATAAAGATAAAAAGAGCAGTCAGATTTGACTGCTCTTTTTATTTTAAAATAAGTCCTGCAATTCGAAAATAAAAATTAAATTTATATAAACCTTTTAGCCCTAAAGTATAATAGAATGATGAATGGACAACATGAAAATCACAAAAATATAAGTGCAGCTCTGGAAACTTCTACCGGATTCATTCCAGCCATAAGACTGATTAATAATCCTGATGGCTCATGTACTTTTGAGAAAGGTAAAATTCCCACTCTTAAACCTATAAATGCAACGGTTTTCTGGATGAGTAATGAAACGGAAGAATGGGAAAAAAATGCTCATCCAGCACCCAGAAGGCAATATGTTATTACCATCAAAGGGGATATAAGGTTTAAAGTAACAGATGGTACCACATTTATTATTAAGCCAGGAATCATCCTTTTGGCTGAAGATCTTAAAGGTGCCGGACATAGCTGGGACATGGTTAAAGGTGAAGAATGGGAGAGACTTTATATTCCGATCTCAGAGAATGAGGATGATTTTTTCATTCCTGATGCTGATTTTATATAACAATTAAAGTTAAGATAGAATAAAAAAATCCCTGCATGACTTTCATACAGGGATTTTTTCAATTTTAATTAGCTAAACTTCTTGAAAATTAAAGTCGCATTATGACCTCCAAAACCAAAAGCATTGCTTAAAGCATACGTAATATCTTTTTCCTTTGCTTGTCCAAAGACAATATTAATATCCTGTGGAATATTCTCATCAATAGAATGAAGATTGATCGTTGGCGGAATAATCCCATTTTGAATCGCTTTAATGGAAATAATAGCTTCAACAGCTCCTGCAGCACCCAATAAGTGACCTGTCATAGATTTTGTAGCACTGATGTCAAGGTTTTTACTTCCTTTAAATAATTTATTAATTCCATTTAATTCAACCAGGTCACCAAGAGGAGTAGAAGTAGCATGAGGATTAATATAATCAATATCATCTACGTTAATTCCTGCCTCATTAAGGGCTAATTGCATTGCTTTGATAGCTCCAACGCCATCAGGATGAGGTGCTGTCATGTGATAAGCATCAGCTGTCATTGCAGCGCCTACTAATTCTGCGTAGATTTTTGCCCCTCTTGCTTTAGCATGTTCATATTCTTCCAGAATCAAAGTTCCGGAACCTTCACCCATTACAAAACCATCTCTTTCTGCATCATAAGGACGACTTGCTGTCGCAAAATCGTCATTTCTTGTAGACATAGCTTTCATAATAGAAAATCCACCGATAGAAGCTGGAGAGATTGCTGCTTCAGAACCTCCACTGACAATTACCTTTGCTTTTCCCAGACGGATATAATTGAAGGCATCCATCAATGCTGTATTTCCGGTTGCACAGGCAGAAACTGTTGTATAGTTGATACCCTGAAGACCATATTTCATGGAGATCATTCCCGAAGCCATGTTCGCAATGAATTTCGGCACAAAGAAAGGATTGAATCTTGGAGTTCCGTCACCGGCTGCAAAATTCATGACCTCACTTTCGAAAGTCCACATTCCACCTTGTCCCGTTCCCCAGATAACACCTACATCAAATGGGTCCATATTTTCCAGTTCAAGCCCGGAATCTTTTAATGCCTCCGCAGTGGAGTACATTGCATATTGTGAAAATAAATCACTTCTTTTGATTTCGTTGTGTGTTAAATGTACTTTTGGATCAAAATTTTTAACCTCACAAGCGAAATGTACTTTAAATTTTTCTGTGTCAAAATGGGTGATTTTATTTGCTCCACTCACTCCATTGATACTGTTTTGCCAAAATTCTTCGACATTATTTCCCAAAGGCGTCACTGCGCCAAGACCTGTAATGACAACTCTTTTCATACTTAGTTATTGATTTTGAATAAATTAGAGGTTCCTCTTGCGATTAAGCGTGTTTTGTCTGCATTCCATATTTCGCATTGCGCGTTTACAAATTGCTTACCTCTTTTAATGATTTTAGTTTCAGCTACAATATTATCATTTTCTTTTGCAGTTGAAAAATAATCAATGACATTATTTATAGTGGTGATGAAAGAATTTTCATTTAAAGAAAACATGGTGGCTCCAATGATATCATCTACAATGGCTGCTGTAACTCCACCGTGAAGATTTCCTATAGGATTCAGCCATTCTGGTCTTACTGTATATTGAAATGCCAATTGCCCTTCTTCTACAGAAAGAACGATGGGGTTGAGCCATTTCATAAAAGGAGATGGTGACTGGTCAAATTCTTTTCCGATGAATTGTTTTAATTGTGCTAATCTATCCATACTTTCAATTTTTATTTTTCTAAAATCATGGTTACCCCCTGTCCACGGGCTGCGCAGATTGATATAAAACCTTTTCCACTGCCTTTTTCATGAAGTAATTTGGCTAAGGTTGCAATAATTCTTCCTCCTGTTGCAGCAAAAGGATGGGCAGCAGCCAGGCTTCCTCCTTTTACATTCAATTTGCTCCTGTCAATCTTTCCAAGTGCTTTTTCCAATCCGAACTTTTTAGCAAGTTCATCATTTTCCCAGATTTTTATAGTGGCTAAAACCTGTGCCGCAAATGCCTCATGAATTTCGTAGTAATCAAATTCTGACAGACTCATGCCTGCTTTTTTCAGCATTCTTTCTGCCGCAAATACCGGAGCAAGAAGTAAATCTTGTTTATTTTCAACATACTCTATTCCTGCCAATTCTGAAAAAGTGATATAAGCTAAAATAGGTAAATTATTAGCCTTTGCCCATTCTTCACTGGCCAATAAAACGGCTGAAGCTCCATCTGTGAATGGCGTTGAGTTACCTGCAGTCAATGTTCCGTTCTGCTTATCAAAAGCAGGTTTCAGCTGTGATAGTTTTTCAATACTGCTGTCACGTCGCAAGTTATTATCCTTATCCAGCCCAAAAGCAGAAGTGATCATATCTTCGAAAAAGCCTTCATCATAAGCTTTTGCCATATTCTGATGGCTTCTCAAGGCCAATTGATCCTGCTCTTCTCTTGGTATGTTGTAATATTTTGCTGTAATTTCAGTGTGTTCACCCATTACAAGGCCCGTTTGGGGTTCCTGTCCTTTGTAAGGAATAGGCATCCAGTCTTTCAGTTTTGGGCTTAGCAGCTGTTTTAATTTTCCAAATGCTGACTTTTCTTTATTGGCTTTTAAAAGGGCTTTTCTTAATCTTGGAGAAGACTCAAACGGAATATTGCTCATGGCTTCTACCCCGCATGCGATACCACTTTCAATTTGCCCTAAAGCTATTTTATTTCCAATGTAAATAGCGGCTTCAATTCCTGTATCGCAGGCCTGTTGAAGATCACAGGCAGGAGTAGCAGGGTCTAATGTTGTATTCATTACGGTTTCCCTGATCAGGTTGCTTTCAGAAATGTGTTTGATAACTGCTCCGCCGGCCACTTCTCCAAGTCTTTTTCCTTTGAGGTGATAGCGGTCTATCAGTCCATTCAGAGAAGCAAGTAAAAGATCCTGATTTCCCTGTTCTGAATAAGCGGTATTCATTCTGGCAAAAGGAATTCTGTTGTATCCTACAATAGCCACTTTTTTTGTTTCCATATGGTATAATTTATGATGGAAGAATATTGAGTTCATGATCAATCATACTGGTGATTTTATCTAAAGCATGGTTTAGAAAACTTTGATCACCCATTGTTTTTGAAAGGAGGATTCCTCCTTCAATAAGCATGATGAATAGGGAGGCGTATTGCCCGGCATTGAGGGTTTTATTAATTTCTCCCTTCTTTTGTCCTTCTACAATCGCTGCTGATATTTTTGTCATCCATTGTTCAAAAGATCTTTTAACCTGAGTTTTTAAAGCCGGAAAAGAATCATCAGCCTCTGTTGCAGCGTTCATCAAAGGGCAGCCTCCGTTTGAAAAGACAAACAGCCAGTTTTTTTTGTAAAAATTTACAAAAGCATGAAGTTTATCCAATGAAGTAGGATATTCCTCACCAAAAGAACGGCTGAGTGTTTTGCTCAATAATCCTGCATTGTATTTATACACTTCAATAGCTACTTCATCTTTATTTTCAAAATTTCCGTAGATACTTCCTTTCGTGAGTCCGGTTGCCTGTGTAATGTCAGACAGAGATGTGGAAATATAACCCTTTGTGTTAAAAAGAGTTGCTGTTTTCTCGATGATGTGCTGTTTTGTTTTCTCTGCCTTCGACATGTATGTTCAGTTTATGATGCAAATATACAAAAATATACCACTCGGTATATTTTATTCAGAAAGTTTAGGTGCGAAAATATTCTGGTCTTTACGTTTTGGCTAAAGTCAACAGAATTGTTTTTAAAATAGAAAACGGGCTAAAGCCCGTTCCTATTGATTTTGAATAAATACTTATGATTAATTCTCTAAAGTAGCATTCAATGTAATTTCAAAGTTGAATGCTGCACTTACAGGACATCCTTCTTCAGCAATCTTAGCCAATTTCTGGAATTCTTCTTCAGATATTCCCGGAACTTTAGCGGTTAAAGTCAGTTCAGATTTTGTAATCTTTCCAATGTTAGGATCAAGAGTGATTACAGAAGTTGTTTTTAATTCTTCAGGATTGTACCCTGCCTGTGAAAGCTCTGCATCCAATTTCATGGTGAAACATCCTGCATGGGCTGCTGCCAGCAATTCTTCAGGGTTAGTACCCACACCATCTGCGAAACGGCTGTTGAAAGAATATTGTGTCTCATTTAAAGTAGTACTTTGAGTAGTTAGGTGTCCTTTTCCTTCTTTGATAGTTCCGTTCCAAACGGCTGTTGCGTTACGTCTCATAATGTTTGTTTTTTTGTTTTAATATTGTTTGATTTTGATGATACAAAGATAGAGTGGTAGTTGGTCTTATTCAATAGATAAAAAGACTTAAATATTGTACTTTTTTCCCGAGGAGTAATTTTTTTTAAAATTTGAAGGAGTGCTTCCTGTTTTATTAGTAAAAAGTCTGTTAAAATAAGCAGGGTCTTCATAGCCCAGATCATAGGCTATTTCTTTCACAGGCTTATCTGTATAGAACAATAATCTTTTAGCTTCTAATAAAATTCTGTTGATAATAAGCTGATTGGGGGAATCGAGATTTAGATTTTTAAATTTATGAGTTAAAGTTTTCGGAGCGATATGAAGAAGTTCTGCATAATCTGCAACATTGTGTTTTTCCCTGAAGTGAATTTCCAGGTATCTGCTGAAATCTCTGAAAACATCCAGCTCACTGCCCGGTATTTTGAGCGTATCATTGTCTAAATTCTGCTTTTTCCATTTCCGGGTAGCACGTATGATGATCTGTTTTACATACGTTCTGATCATTTCCTCTGCAGATGAATCTTTCCATTCAAGTTCATCCTGAATGTTCAGGAATAATCCTTTTATAACAGCAGTTTCAGAATCATCAAGCTCCACGAAAGGAATTTCAAATACATTATGAAAGAGAAGCCCGTCACAAGCCACTTCTTTATCATGGATCTGGATGCAATAAAAATCCCGGTTGTAGAAAAGAAGGATAGATTCTTCTTTTCCTTTTTCTATATTCAGATGTTGATTGGTCAAAAAAAACAGAGAGGGTTTCTTTGTCTTATATTCATGAAAATCAACAGTAAGTTCATACCCTGCAGGAATGAAAAACACTTTGATATCTGTTCTGAACCGATTCCCGTTGAAGCTATTCAGAGTTTCTTCTGAAAAAATTTCCAGTCCAAGCCTTTTATAGTGATCTTCAAAAATAAGCGGGTGCGACATATTTTAACTTTAGTTTAAAGATACAAAAAAGCAGGATTTGAGCCGTATTAAATTATCGAAACCCCAGTTTCTGATGCCGGCATACAGAATGGTAATAAAATAAATCGTAATTATGTTTTTACATTGATTTTATTTTATCATTTTTACAAAGATTTGTACTGCAACCCAATATTATTAACCTTTTTCCAAAACAGCCTGTATGAGCGAACTAGAAAATATTCTTAGAGAAATAACTCCACTATCTCCTGAGGACAGTTTTCTAGTGTTTGACAGGATCAAAGCATCATTTGATTTTCCGTACCATTATCATCCGGAAATAGAAATCAATTTTGTGTACAAAGGGAAAGGCTATCGCAGGATGATAGGTGATCACACGGGAGAGATAGGGAATATAGAACTGGTATTGGTAGGTCCCAATCTGCCACACTGCTGGGCCAATTACAGATGTAAAAACAGAAAAACCCACGAAATTACCATACAGTTCAATCAGGATTTCTTTCACCAGTCACTGATGGAAAAAAATATTCTGAAACCCATCAATAACCTGATGAAAGATTCCATCAGGGGAATTCTGTTTTCAACAGAAACGGCCGAAAAACTAAAAGATTCGTTTTTAAATCTGTCAAAAATGAACAGTTTTGAGTCTTTTATAGAAATTATGAAGATTTTGAATGAACTTGCCGTTGCGGAAAATAAGACCCTTTTGTCATCGTATAGCATAGAGCTTGAATCTTTTGCAGATAATGATAAAATGAAGGTCATTCATGATTTTGTCCATAAAAATTTCGAAAATAAAATTACGCTGGATAATGTGGCCTCAATGGTGAACATGAGCAATGTGACATTCAATCGATTCATTAAAAAAAGAACAGGGAAAACCTTCATCAATTATCTTAACGAAATACGGATCAGTTATGCTGCACGCTGGCTGATGGAAAAGAATCTTACTGTTTTTGAAATTGCTTTTGAGGCGGGCTTCAATAATATTGCCAACTTCAATAAAGTATTTAAGTCAATCAAAAAGACAACTCCCACAGAATTTAAAGAACAGTTTAAAGGCGTTAAAAAGATTGAATAATACCTGTCTGAATTTCACTTTTTACGATAAAACTCAATTAGATTTCTTAGTAAAAAATTCATTTTTATTTTGCTAAAATACATGAATAAATCCCCTTTTTTTAATTGTTTGAGATAAGGTGTATGTTGTTGATATTTAGTATATTAATGGCTTTTAAATTTAATGACTGAAAAAATAATATCGTTTTATGATAAAATAGTATTATATCAGACTGGTTACAAAATTTAGATTTGTGAATGTGAATTAAATCTTAACAAAACTTTAAATAATTTAATACATAAACGTTAAAATTTTGCTGAAAAAACAATAATTTTTTTTGTATTGAAAAATAAAGCAATGTGATTGATTCTCAATTAAATCTAACGAATCTAAACCTTATGAGAAAAGCAGTTATACCTGTTCTGTTCGTTTTTTCAATTTCTGCGAATGCACAGGAGAAAAAATCGGCCGACACTACGAAGACAAACAGTATTGAGGAGGTCGTAGTCACCTCTTTGGGGATAAAAAGGCAGGCCCGCTCTTTGACGTATTCCAGTCAGCAGATTGGTGGAGATGAGCTTACTGAAGTGAAAACTCCCAATCTATTAAATTCGATCAATGGAAAAGTTTCCAATGTACAGATCAACAGAACCAATGGTGTAGGAAGCTCCGTAAGGGTGATTATGAGGGGTAATAAGTCTGTAAACAACACACAGCCGCTATATGTAATCGATGGAATTCCTATTATTAACGGGACGGGTAAATCCGCAGATATCGGACAGTATTCTAATATGCCGGATCCCGGGGATGTACTGAGTTCTATCAATCCTGATGATATTGAAAGTATCAACTTCCTGAAAGGAGCTTCGGCCTCTGCATTATATGGTTCTGCGGGAGGAAATGGAGCTATTTTGATTACCACTAGAAAAGGCCGTGCAGGGAAAAGTACAATCACTTACAGCAGCAGTCTTACAGTGGATAGAGCATACAGCCTTCCAAAATTACAGCACAGCTATTTGTCTTATGATCCATCTGTTGCAGGTCAGCAGCCTGGACAGTCAGTGGATAGCTGGGGTGCAAAAGGAGAATCTAAGGACTATCTTAAAGATTTTCTGCAAACAGGAACTACGTGGGTAAACAGTCTTTCCTTCCAGTCAGGGAATGAAAAATCTACCAATTACTTTTCTATTGGAAATACAACCAACAAAGGAGTCGTTCCGATGTCTTATTTCGATCAGTATAACGTCTCTTTCAGAAACTCCAGTAAATTTCTGGATGATAAACTGACATTAGATGCCAACTTCATTGCTTCCTTACAGGAAAGTAAGAACAGACAAACTCCAGGAGCATCTTTCTCTCCTTTAACCAGTTTGTATTGGCTGCCAAGAGGAGTAGATTTTGATCAATATGGACCTAATAATTATTCTTATTTAGATAAAACAAGATTTTTGCCTGCTCAGAATTGGTGGGAAGTTAGCCCGGATGGAAGTTTCAAAGGAAATCCGGCGACGCAAAATCCTTACTGGATATTAAACAGAAATCCGGTTACAGTCAGCAATAAAAATACATATGGAGCTCTAGCCTTATCTTATCAGATCAATCCATGGTTGTCTGCAAGAGTAAGAGGAAATTATAGCTGGAATATTTCTGATAGCCAGCGTGATATTGCGGCTTTTTCAGCACCTAGTTTACTGGCAAATGGTACTAATGGGAGAATGCTTAAAAATACATATGAAAATACTTCTACTTATGGCGACGTTTTGTTGATTGGTAGCCCCAAAATAAGTGAGTCAATCTCTTTAGATTTTACAGTAGGAGGAAGTATCAATACTACCAGAAATAAAATAGGACAGATTGATAATGCTTATCTGGCAAATCCTAATCTTTTCACAGCGAATAACCTTCAGTGGAATATAAACAGATCACCTGGAGATGGATATCACAATATCTACACGAATATGAAAAAGCAGGTACAGTCTGTATTTGCAAGTGCATCCGTAGGATACAAAAATATGTTCTATGTGGACATGACCTTCAGAAACGACTGGGATTCTACTTTAGCGTTAACCGGAAGAACCGGATTTGACTATGAATCAGTAGGAGCCAATGCTATATTATCTTCTATATTCAAACTTCCGGAAGTCATTAATTTCTGGAAAGTGAGAGGATCTTATGCTACTGTCGGATTGGGATTGCCTACCAATATCTCCAATGCAATGCTTGAATATAATAAAGGATATACCTATGGAGTAGACGCAGGAACAATTGTTTATCCTAAGAGTTCTTTTGCAACAGGAGCAGGTTTTGAAGCATTGCTTCCAAGACCAGAACTTAATAAAACTTTTGAAGCCGGTACTGAGCTAAGATTGTTGAACAACAGATTAAATTTTGATATCACCTACTATAACTCCAATACAAGTAATCAGCTATTGGAAACAACGGTCTTTTCAAACTTAGGAGGGTTGGCTCCGGGGTCATACTACCTTAATGCCGGGAAAATCCGAAATACAGGTTTTGAATCTTCTTTGTCTTATAAAATATTTAGTTCAGAAAAATTTGGATGGACTGCTACAGTAAATGCGTCGGCGAATAAGAATACAATTGTTGAGTTATTCCCTTCAAGTTTAAGTATTCCGGAAAATCAACTTTTCTCATTGACTGGAGGTGGAGAGTATACAAAACTTAAACTGGGAGGATCTTTCGGAGATCTTTATGGAATTAAGTTTAAAAGAGATGATCAGGGACGTATTCTGGTAAATGAAAAGGGTGTTCCTTTAGCAGAGGGTACTCCTTCTTATCTGGGTAATCCGAACCCCAAGTTTATTATGGGATTCAATAACTCATTCAACATTGGTAAATTGGGAATTTCTTTCCTTATTGATGGTAAATTTGGAGGTAAAGTACTTTCTCTTACTGAAAAAGCGAATGATATTTACGGGGTAAGCAAGTCTACTGCTGATGCAAGAGATGCTGGAGGAGTTGCTATTCCAAATGCAGTGTATGCACCGGGAACTCCCAATGCAGGACAGGCTTATACTGGTTTGACCAATGCGAAAGACTATTATAAAACGGTAGGAACTACAGAAGGATATGGAAAAGGAGTTGATGAAGCCTATCTGTATAGTGCTACGACAGTACGTTTACGTCAGGCATCTGTTTCATATACATTTGATGTCAATTCAAAATATCTGAAGAATGCAACGGTAAGTTTAGTAGGAACCAACTTGTTTTTCTTCTATAAAAAAGCACCGTTTGATCCTGAGCAGGTTTCAGGAAATACGCCTGGTGGGGTTGGGGTAGATTCATTCGGACTTCCGGTTACCCGATCTATCGGTTTATCATTAAAAGCTAACTTCTAACTTTTACAATTAAGAAAATGAAAATCAATCATATTAAAACGTTGGTATTCGGAGCTGCAGTGGTGTTTTCCGCTTCAGGTTGTACGAATGACTTTGACCAATATAATCAGGAAAAACTGGGAGGACCTGAAAATTTTTACGCAGATTTTATCGCGGTTGTTAACCCTATGAAATCTATTCAAAGAGGGTTGCAGGCAGATTATCAGCTGTATCCTAACCTTAGTGCAGATATGTACAGTGGAATGTTCAGTACAGCTACGCCATTCAATGGAGGAGTAAATAATATGACTTACTCTATGATGGATGGGTGGAATAACAGAATCATTGCCAGACAGCAGGATATTTTCAATTATTCTATCATTATTGATAATGCTGCTAAAGTAAATTATGCAGGAGTGGATTTTACCGGAACATTTGCCGTTAAAAAAATTCTGAAAGTCATTACTGCTGCAAGAGTATCAGACAATCATGGTCCTGTTGTATACAGCAAATATGAAAAACCAAATCCTAATGGAGTTACCGATTTTGATTCCCAGCAGGAGGCTTACAATTATTTCATTGCTGACCTTACTTCGGCTATTGCCGATTTACAGACTGTACTTGCTACTCCAGCAACAAAGAATGTAGAAGATAAAGCTTCTTTGAAAAATGCTGATTTAGTATACGGAGGAAATATGGCTCAATGGGCTAAACTGGCTAATTCACTAAAGCTGAGGTTAGCGATGAGAATGAGCTATGCTGATCCGGTAAAATCAAAACAATACGCAGAAGAGGCATTGGCTTCATCTGCAGGATTGATCACTGATAATGCAGACAATGCTTTGATCAGTGTAGGGCAGTCTGAATTGAGCTTCATCATCTACTCATGGGGAGATTGTTTGATAGGAGCACCTTTGATGGCTTATATGAACGGATATAATGACCCAAGGCTTCCGGCATATGCTATTCCAGCAAAAGATGCTGATCTTCAGGGGAAATATATAGGAATCCGTCAGGGAATTGATTTGTTAAATGGTAAATCAACTTATGGAGGATTCTCACAACCACAGGCGAAATCAGCAGCGGGAGATTATTTTTCAGCTACTGATGGTAAAATGAAATTATTTACTGCTGCAGAAGTATGGTTCCTGAAAGCAGAAGCTGCTTTGAGAGGATATGCAGGAGCTGGTGATATCCAGACCAACTATACTACAGGTGTTCAACAGTCTTTTGGAGAATGGGGGAAAAGTGCCAATGTTGCGGCCTATCTTGCTGATAACACCTCTACAGAAGCACCTTATGTTGATCCAAAAAATGTAGACAATAACGTGCTTGTAGGAAATTCTCAGTTAAGTACCATTACTATTGCATGGAATAATGGTGATACCAACGAAAGAAAATTAGAAAGAATTATTACCCAGAAATGGCTTTCCCTTTATCCAAACGGACCGGAAGCATGGGCAGAACAGAGAAGAACAGGATATCCTATTCTTTTCAAAGTAAGAAAAAATGATAGTGGCGGGGCCATCAGTACAGAAGCAATGATCAGAAGAATTCCTTTCACTATTGATACCAAAACTTCATTATACAATTATCAGCAAGCTTCCCAAATGCTTAACGGCCCGGATACCGGAGGAACTAAGCTATGGTGGGATAAGAAATAATCAGAATCACTCATTAATAAAGAGGCATCTCAAAATCAGATTTTTATTTGATCTGTTCATTAAGGCAGGAGAGTGAAATCTCCAAAAAATTTATAGTTTCGTTTTTAGCCTGAATGATCTTTTGAGATGTTCTCTTTTATTTAGAATTTTATTTTCAAATATGGGAAAAAACAACTCCGGAACCCGTCGGATTCAGCCAATTCTCTGGATTTCCACATTATACTTTGCAATGGGTGTTCCCTTTGTAACCATTAATGCGGTTTCAGGAATTATGTATAAAGATATGGGAGTTTCGGATTCGAAGATCACATTCTGGACAGCCCTTATCCTGTTCTCCTGGACATTGAAGCCTCTTTGGAGTCCTTTTTTAGAAATCTATAAAACCAAAAAATTCTTTGTCGTTTTTACCCAGTTTGCCATAGGAATTCTGTTTGCTCTGATTGCACTAAGTCTGCCTTTGCATGACTTTTTCAAATACAGTATCGCTCTTTTTGCAGTCGTTGCATTTTGTGGTGCAACGCATGATGTAGTAGCAGACGGAACCTATATTGGTTTTCTTACCAATAAAGAACAGGCAAAATATATTGGCTGGCAGGGTGCTTTTTACAATCTGGCCAAAATTATCAGCAGTGGAGCATTGGTTTACTTTGCGGGATTTTTAGAAAAAACAAAAGGAGTTACCCATGCCTGGATGATTATCATGATCATCTATGCATTATTATTTTTTGTACTGGGCATTTATCATTACCTGATTCTGCCTAAAGAAAACAAAGAAGAACAGAAAAAAGAAAAGACAGCAGGAAATATTCGTAAAGAACTACTGGAAGTTATTACTTCTTTCTTTACCAAAAAGAATATTCTATGGTCTATACTTTTCATTATTCTGTATCGTTTTGCAGAAGGATTCGCGATCAAAATAGCACCCTTGTTTTTTAAAGCGCCCAGAACTTCGGGAGGGTTAGGACTTTCCACATCGGATATCGGACTTGTCTATGGAACGTATGGTTCTGCGGCATTTATCTTAGGCTCTGTGCTGGCAGGATATTTTATCTCAGCCCGTGGATTGAAAAGATCATTGATATGGCTGTGCTGTGCATTCAATATTCCGTTTGTGGTCTATGCATTATTGGCTCACTATCAACCAGCTGACCTTTTACCGGTAGGAATTGCCGTGGTCGTAGAATATTTCGGCTATGGATTTGGCTTTGTAGGATTAATGCTTTACATGATGCAGCAGATTGCTCCCGGAAAACACAAAACGGCCCATTACGCATTTGCGACAGGCATTATGAACCTTGGAGTGATGATTCCCGGAATGTTCAGTGGAATGATCAGTGACTGGATCGGATACAAAATGTTCTTTATCTGGGTCCTGGTTGCTACAATTCCGGCATTTTTGGTGACTTTATTCGTCCCTTTCCCTTATTCAGAAAATCAAAAAGAACAACAGATCAGTTAGTAATAATTTAAAATAAAAAGTAAAAAATACTTTATGACAGCTCAATCAGTAATGATCCCTTGGCAGGATCGCCCGGAAGGTTGCAATGATATCATGTGGAGGTTTTCCGAAAACCCGATCATTAACAGATACGCGATACCAACATCCAACAGTATATTCAACAGTGCGGTGATCCCTTTTGAAGATGGTTTTGCCGGAGTCTTCCGTTGTGACAACAAGGCAGTACAGATGAATATTTTTGCTGGTTTCAGTAAAGATGGAATCAATTGGGACATCAATCATGACCCTATTGAAATGCAGGCAGGAAATACCGATATGATTGAATCCGATTACAAATATGATCCACGTGTTACTTTTATAGAAGACCGCTACTGGATCACCTGGTGCAACGGATACAATGGACCTACGATCGGAATTGGGTATACATTTGATTTTAAAGAATTTTTTCAGTGTGAAAATGCTTTTCTTCCCTTCAATAGAAATGGAGTTTTGTTCCCTGAAAAAATCAATGGTAAATATGCCATGTTGAGCCGTCCAAGTGATAACGGGCATACGCCTTTCGGTGACATTTATATCAGCTACAGCCCTGATATGAAGTATTGGGGAGAACACCGTTGCGTGATGAAAGTGACTCCTTTTGAAGACAGTGCGTGGCAGTGTACAAAGATCGGAGGAGGTCCCGTTCCTATCAAAACAGAAGAAGGATGGCTGCTTTTCTATCATGGAGTGATCAATACCTGCAGAGGATTCAGATATTCAATGGGAGCAGCTTTGCTTGACCTTGAAGATCCTACTAAAGTATTGTACAGAACGAAGCCTTATCTGTTGGCTCCTGCCGAATTGTATGAACTGACAGGTGATGTGCCGAATGTGGTCTTCCCTTGTGCAGCATTGACTGAAGGAGATAAAGTAACAGTATATTACGGTGCTGCTGATACCGTGGTTGCTATTGCCTTTGGATATATCTCAGAAATTATTGATTTTATGAAAAAGAATTCAATTTAATACAGTAATATAAAGTTTAGGAAAATAGGTTAACCATCTTAATTTTTTCCCGTTTTCTGGGAATTTTATAATGGTTTTCCTATTTTTAAACCAACTTTTAAACAAAAAAATCTCCGATACCTCTCTTATCATGAAAAAAGAACTGCTTATCTGCCTTTTTACAACCCTGATTTCTGTAGCCAATGCACAGCAAAATAAAAATGATGTCTTATCCTGGGTAGATCCTTTCATAGGCACAGGAGGGCATGGGCATACATTTCCGGGGGCAACTACGCCATTCGGGATGATACAGCTGAGTCCGGATCAGAATACTAAAAGTGGCGACTGGGACTGGTGTTCCGGATATCATTACAGCAGTAAGACGATCATGGGATTCAGTCATAATCACCTTAGCGGAACAGGTTGGGCAGATCTTGGAGATATTCTGGTAATGCCTACAGTGGGGCAGGTAAAAATGGTTCCCGGATCAGAAGAAGCCCCTGAAACAGGTTACCGTTCAAAATTCAGTCATGATAAAGAAGTTGCGTCTCCCGGATATTATTCCGTGATGTTGGACAGCTACGGAATTAAAGCAGAACTTACTACTTCTCCAAGAGTAGGATTTCATAAATATACTTTCCCAAAAAGTGAAGAGGCCAATATCATCATTGACCCAACTAATAAAATCTTCGGAAATATCTACCACACTTTGGTGAGTGTAGAAGGCAATAATAAAATCAAAGGGTACTGCTACAGCAATGGCTGGGGAGGTAAACGGTTTGCTTACTTCGTGATGGAGTTTTCCAAGCCGTTTAAGTCTTACGGTGTTTATGCTGACGGGAAAATTAAAAATGATGAAAAAATTGCCCTTGCTAAGGATGCGAAAGCCTTTGTAAGATTTTCAACAGAAGATCAGGAAAGTATTGAAGTAAAAGTATCTTTATCTCCGGTGAGCACAGAAAATGCACAGGAAAATTTTGATACGGAAGCAAAAAATATAGATTTTGCAAAAGCGAAAGAAACAGCACAAAAGACATGGAGAGATCTGATCGGCAGATTCCAGGTGACAGGAGGAACCGACAGCCAGAGAAAAATCTTCTACACAGGAGTTTATCATACTTTCATTGCGCCTAACCTTTATATGGACGTCAATGGAGATTATGTTGCCGCTCAGGAAAACATGAACACCAAATGGTTCACCAACTACAGCACTTATTCTTACTGGGACGGATTCAGAGCGACTCACCCGTTGCTGACCATAATGGATCAGAAACATACTAAAGAATTTGCCAACTCTCTGATCAGCAGATATACAGATCGTAAAGACCACATGCCAATCTGGGAATTGTGTGGATATGATAATTTCTGTATGCTTGGATATCACAGTGCATCGGTAATCTGGGATGCCATTTCCAAAGGAGTTCCGGGTATTGATGGAGAAAAAGCATTTGCTGCAATGAAGGATGCTTCTTTAACAGATAAAATGAGCAGCAGCGATGGCGGTGGCGGTCTTAATGATTATATCAAATTAGGCTACACCCCATCAGAAAACGGAGCTTCAGTTTCTGCAACACTGGAATATTCATATGATGACTGGTGTATTCAGCAGCTTGCAGAAAAATTAGGAAAAAAAGAAGAAGCAGAAGTGTATAAAAAACGTTCTATGAACTTTCTGAATACCTTCAACAAAGAAAATAACCATTTCTGGCCAAGACAGAAAGATGGAAAATTCTTAGCAGATTTCACCCTTAACGACTGGAAAAAGTTACAGCCACACTGGGTTTCCGGAAACATCTGGGCTTACGATTTCTTTGTTCCTCACCAGATTGACGAAATGATGAATCTGTACGGTGGTAAAAAAGGATTTGAAGAAAAACTGGATAAAACCTTTACAGAGGCTCTTCATATGGAAGGGGAGCAGCATGTCGATATCTCAGGATTTATCGGATCTTTAGGATTCGGGGATGAACCGGGACATCATGTTCCATACCTGTACAACTATGCAGGAAGTCCTTACAAGACTCAGAAAATGGTAAAATATATCCGCGACAATATGTATGCCGCTAAACCTGATGGTATCGTTAATAACGAAGACTGCGGTCAAATGTCAGCATGGTATATTTTCTCTTCATTAGGATTCTATCCTGTGACACCGGGGAAACCTGTTTACGCCATCGGAGCTCCTCAATTCCCGAAAGCTTCTTTACAGTTAGAAAACGGAAAAACTTTTACGGTGATCGCAGACAAAATATCCGATAAGAATATCTACGTACAGAAAATGTTCCTGAACGGAAAAGAATACAAAAGCTGGGAACTGAATCACAGCGATATCATGAACGGTGGCGAACTGAGATTCGTAATGGGAAGCAAACCGGCAAAATAAGACTCATAAAAATAAACGAAACAAAAGTATCAATGGAAAGGAGAAATTTTATTAAAACAAGTGCACTGGCAGGAGCCGGATTACTGTTTACTCAGAATGTTTTTGCTAAAAATTTAGTACTGGACGATTTTCCTGTTGTCCGTGTTCCTAAAGATAAAAGACATTTTACCAGCGAATCCGTAGAAAATGCTATTGCAGCGTTTAAAAAGAAAGTTAAAAATAAAGAACTAAGCTGGCTCTTTGAAAACTGCTTCCCGAATACATTAGATACTACTGTTTACTATACAGAAACCGGCGGAACACCGGATACATATGTGATCACTGGGGATATTGATGCGATGTGGCTTCGTGACAGTTCCGCACAGGTTTTCCCATATCTGCAGTTCTCGAAAAAAGATGAAAAACTGCATAAGCTGATCTCAGGAGTGATCCATAAACAGACCACTTTCATTCTAAAAGATCCATATGCAAATGCTTTCTACAACGATGATCAAAAGATCAGTAAATGGAAAGAATACGACCATACTGATATGAAACCGGGAACCCATGAAAGAAAATGGGAAATTGATTCGCTTTGCTATCCTATCCGTCTGGCCTACCACTTCTGGAAAACAACGGGAGATACAAAACCTTTCGATGCCAACTGGCTGAAAGGGATTAAACTTACCCTGCAGACTTTTACAGAACAGCAGAGAAAACATGATCTTGGGCCTTACAAATTTGAGCGTACAACGGCTTGGGCTACAGATGGAGTTCCCATGGGAGGATATGGTTATCCGACAAAACCGGTAGGATTGATCAGTTCTATGTTCCGTCCAAGTGATGATGCTACCATCTACGGATTCCTGATTCCTTCCAACTTATTTGCGGTAGTAAGCTTACGTCAGGCAGCTGAAATGGTTGCTCAGATTAAGAATGAAAAAACATTGGCTCAACAACTGAACAGCCTTGCTGATGAGGTAGAAGCTGCCATTAAAAAATACGGAATTTACAATCATCCTGAATTCGGAAAAATATATGCTTTTGAAGTAAATGGCTTTGGAAGTTATAACCTGATGGATGATGCAAACTGTCCTAGTTTACTGGGATTACCTTATCTGGATGCGGTGAAAGCAGATGACCCTGTTTACTTGAATACAAGAAAATTTGTGTGGTCAGAAAACAACCCGTTCTTCTTCAAAGGTAAGCTGGCAGAAGGGATAGGTGGTCCGCATATCGGACTGGACATGATCTGGCCAATGAGTATTATTATGAAGGCTCTCACTACAAAAGACAAAAGTGAGATCAAATGGAGCATAGATACCTTACAGAAAACGCACGGCGGGACAGGCTTTATGCATGAATCCTTCCATAAAGACAATGACAAGAAATTCACCAGAGAATGGTTTGCATGGGCGAATACCTTATTTGGCGAATTGTTATGGAAAACCTTTAACGAAAACCCTGAGCTACTGACATAGCCCTCCCTTTTATATGGTATATTCATCTGAGGTGCTTTCTCTAAAAAGAAAGTGCAGGGGGAATGCTATATCAAAATCAAACACCAAAAACACCTTAAAAAAATTATACAATGAAAAAAAAATCCATCTTTACCGCGCTGATGGCAGTGATGCTTCAGTCAGGTTCTCTGATTAATGCACAACAGCTTAATCCTACAGGAATATGCTATGTGGAAGTGAACAACAACAACCTGCTGAATGCAGGAGCGTACAAACTGCAGACATCGAACAGCTACCTGTTCAATGTGGTGAATATTTTTGCGGCCAATATTAATTATGATACCAGCCGTGGAAGAGCGTATCTGTATTCCAACAATAATGTGACTAAGGTTCTTACCAATGCAGATACCTACATAAAACCGCTTCAGCAAAAAGGAATGAAAGTAGTATTGACTATTTTGGGAAATCACCAGGGAGCCGGAATTTGTAATTTTCCTACCCGTGAAGCCGCAAAAGACTTTGCATTACAGCTTGCCAATACAGTGAATACCTATGGTCTTGATGGAATTGATTTTGATGATGAGTATTCAGAATATGGAAAGAACGGAACAGGGCAGCCTAATGACAGTTCTTTTGTTATGCTTGTTCAGGAGCTAAGAGCATTATTACCAAATAAAATTATTTCATTCTATTATTACGGGGATGCCGCTTCAAGACTTTCCTGGAACGGAGCCAGAGTAGGAGATAACGTTAACTATAGCTGGAACGCGATGTACGGAACATTCTCTGCTCCAAATGTCCCCCCTCTTACCAAAGCACAAATCTCCCCTGCAGCCGTATGGATGGGAAATACTTCCAATTCTACAACCACCAGCCTGGCTACTCAGACTAAAAATGGAGGCTATGGAGTGTTCATGTGGTATGATTTGCATGGAACTAATGAAACGTCACAACTTTCTGCAGGAACTCAGACATTGTACGGTGAGCAGACTGTTTTAAGCGGAACTCTACAATCGTGGACGCAAGGTACCAATTGTGATGCTCCTATCGGATTATATACAAGCAATCTTACAGGAACAAGTGCAAAGCTGAACTGGTCAGCCGTAGGAACCAATACCTATGATATTGATTATAAACCAGCTTCTTCAACAACATGGACAAATGCAGTGTCAGCAACGAGTTCTACTTCTGTTACAGTTTCCGGCTTAACAGCCAATACAGAATACGACTGGAGAATCAGAACCAACTGCAGTGTGAAAAGTGCCTATATGTTTGCCCCAAGATTTAAAAGTACCTCAGGAACAACACCTACAGGTTCTTACGCATTATCTCTGGATGGAACCACTGAATCTGGAGCGGCCGGAAATCTTACACTGAGCGGTTCTGCATTATCTTTTGAAGGCTGGATCAAACCTTCGTCATTCAAATCAGCGTCTCCGTATATTTCTTCTATCATGGGAACAGAAGTAAGTGACAGCAATTCTGCATTCTTACGATTGGGAGATGCCAGCCTGGCTAATAATAAATTACAGTTTGTAGTAAGTATTAATAATGTACAGCAAAAACTGGCTTCTGCAACTGCCTTGAATGCCAATACATGGTATCATGTAGCGGCTACCTATGATGGTGCCAATATGAAATTGTATATCAACGGTGTTCTGGATGCAACCAAAGCGCAGACCGGAAGTGTGAATTCAACAGGTGCATTCAATGTAGGATATTTATATAACACGTCAAGAAACTTCAATGGGAAAATAGATGAGGTAAGAGTTTGGAAACGGGCTTTGAGTCAGACGGAAATCAGTCAGAATATGTGTAATGTATCCGTTCCGGCGACTTCACTGGCTGCTTATTGGAAGTTTAACGAAGGTAGTGGTTCTTCCGTTCAGGATACTTCAGGAAACGGAGCGACTTTGACATTAACAGGTATTGATGCTTCCAATTGGGGAACAGATATACCCTGTACAACAGGAAGTTCAGCATTGGCAAGAACTGCAGGAAACCAAAAAGCTATAAGCGGAGGACAGGTAAGCATTAAAAATCAAATCAAATTATACCCTAATCCGGCAAGCAAATCTTCATCACTTACCGTTTCTGTTCCTGATGAATACAGCAAAGGAAAATTAACGGTTTATGATTTTAATGGAAGAATTATAGACACAAAATCACTGAATTCCGGAGATAATCAATATGAATTGACCAAACTTTCAGCAGGAAACTATATCGTCCAGTTTGAATCTCAGGATGGAAGTCTAAAACAATCCGAAAAACTAATTGTAAAATAATAACCTCAGTCATTGGGCTTCGGCCCAATGATTTTTCTACTACAAAATTGATATACTATGAGAAAAAAATCCTTTTTTATTCCCCTTATGGCCCTAATGCTTCAGGCAACCCCGTTGCTCAAAGCACAGCAGCTTAATCCTTTGGGAGTCTGCTATGTTGAAGTGAACAACAACAATATGCTGAATGCAGGTTCTTATACATTACAGAATACCAACAGACAGCTTTTTGATGTTGCCATTATTTTTGCAGCGAATATCAACTATGATGTTTCCAAAAACCGTGCTTATATTTCAAATAATAACAACGTTACCAAAGTCCTGAATGATGTCAATACCTATGTGAAACCTTTACAGCAAAAAGGGATAAAAGTATTACTCGATCTTTTAGGAAATCACCAGGGAGCCGGAATTTCTAATTTTCCTAACCGTGAAGCAGCAAAAGATTTTGCTCTGCAGGTGGCCCATACTGTTTATACCTATGGTTTGGATGGAGTAGACCTGGATGATGAATACGCAGGATACGGAAATAACGGAACAGGACAACCTAACAACAGTTCTTTTGTAATGCTTTTGCAGGAACTGAAAGCAGCAATGCCGGATAAACTGATTACGTTCTATTATTATGGCCCGGCTACGACAAGACAAACTTATAATGGAGATTTGGCAGGAAATTATATCAATTACACCTGGAATGCCATGTATAGTACCTACAATGCACCTGTTGTTCCTCCTCTTGATAAAAGTAAAATTTCTGCTGCTGCAACCTGGATTCTTAATTCTAATTCAGGATCTACATCTGCTACAACGCTTGCTAGTTTAGCAACCAGCACAAAAAATGATCAATACGGAGTGTTTATGTGGTATGATTTGGGGGGAACCGATGTTGCCAATTATCTGAGTACAGGTTCCAATATTCTTTACAACGAAAATACACTCTTAAGCGGACAATTATATTCATGGTCTCAGGGACAAAGCTGCGATCCTCCATTGGGACTGGATATTTCCAATGTGACGGGAACTTCAGCGAAACTGAACTGGACGTCCAATGCTTCCCAGTCTTATAATATTGATTACAAACCTGCGAATTCAACAGTATGGACGAACGCAGCCAATAATTATTCAGGAAATAATATTGTCATCAACAACCTTACTCTGAATACAGACTATGATTGGAGAATACAATCTAACTGCTCTCCTACATTAACAAGTACTTATATTTTTGCACCAAGGTTTAACTCCGGAAGTGGCTGCACTACGCCATCAGGATTAACTTCCGGAAGTTTCCTTGGGAATACAGCTCAATTATCATGGGATGCAGGAAATGCAACTTCATATACGCTGCAATATAAAACGACAGCAGCGACAACATGGTCTGAAATTCCCAATATTACAACCAACTCTTATTCATTACAAAACCTTACGCCTAATACAGGCTATGTGTGGAAAGTACAGGCTTCATGTGTGGGAGGAGCTACAAGTACCTATTCAGGAGAAGGGGCGTTCAACAGTGGTTTTGCCCCTGTTACAAGTCCTGGAGCAAGATCACTTTCTTTTAACGGAAGTACCCACTACCTTAATGCAGGGCAATTTAACTTAAGCGGAAATGCGATGACATTCGAAGGATGGGTAAAAGTAAATGCTTTCAAAACAGGATTTCCTTACATCTCATCAGTAATGGGTGTTGAAGTAGGAGATAATAACTCAGCAATGCTTAGATTCGGGGACGGAAACCTGGCGAACAACAAACTTCAGTTTATCTTGAGTTTCGGTTCATCACAGGTAAAATTGAATACGAATACAGCATTTAATACCAATACATGGTATCATATTGCAGCGACTTACGATGGTGCAGCAATGAAAATTTATGTCAATGGCACCCTTGATGCAAGCTTTGCAGTAACCGGTAACTTTGCCGCAAACGGTATTCTTTATCTGGGAAGAAATTATGATAATTCCCGTACAATCAATGGCTTCCTGGATGAATTCAGAGTTTGGAAAAAAGCATTGACACCACAGGAAATATTGAGCAACAGCTGTAATGTTCCTGCCAACTCTACGGGGCTTGAAGCCAACTGGAAAATGGATGAAGGCAGTGGCTTAGGAGCATTAGATGCTACGGCAAACACTCATTTTGCAACCTTGGTCAACATGACAGATACCAACTGGAGAACAGATGTTGCCTGTGCGTCATCTCTTGCAGTGAAAGATATTGAATCCGTAAAAGAGAGCAGTTCCGTTTACCCGAATCCTGTGAAACGAGGAAATGATATTCATTTTGCCATCAGCGACAACTCTGCCAATGAAGTGGCATTGTATGATGCATCAGGAAAACTGTTCAAAAAACAGAACATTAATCAAAATAATAACGCAGTCAATACACAGGATTTAATCAGTGGTACTTATATTTACAAGATTACATCCAAAAACAGTAAAGTGATATCGACGGGTAAAATTATTGTAAAGTAAGATTCAGATAATAAGATCATTATCAGAATTAAGAATATAAAGTCTGAAATACAAAGCAGACAGACAGGATATGTACTCCTGTTTGTCTGTTTTTTCAGTCACAGGGATGTCTTGAATTTAAAATAAAAAATAATGCAGAATATAGTAGGAATCGATATTGGAGGGTCACACATCACGCTGGCTCAGGTAGATCCGGAAAAACGTGAAATCATTTCTTCAACCTATGTAAGAGAACATGTAGATGCTTTTGAAAATAAAGAGGTTATTTTCGCTGCATGGGTTTCAGCCATTGATAAAGTGGCTCATGATCTGATAAAAGAAGATCTTTTAATCGGTATCGCAATGCCGGGGCCTTTCGATTATGAAAAAGGAATATCATTAATGCAGCAGGGAAAGTTCATTGATATCTATCAGGTGAATATTAAAGAAGAACTGGCAAAAAGATTGTCTGTTTCTCAGGAGCAGATTCATTTTGTAAATGATGCCGCAGCCTTCATGGAAGGAGAAGTATTCGGAGGATGTGCCCAGGGATTCGGGAGTGCTTTTGGAGTGACTCTCGGTACAGGATTGGGAACGACCTTCTTCAACGGAGAATTTGCTACCGATGAAGACTTATGGGATTCTCCTTTTAAAGATTCTATCAGTGAAGATTATCTGGCAACACGCTGGTTTGTAAATCGCTACAAGGATTTGACAGGAGAAGAAATTTCAGGAACCAAAGATTTGTTGGATATGCCAACTGAAATACAGACCAGAATATTTGATGAATATGCAGATTCTTTCTCAGAATTTATCGTGAAATATGTAAATCATTACAAACCGGAAGTTTTAGTTATAGGAGGTAATATTGCGAAAGCATATCCTCACTTTGAGCAAAGATTTATTCAGAATTTAACAAAGAATAATATTAACTTGCAGGTTAAAATTTCTGCCATATTTGAAGATGCAGCCATTCTTGGAGCTGCCAGCTATGCATTAAAAAAGCGTATATAAATTAACAAACGAAATGATACAATGAAGTTTATATTTTCTACTTGCTTACTGCTAATACAGGCCTGGGCCTTTGGTCAGAACATATCTCCCGTAGATTATGTGAATCCTTTGATGGGAACGCAGTCAAAACCTTCTTTATCCAACGGAAATACCTATCCGGCAGTCGGACTTCCATGGGGAATGAATATCTGGACTCCACAGACCGGTAAGATGGGTGACGGATGGGCGTATAGTTACGATGCAGATAAAATAAAAGGATTTAGACAAACCCACCAGCCTTCTCCATGGATGAATGATTATGGCGCATTTGCCATCATGCCGGGAGTAGGGAAAGTAAAATTTAAAGAAGAAGACAGAGCGAGCTGGTTCAGCCATAAAGCTGAGGTTACCACTCCTTACTTTTATAGTGTTTATCTTGCGGATATCAATGTAACCACAGAATTTACCCCTACGGAAAGAGCTTCTTATTTTAAATTTGATTTTCCAAAAACAGACAGTGCTTACATCGTTGTGGATGCATTGAACAAAGGTTCTTACATCAAGATTTTACCGAAAGAAAGAAAAATCCTGGGCTATACCACAAAATATTCTACCGGGAAATATGATAATTTTAAAAACTACTTCGTCATTCAGTTTGATAAAGATTTTGAACTGACAAAAACCTGGAAAGACGATAAACTGGTTAATGATCAGCTAGAAATTACCAGCGATCATACAGGTGCTGTAGTAGGCTTTAAGCTTAAAAATAAAGAAACGGTGTATGCAAAAGTAGCCTCTTCATTCATCAGCTTTGAACAGGCAGAACTGAATCTTAAAAGAGAAATCGGAACCAAAAATTTTGAACAGGTAAAAACCGATGCGAAAAATATCTGGAACCAAACATTAGGAAAAATAGACGTAAAAGGAGGGACAGATCAGCAGATGAGAACCTTTTATTCCTCTTTATACAGAACTTTGTTCTTCCCGCAAAAATTATATGAGATTGATGCCCAGAACAAAATAAAACACTGGAGCCCTTACAACGGTAAAATTGCAGATGGAAAAATGTTTGCAGGAACCGGTTTCTGGGATACCTTCCGTGCTTTGTACCCTTTCCTGAACCTGGTGTATCCAAGCATCAATGTAGAAATGCAGGAAGGATTGGCGAATGCTTACAAAGAAGGAGGCTTCTTACCGGAGTGGAGCAGCCCTGGATATTCTGATATTATGATTGGAAATAATTCTGCATCCGTAGTGGCAGATGCTTATATCAAAGGACTTCGTGGATATGATACGGAAGCCCTTTGGCAGGCCGTAAAACACGGAGCGAATAATGCGGGTCCTATAGAAGCGGTAGGCCGTGCAGGTGTAGAATATTACAATACATTAGGCTATGTGCCTTACGATGTGAAAATCAATGAAAATGCTGCAAGAACATTGGAGTATGCATATGATGACTTTTCAATTTATCAGTTAGGAAAAGCATTAGGAAAACCCGCTTCTGAAATTGATATTTATAAGAAAAGAGCCTACAATTACAAAAATGTATTTGACAAGGAAACAGGCTTAATGCGTGGTAAAAATAAAGACGGTAATTTCCAGAAACCTTTCAATCCTTTCAAATGGGGAGATGCGTTTACAGAAGGAAACAGCTGGCATTATACATGGTCTGTTTTCCAGGATATTGACGGTCTGTCAGAACTCATGGGAGGAAAGAAGAAATTTGAGGCAAAATTAGATGAAGTGTTCTCATTACCACCTGTTTTTGACGACAGCTATTATGGAGGCGTTATTCACGAGATCAGAGAAATGCAGATCATGAATATGGGACAGTATGCCCACGGAAACCAGCCTATTCAGCACATGATCTACCTGTATAACTATGCAGGATCACCTTACAAAACTCAATATTGGGCAAGACAGGTGATGAATAAACTGTATCACGCGACTCCTGACGGATATTGTGGTGACGAAGATAACGGACAGACTTCTGCATGGTATATTTTCTCAGCCCTTGGGTTTTATCCGGTGACGCCGGCAACAGATCAGTATGTATTAGGTGCACCTTTATTTAAAGAAGCTACCATTCATCTTGAAAATGGTAAGAAAATTGAAATAAAAGCTCCGGAAAACAATGCTGAAAATCTATATGTAAAATCATTGAACGTAAACCAACAGCCTTACTCCAAAAACTGGTTGAGCCATAAAGAACTGATGAAAGGAGCTGTTTTAGACTTTAAAATGGACAACAAGCCTAATAAAGAAAGAGGGGCACAGGAAAAAGATTTTCCATATTCAATGTCAAAAGAAGAATCAAATAAATAATTTTTAATTTAGAAATACAAGCTGTATGAGTACAGAAAAAAAAGAAATATTCGACAGAGTAGAGAGCATGCTGCAGACACAGGGTTTTAACATCGCAGCAAAAGATGATACAAGACCATGGGGAGGATTCTTTGTGATTGATGAAACACAGGCACAGGATTTTGCCAACCAGTATTTTGATGGTATTGATGTTGAAAATCTGAGAATAGGAGGGAAGCTTAGCCCAAAGATTCTTATCGTTGCTCCTGAAGCAAGATTAAGCTGGCAGTATCACCACAGAAGAGCCGAAATCTGGCAGGTGGTAGAAGGAACTGTAGGCATCAAAAGAAGTGCAACAGATGAAGAAGGAGAATTAGGAGAATATGGTCCAAAAGATCAGGTGAAACTTCAGCAGGGAGAAAGACACAGATTGATAGGTCTTGCAGGCTGGGGAATCGTAGCCGAAATCTGGCAACATACCGATGCATCCAATCCTTCAGATGAAGATGATATCGTAAGAGTACAGGATGACTTTGGAAGATAAATAAAAAAAATCTGCTTCAATATTGAAGCAGATTTTTTTTATTGGTTAGGAAGCTTGAGGGTGGAAGAAGGGAGTTACTGAAGATTTTCAAAACTTTTTTATTCTCCTTCGTTATTCATACTATATTTATAAGCTGAAGGCAAAAAATAAACCTTATAGGTCTCGGAGACCTATAAGGTTTTGTTTATTCAGTTTTTATCCTCAATAAGATAAAAACTTTACTTGATTGTAGGTACTCCCAGCTTCATTCTTCCAGCTTCCCGCCTCTAAAACGTCACATCCAATCCCACATAGAAGTTAGCCTTCATAATGGGAGCATACACCATTCCTCCATCAAAATAATTTCCGAAAGGATTTTTAAAATCTACAATCGCATTTTTCTGATAATAAGAAGTCAGGTTTTCTCCGCCTACATAAGCTCTGATTTTTTTATTGAAATTTCTTGAGATCTGAGCATTAAGAACCGCGTAAGATTCAGAATATGTTGGTAACTGAAACTCTGCCGGATTCGTTGAAGTATCAGGAAGCCTCTGCTTTCCAACCCAGTTTAAAGTCGTATCAAAACTCCAGAATCCTCCATTATTATTCTTGTTGGTTGAATAGGCTAAGTTTACAAATCCTCTGTGTTTAGCCATAAAAGGAACTTCTCTTCTTCCTCCGATATAATCAGCCTGTACATCATAATACTTATAGGCAAGCCTTACATCAAAATTTTTGAAAGGAGTAAAATCCCACTGCGTTTGAAATGAATTCGCAAAGGATTTTCCTTCCAGATTATAGAATGTCAGCTGTTGAGGAGACTTGTCCAAATCTACCAATACCTGATCCTGGAAATCTGTTCTGAAGAAGTCGGCAATAATACTGGATTTTCTTCCGAATAACTTAAATTCCTGTTGTAAGCTTGCTCCGTAGTTCCACGCAATTTCAGGTCTTAAACCATAAATATTTCCTCCGTTTGATAAAATATTAATCGCTCTGTTCGATGCAAAATACTGCTGGCTTTCCGCGAATACATTTGCTGTTCTGAATCCTCTTCCCGCAGAAAGTCTTAAAATAGTCTGGGGCGTAAAATCATACTTGAAATTTAGTCTTGGCGTAAACTGAGTTCCTGCCAGATTATGAAAATCTACTCTCGTTCCTGCTACCAATGTATATTTTAAGCCTGTTAAAGTATATTCGGCAAAAATTCCCGGTACAATTTCATTTCTTCTCAGGTCGTTCGTTAAATACGTTTCTTTATACCCGTCATATAAGAAACTTGCTCCGGCTTTATACTTATGATTGGTATTTCCGATGATGCTTTCAAAAATTAAATTGGAATAATAGGTTTGCTGCTGTCCTGCATAATTTCTCAATCCAAAGAAACTATCCTGCTGGTGATACACATATTGGTTCATCCAACCGATACTTTGGTAAGGTTTTCCTTTAAAAACATATCCCGTCTTATTCCAAACCTGGAATCTTGAAATATCAATTCCTACACCGTAAGGAGACTGCTTATCCTGAGCCAGTTTTTTATCGAAACCAACCTGTCCTGCAGTTCTTTCATCTCGGATAAAATTAATACCGAAGTGAGATCCGAATCCAGACTTTTCAAGATCATTATAATTCAGCAAATAAGCGGCATTGATCTGTGTTCCTTTCGGTCTGTCAAGAAAACCGTCATCATTCATATCCGTATTTCCGAATGTTCCGTTTCCGTGAAGAAGAAAAGTTTGTGACCATTTATCGTTGATGGGAGAAACATTGGTAATATTTATCTCTGCTCTTCCGTTGAAATCGGAAAAAAGGTTCAGTGACGTTTCGGGAGCCTTTGCATTTTTCAAAAGTTCAGTGTTGATCTGTCCTGTGATACTTTCATACCCGTTGGTTACAGTACTTCCACCTTTAGTCAGCTGAATGCTTTCAATCCATCTTCCCGGAATAAAGTTTAGTCCGTAGGCAGAAGCCAATCCTCTGATTTCGGGTAATTGTTCCTTCGTTAAGCTGGTGTATTTTTGATCCAGACCAAGCATTTTCAGCTGTTTTGTTCCCGTAACCGCATTGCTGAAAGAAACGTCAACGGTTGCATTGGTTTCGAAACTTTCAGACAGGTTACAACAAGCTGCCTTTAACAGCTCTTTTTTATCAATATTAAAAACAAGTCCGGCTTCTTTCTTACTCAAAGCTGTTGCGGCCTTGGAGCCCGTTACGACAACACCGTCGATGTTTTTTTCATGTTGAGAATGATCCTCTTTAGTTGCAGAGGTGCCATTATCTTTATGATCTTCATGTTTTGCACCTTCTTCATAATGTACTTTTGGATTGGGTTCACCAAAAGTAAAATCTCTGTCATACAGACAACATCCTGGAAGTCCTTTGTATACAGCATCTGAAGCCTTATATTTTTCATTATCATGACCTGCATCAGCAATTGCTTTTAAAATCTTATACGATGAGGTTTTTGACGGGTCAAAATTTAAGGTAACCGTTTGTTTCTCTGCATTCCATTCTGCGGTGTTGGCACCGGCATCTTTTGATGCTTTTTCAATTCTGGCTTTACATGAAGCACAGTTTCCTCTTACATAGAATTCGTTTTCTTTTTTAGCGGAAACATTAGCATCTGCATGGTGCTCATGATGAGGTTCTGCCTGTGAAAGCTGTGCATCTCTGTCGTAATGGCAACATCCCGGAAGTCCTTCATAGGTGCTGTCAGAAGTTTTGAATTTTTCGTTATCATGACCTGCTTCAGCTACTTTCTTTAGAATATCATCGGTAGATACCTTGTCTGTTTCTAAAGTTAATGTCTGAAGATCAACAGAGTATACTGCTGTTTTTGCACCTGCTTTTTTAGCTGCACTTTCAATTCTTGTTTTGCACATTTCACAGTTCCCTTTTACCTTGAACTGGTTTTTTGAAAGTGTTTGAGCAGATATAAATTGTGTAAATAGGAATAATGCACCAAGTATCAACCTGGAAATATGTAATTTCATTTTGTTTAAAGTTTAAATTAATTAAAAAACAGTCCATTAAGTAGTATAATGAACGCGCGATATTTTAATTAACCTATCTTGGGCGGCTGCCAGATTTCCTTTAAACTATCTGAAAGATAAGGATCTGAATATTGAAACTGAGGATTCTTATTCGCTTTGTAATAAGACAGTTCCAGACGTAAGTTTTTTGAGAAAGGAGTTTCAATAAAGGTATAGCAGGCAACACATGATGAACAGCAGTCGTCATTACATGATTTTGTTTTGTCATCCTTGCTGCCTTCTTTTGAAGAATGATTTTTGCAGCAGTCACTTTTTTTCGAAGATTCTGCTTTACAGCATGTTTCCTGCATCCCTTGCGCATAGAAGTTATCCTTGGGAATTAAAAAAACTCCCAAGCAAAACACGATTGCAAGTATGTGAAACAGCTTCATTTCTGCAAAAATACAAAATTTATGGCAAAGGATCACCAACTTTTAGAGAACAGCTGTGCCATGGTGCTCCATGTGCTGGGTTTAATTTGGGTTTTTCGCCCATAGCCAGGTTTTGTGCAGCGGGTGCAGGAGTTGGAGTTGTCTGTATTATATTTTGAGCTGGCTGAGCGGCTGGAGCCGGTTTACTGCTTAATGGCTGTCCAACTGCAATATCACATCGGTGTCCCGGCTGCCCGTGTGGAGGGTTCATTCCTGGAGCCGTCTTTACTTGTTTTCCGGAGTTGTCAATTGCTACTTTTCCTGGTGACATTGCATTAGGATCAATCTGGATGACCTTATTTCCGCCTGTGTTTATATTTTGTGGCGCAGGAGTGGCTGCAGGAGCACTATTCAAGGGTTGTCCTACCTGGATGTCGCATCGGTGTCCGGGTTGTCCGTGTGGAGGATTCATACCGGGTGCAGCAGCCATTGGAGACGGAGCGGGGGTAGATTGAATACCTGCCTGGTCCATCAGGGCTGTTTTTGAGGTGGTATTAAGAGCTACGCTGGGCTGTCCAGCGTTGGCTTCTTCTTTTAAATAAGTTGCTTTTTCATCCTTTTTACAAGATGCAGCTAATAGTGATACGGTGATCAAACCTATAAATGTATTCTTCATATCCATGGGTATGAAACAAAATTAGCAAAACATTTTCAATTGTTTTGCTAATTTTATATTTATAATTCGATTTTCGGATTAATTTTTCACCAAAAGTCTGAATCCTTCTCCGTGAACGTTGATAATTTCCAATCCTTCGTCATCTTTTAATAATTTACGAAGCTTTGCAATATACACGTCCATACTTCTTGCTGTAAAGTAATTTTCTTTTTTCCAGATCTTTCTTAAAGCAAGATCTCTAGGCATGAAATCATTTCTATGAATGCAAAGAAGCTTCAGTAATTCATTTTCTTTAGGAGAAAGTTTGTATTCTTTATCACCTACTTTCAATTGTCTCAACATAGAGTCAAAGAAAATATTGCTGATCTTGAACTGCTCCTGCTCTTCATTTTCCAGTGTAGAACTTCTCTGAAGAATAGCCTTTATTTTGTATAAAAGAAGCTCAGTGTCAAAAGGCTTGGTGATATAATCATCAGCGCCCAACTGATAGCCTTTCAAAATATCTTCTCTCATATTTCTTGCGGTAAGGAATATGATTGGGGTATTTTTATCAATCTTTTTTACATCTTCAGCCAATGAAAATCCGTCTTTTTTTGGCATCATTACGTCGAATATGCAGATGTCGAATTCATTTTCCGTGAATTCTTTAAGTCCCTGCTCTCCATCAATGGCAAGAGTTACTTCAAAATTATTGATTGTCAAATAATCTTTAAGCACCGCCCCGAAACTCTGATCGTCCTCTACTAATAATATTCTGTTGCTCATAACTTTTAATAATTAATAATTAACAATTAAGAATGAACTTTCTCACTCTATCTTCTATATTTTGATATTTGGTTTAACTTTTATAATTGATGTGAACAGTCCTTGTATCATCAATTATCATTTTTATATTCTAGCTCATCGGTAGTTTTATCGTGAACGTACTTCCTTTTCCTTTATAAGACTCTACGATAATCTCTCCTTTGTGCAGTTCTACAATTTTCTTTACATAGGAAAGTCCTAATCCCTGTCCTTTTACATTATGAATATTTCCGGTTTCCTCTCTGAAGAATTTTTCGAAAATTTTGGTTTTATTCTGAGTATCCATTCCCATTCCTTTATCGGAAATCTGAATGACATACCAGTGGCCTTCATTTTTGGTTTCCACATGTATTTCCGGTGCTTCAGGAGAATACTTATTGGCATTATCCAGCAGGTTGACCAGCATATTTGAGATATGGAATTCGTCTATTTTAAAAATATAATGAGTGGCATTGAACTTCTGTGTAAGGGTTCCGTTTCTTTGCTGTACAATCAGATTGAAGGATTCTGTTGTTTTTTTAATCAGTTCTCTTACGTTGGCTTCTTTTAAAAACAATTCTACTTCATTTCTTTCAAGCTTAGACATATTCAGAATATTTTCCACCTGCTTTTTCATCCTTAAGTTCTCCTGCTTGATCAGCTCCGAGTAATACTTTACCTTATCCGGGTTGGTTGCAATCTTATCATTAGCCAAAGAATCTGTGGCTACAGAAATGGTGGCCAGAGGTGTTTTAAACTCGTGGGACATATTGTTGATGAAGTCTGTCTTTACTTCAGCAAGCTTTTTCTGCCTCATCATATAATTGATGGAAATAATATAAATCCCAAGAATAGTAAGAAGAGAAAGGAACGTTCCTAGCAGCATCGGCCAGTTGTTCATCGCCAGAGAATATTCTTTTTTAGGGAAAACCAGTGCGAGACTGTATAGTGTATTTTTTTTATCAGCAAAAAGAGGAAAACTATAGACATTGCTGTCTTTTTTCTCTTTGTATGCCTTATTTACAATGCTTGTCAGTTTGTTGCTGCGGTCTAGAACCCCATATCCGAACTTAGCAGTGATGCCTCTTATTTTAAGTTCTTTAGCAATGACGGAATCAAGTGTTTTGGGATCTACTCTTTTGGTGATGGGAAGGTTGTTTCCATATACTTTCACAAACTCTTTCATGGAGTAGTCTCCAGTTTCAATCTCCTGATTGATGTCTGTGGTAAGAAGTTCACGATTGGTAGTATCTCTTTTTATTTTGTAGGCTGCTTCATCTGTATATAAAGTAGTCAGCTTGATAGAATCTCCTTTTTGGGAAATCGGAAGCTGTGTTTTTTCAATAATATTTTTGGAATAAATAATCTGTCTCTGAGTACCGGAGTCTGCTACCTGTTGAATGGTCGTTAAAGAAGGCTGTTTGCTGTTGGCAATAATATTTTTTCTGAAATCTTTATAATCCTGATTCAGGTATTTGTCTGCCTCAATTTCTTCAATACTTTTCGAAGTACTTTCCAAAACCGCATACACCTTATTTGAAAAATCCTGTTCCAGTACACCGTAATAGCCTTTCAACCAATAAAATTGGAGCGTCACAAAGACAATCAGTGAGATTGTCATAAACACTGAAATTATTGGGATGAATTTGTTATTCATTATTTAATTATATATGTTTTCGAAAGATGAATGTTAAAATTAATTGTTTTAAGACTACATAAACAAAAAACGAGCCAAAAAATTGTTTTATTTTTCTTAAAAGAGTGTTTTTTAACAATTATTTATGAATTATCTTTTAGTTGTCATATGAAAAGTCCCACGCAGTAAATAAAATGCTAACTTTATTAAAAATAATTATTTATGGAATCTAATATCATTTTCAACAAAGATTTTGAAGAGCTCAGTATTTATGTCATGAAGATTTATAAAGCTGATCCTTCAACGGTATGGAACTATTTTACCAAAGCTGAATTATTGGATCAATGGTGGGGCCCAAAACCCTGGAAATGTGAAACGATACATCAGGATTTCAGAGAAGGAGGAGTCTGGATGTATACAATGATAGGTCCAAACGGAGAAAAAGGACCCATGTATTCTCAATCTGAGTACGGAGAAATTAGAGAGCACAGAAGTCTTGACTGGATGAGTGGTTTCTGCGATGAAAAAGGAAACATCAACGAAGATTTTCCAAGGTCAAAATGGCTGATCGGCTTTACGGGAGTGGAAGAGGGAACCAAAGTGACCATTAATATCCATTACCATTCTCAGGAAGTTATGAAAAAGATACTGGATATGGGATTTGAAGGTGGTTTTAGTATGGGATTAAATCAGCTTGAGGAGATTTTACAATCATAGGATGATGAAGCTAAGAATAATAAATTTAATCTCAATGGTGTAAAATATAAAAGCTTGGAAAATATCCAAGCTTTATTTTTATATCAATTCTTCTTCCTGAAAATACTGAATAATTGCCTTTTTCATAAGCAATGACTGCTCATTGGGCTTCAATTCCGGAAGTCCTTCCAGTTTATCAAACTGAGGCCATCCGTCTTCATAGTGTGTGAATTTATAATACCCGAAAGGCTCAAGTAACCTGCAGACTGCAATGTGAATCAGGTTTACTTTGTCTTCTTTTGTATATTTCTGCTGGCCACTTCCCAGTTCCTGTAACCCAATCAGAAATAAAAGGGTTTCAATGGGAGGGTTCTTTTCAGTCTGGAAGTTGTCTTCGAAAAACTGTTCTATTTTTTTCCAATATTCGGACTCGTTAATCATAATTTTATAAATAGTAAATGATTATTGATAAAGCAACTACTTTAGCATTTTTCTATATGAAGAAGTTACTTTTAGTATTTCTTCAGTTTTGATTTTTATATCTGTTAAAATTTCTTTTTGAGCGTATTCCAGTTCTTCTAGCATTTCTATCCAAAATAAAGTTTCATCAGTTTCCTCTATTACAATCGATATTTTTGAAAATCTTTCAGCTTTTGATCTTGCTCTGCACATTGCTCTATAATTAGCAGCCATTGAAGTTGAAGACCGAAATATCTGCTTTCTGATAACTGAAAAGGCTTCATTATAGGGTAGTTTTGATAATTCCTTAATAATTATGATGGCTAGCTGCTTTGTTTTAGAAGCAAAAATTGCATTATAATCCGGAGTATCCATCATTTATCATTTATGAATTATCATTTATCTTTAAAAGGAATGCATACTCTAAAGCATCTTCTTTCAATGATTCAAATCTTCCGCTGGCACCTCCATGCCCGGAGCTCATGTCAGTTTTAAAAACTAAGATATTATCGTTTGTTTTTAATTCTCTCAGTTTTGCAGTCCATTTTGCAGGCTCCCAATACTGTACCTGAGAATCATGGAATCCTGTCGTGATCAGCATATGTGGATAATCTTTTGCCTCTACATTATCATAAGGAGAGTAGTCTTTCATATAATGATAATATTCTTTATCATTTGGATTTCCCCATTCGTCATATTCTCCGGTGGTCAAAGGAATAGTGTCATCCAGCATCGTACTCACAACATCCACGAAAGGAACCTGTGCTACAATTCCGTTGAATAACTGAGGCTCATAATTAACTACAGCTCCTACCAGCAGTCCTCCGGCACTTCCACCCATCGCATATAGATGCTTTGATGAAGTGTAGTTTTCTTTGATTAAATATTTTCCTGCATCTATAAAGTCGAAGAACGTATTTTTCTTGAATAACATTTTTCCGTCCTCATACCATTCTCTTCCCAAATATTCTCCACCACGGATGTGAGCGATAGCATAAATAAATCCTCTGTCCAGGATAGATAATCTTACATTTGAAAAACTAGCATCTACAGTATGTCCATAACTTCCATATCCGTATAGAAGAAGTGGAGTGTCAGCAGATTTTTTGGTGTCTTTGTGATAGACTAATGAGATTGGAATTTTTGTTTCCCCATCTCTGGAGTCTGCCCATATTCTTTCTGAAATATAATTTTCAGGGAAAAATTGTCCACCCAGTACTTCCTGTTGTTTCAGAAGTTTGGTGGTCTTTTCCTTCATGTCGTACTCATAAGTGGAGCTGGGCTGTGTAAGAGAGGTATAACCGTAACGTAGAATTTCAGTATCAAATTCCATGTTGATTCCTATATAAGAAGTATAAGTAGGATCAGAGAAAGGTAAATAATAAGATTCCTGAGTCTTTTCATCAATGATTTTGATCTGAAGCAGTCCTCTTTCTCTTTCCTCCAGTACCAGATAATCTTTGAAAATTTCAAAACCTTCCAATAAAACTTCTGCACGGTGGGGGATAACATCTACCCAGTTTTCCATACCACAGTTGTTGATCTTGGTTTTTACGATCTTGAAATTGATAGCATCATCAGCATTGGTGATAATGTAGAATTCATCTTCGTAATGCTCTACAGAATATTCAAGGTCGTCTATTCTTGGCTGGATCACTTTCCATTCTGCAAATACATTGTCAGAAGGAATGAAGTGGTGCTCATCAGAAATAGTACTTGAACTTGCAATAAAAATATATTGCATTGATTTTGTTTTGAATACATTGACGTCAAAAGTATCATCCTTTTCATGGAAGATCAGAACATCTTCTGAAGAGTCTGTTCCCAGCTGATGTCTGTATACCTGAAACGCACGAAGACTTTTGTCTTTTCTGATATAAAAAACGTGTTGATTATCATTGGCCCAGACAGCTTTTCCTGTTGTATTCGGAATTGTATCCTGAAGTATTTCCCCTGTCTTTAAGCTTTTAAAGTTGAGTGTATAAATTCTTCTTCCTACATTGTCTGAAGAAAAAGAGGCAAGTTCATTATTAGGACTTACAGCTAGACTTCCCACTTCAAAGAAATCTTGACCGTCTGCTAAAATATTAACGTCAAGTACAATTTCCTCTTCGTTGTCTAGGCTTTTATGTTTTCTGCAGAAAATAGGATATTCTTTCCCTTCTTCATAGCGTACAATATACCAGTATCCATTAAAGAAATAGGGAAGAGACTCATCATCTTTTTTATAACGGGCTTTCATCTCTTCGAAAAGCTCTTCCTGAAGAGTTTCCGTATCTTTCATGATGAATTCTTCGTAGGCATTTTCTTCTTCAATATACTTGATGACTTCGGGGTTTTCCCTTTCGTTCAGCCAAAAGTAATTATCAACTCTTTTATCGCCGTGTATTTCTAATATTTTCTCTATTTTTTTTGCCTGTGGAGCTTTCATCCGTATATTTTAATTTTTTATTGAGTAAGATCTGTCTTTATACTTTTCTTCTGAAAGTAAGTGATTTACACAGACATCTCATTCAATGTTAATTTTCGTTCAAATTTAGGTAAAAAAAAACCATCTTTCCTTTATTGAAAAGACGGTTGATAGTATTTTTATAGTAAAGACTATTTGTGAAGTGCTTTAATATACTTTTCAAGGGCCATCGTCATGGAAGGAGTTTCCTTCGTAGGCGCCATTAAATCTACTTTTAATCCTGCTTCTTCTGCTGCGGCCAAAGTCGTGTTTCCAAAAACACCGATCTTTGTTTCCTCTTGCTTGAAGTCAGGGAAGTTTTGTTGTAGCGATTTGATTCCTTGTGGACTGAAGAAGATCAACATGTCATAATCTTTGGCGTTGATATCAGTAAGGTCGCTGCATACAGTACGGTACATAATTGCTCTTGTCCAGTCTACATTAGATGCATCCATGGTTTTTACAGTATCCGAACTTAGAACATCTGAAGATGGCAGCAGATATTTTTCAGTTGGGAATTTTTTGAAAAGAGGAAGCAGGTCTGAGAAGTTTTTCTCCCCAAAGCTGATTTTTCTTTTTCTGTACACAATATGTTTTTGAAGGTAGTTGGCAATTGCTTCCGACTGGCAGATATATCTCATTGTATCCGGAACGGCAAAACGCAGTTCTTCTGCTAGTCTGAAGTAATGGTCAATCGCATTTTTACTGGTAAAAATAATACCGGTATACTGCGTCAGATCTATTTTCTGTGTTCTGAGCTCTTTATTGTCAACCCCTTCGACGTGGATAAAAGGACGGAAATCAATCTTTATTTTTTCCTTCTTCGCTATATCCAAGTATGGAGAAGACTCACTAGGCGCTGGTTGAGAAACCAATATAGACTTTATTCTCATCATTGACATTTATTAAAAAAATAACAACTTCCAAAGCAATAATAATGGTGTGATTTGGAGGGTGCAAATATACAAAAATTTATAATACCATTTCTCGGGAAGAATCTTGTTCTTGTGAAATAAGTAGAAAAAAACTTTGAAAATGAATACAAAAGAAAAGAAGCATAAATAATAAAAAAACATTTTATTTCTGTCTATGGGAAAGTAATAGTGGGTTACACAAAGAATTATTAGCAAAAAAGAAAGAATGAAATAAAATTTTGTGGAGGTAAAATAAAAAATAGTCCATTTTTTTCCATCCCCTATACTTTGATAAAATAAAAACCCTAATGTTGATTTTATTAAATAAAAAAACAGCACAGCCAGCAAAGTATACCCAAATTTATTAAGCTGATACCCGAAAAGCTGAAGATCGGCAATATACTTCGGGACAATAGGAATATACTGTGAAATTAATATAGACAGCGTAAGCGTAGTCACACATGACGTGATAATCCAGCTGGGAAGGTTGTTGCTGGCATCAAAATATTTCTGAAGCAGAAAATCTTTGAGACTGGCATCCCTTTCTATGATGTTCATCATAAAAACATATAAAAATATACAGCCCACGAGGATAAAAATTACCCAGTCATTATTCTCAGGTATTCTTACATGGTTGATAAAGTGTTGTGATGATGGCAAAATTTAATTTTTTTTATTTATTATTTAACTTCAGATAACACAACCCGGCACAGATTTTCCTATCACCTGATCTATGAATTTGCAGCTAAAATACTTACTCTTATCGATTTTACGTAGTGTTCAGATCTGTTTAATACAAGTTTCTGGTCCATCCGCTTAATCCGTGATAAGTATTTTTGCAAAATTATAGATTATTTTGTATAAAATAAAAAGGTTAAATAAACTATCTTTGCAAACTGAAATGAAAAAGCTCGTCATTATCCCAACATATAACGAAAAGGAAAATATTGAAAATATTATTTCCGCGGTTTTTGCAATGGACGACGACTTTCATGTCTTGGTAGTGGACGATACTTCTCCGGATGGAACAGCCGAGATTGTAAAAGAATTGCAGAAGAAACATCCACATTATCTGCACCTGTCGATAAGACATATGAAAGATGGATTGGGAAAGGCATATATCCATGGATTTAAATGGGCACTCGAAAATAAATACGATTATATTTTTGAGATGGATGCAGATTTTTCCCATAATCCAACTGATCTCCCAAAATTGTTTGAAGCATGCATCAATGCTGACATGGCCATCGGTTCTCGTTACTCAAAAGGAGTAAATGTAGTCAACTGGCCTATGGGAAGAGTATTGCTGTCCTATTTTGCTTCAAAATATGTAAGATTTGTTCTGGGCCTTCCGATTCATGATACCACCGCAGGGTTTGTCTGCTTTTCAAGAAAAGTGTTGGAAGAAATAGGACTGGACAATGTGAAACTGAAGGGCTACGGATTCCAGATAGAAATGAAATTCAGAACTTTTAAAAAAGGATTCAGAATTGTAGAAGTTCCTATTATATTTACCAATAGAATTTTAGGAGAAAGTAAAATGAACGGTGGAATTATCCATGAAGCAGTTTTTGGAGTATTAAACCTAAAATGGAAATCAATTATCAATAGACTATGAAAAAGCTGATCTTTATTTTCATTTTGATAAGTCTGTTTTCGTGTTCAGATTATATTGATAAGCCTAAAAATCTGATCGATAAAAACGTGATGGCGGAAATTATTGCAGATCTTTCGATCAACGATCAGGCTATCTACGTGTATCCGGACAAAAATATGGAAGCAGGAACAAGGGCTGTTCTCAAGTCATATAAAGTAAAACCTGATGACTTCGTCGGAAGTTTCAAATACTATGTAATTAAAGAAGAAATGGATGGGATCGCCAACGATGCACAGGAAATATTGGTGAAAAAAGATCCTAAAGCAGATAAATATATAAAGGATAAACTGAAACAGAATGGCGTTGTCATACCTATAGTAAGGTAAAAACGATATGGAGCTGTTATCCGAAAAGAAATCACTGATAAAAACGGTGAACTAAAAAAGTATAGAGATGAAATTTTTTAATATAGAAAAAACCTCTGAAGGGAAAGCAAGAGCAGGGGAAATTACCACAGATCACGGGAAGATTCAAACTCCTATTTTTATGCCTGTGGGAACTGTAGCAAGTGTAAAAACAGTTCATCAGAGAGAATTAAAAGAAGACATTAAAGCTCAGATTATTCTGGGAAATACTTATCACCTTTACCTTCGTCCGGGAATGGAGACGATGCAGGATGCAGGTGGCTTACATAAATTCATGAACTGGGACCTTCCTATTCTTACTGATTCAGGAGGTTTTCAGGTATTTTCACTAGCCAGCAGCAGAAAAATGACAGAAGAAGGTGCGAGATTCAAATCTCATATTGACGGAAGTTATCACATGTTCTCTCCAGAAAGATCAATGGAGATTCAAAGACAGATCGGAGCTGATATTTTCATGGCTTTTGACGAATGTACTCCTTATCCTTGTGAATATAACCAGGCAAAATCATCTATGGAGCTTACACACCGTTGGCTGAAAAGATGTATTGAATGGACAAATAATAATCCTGAATTATACGGATATAAGCAAAGACTTTTCCCAATTGTTCAGGGATCAACCTATTCTGACCTTAGAAAAATTTCTGCAGAAGTAATTTCTGAAGCAGGAGCAGAAGGAAATGCGATTGGAGGACTTTCCGTAGGAGAGCCTGAAGAAGAAATGTACAGAATCACTGATGAAGTTACTGATATCCTTCCGAAAGATAAGCCAAGATATCTGATGGGAGTAGGAACACCATGGAATATCCTTGAGACTATCGGACTGGGAATTGATATGATGGATTGTGTAATGCCAACAAGAAATGCAAGAAATGCAATGCTTTTCACATGGCAGGGAGTGATGAATCTTAAAAATGAAAAATGGAAGCGCGACTTTTCGCCTTTGGATGAATTTGGGACCAGTTTTGTAGACCGTGAATATTCAAAAGCGTATCTTCGTCACCTGTTTGTGTCTAAAGAATATCTCGCAAAACAGATTGCTTCGATTCATAATCTTGCATTCTATCTTGATTTAGTAAAAGTAGCCAGAGAACATATCATTGCAGGAGATTTCTACGAGTGGAAAAAATCTGTAGTGCCGGTTCTTAGACAAAGACTATAATAGACTATGCTTAAAATTGTAGACAGATATATCATTAAAAAATACCTTGGAACTTTCAGTTTCATGTTGGTACTGTTGTCTATAGTCGTATTGGTAATCGATGTTCAGCAGAAGATTCCAAGGATAGAAAATGCCAAAGCCATAGATCCGAAGCTGGACCTGATGTATTTCCTGGTTCATTTTTATCCTTTCTGGATTATTAATCTTGTGGTGACCTTCCTTTCTATTCTGGTATTTATTTCCGTGATTTATTTTACCTCCAGGATGGCAAATAATACTGAAATTGTTGCTATTATCAGTAGTGGAGCTAGTTTTCACAGATTTTCGAAACCCTATCTGCTTACATCTATTTTTATTGGTTTGATTGCTCTTGTGGTGTATCATATGGTGCTGCCATGGGCTAATATCAAGAAAAATGAATTGGAAGCGTATACCTATAACGCCGCCAATAAAGAAAAGATCTTAGGAACAGCACCAGCCTCTTCACAGCTGAGTAAAACAGAATATATCTTTGTCGATTCCTGGAATAAAAGAGAAAAAAGAGGGTCAAGCTTTGTCTATCAGAAATTTGATAAAGACAGAAAAATGGTTTATGAGCTGAAAGCAAGTGAAGTATATTGGGATAAGCTCAAAAAACAGTTTGTTTTAAATAATTATTTAGAAAAAACCATCAATAAAGACAATACCGAAAAGCTAAATAACGGAATAGAATTAAGGAAAAATTACGGGCACTCACCCGAAGAACTTTTCCCTAATGAGCTTTTGGGACAAAATAAAACCACCCCCGAACTTTTAAAATTTATTGAAAGAGAAAAGGCGAGAGGAAACAGTAACCTGAACTCTTATCTGAATGAGCTTCACCAAAGAACATCCATGCCTGCCTCCATCATTATTCTGACATTTCTGGCGCTTTCCCTGTCATCACAAAAGAAAAGAGGAGGATTGGGAGTCAACCTTGCGATAGGGATCTCATTGGCCTTTATTTTCGTTTTTTCATTTGAAGCCCTAAAAGTGGTTTCGGAAAATAAAAGTTTGTCTCCGGCTGTGGCTATGTGGCTGCCTAATATGGTGTTCTTGCCGCTTACGCTCTATCTTTATATCAAAAGAGCCAATCAATAATTAGTAGAGTAATTTTACTTCCTTGTGATAAAAGGAGCGCATCCCGTCTTCCAGTTCAATCCAAAGCTTACCTTGCTCATCTACATTTCGGATGATGCCATTTTGTCGTGCTTTTTCAATTTCAAAGACAGAGATCAGATCCTTTCTGAAAAGATTTTCATTGAATCCCTCCAGAATTTCCTTGTCGGAAGGAATGTTTTTTAGTTTTTCAGACAAAAACTCATGAAGATTTAAGGCAAGATCTTCAAGGTCAAATAAGACGCCTGTTTGGGTAAAAAGTGAGCCAGCATTGGATATTTCATCAAAATTCTCCTGAAGAATATTGATTCCGGTTCCTATGATGAAATAATTATTTTGATTAATTTTTTTCTTTTCTATTAATATTCCAACGATTTTTTTACCTTTAAGGATAATATCATTTGGCCACTTGATCTTTACCTCTGAGTCAGACAATTTGGCAAGGAAATCCCGGACAACTATTGCGGTATAATAATTGAGCATAAAATCAGAGCACAAGATGTCCTGAGTATTCACTGCCAGCGTATAAGCCAGGTTTTTTCCGGCAGTCGGAGTCCAGACATTACCATACTGACCACGGCCTTTAGTTTGATTAAAAGTATGCAATCCTAAAAAATTTGAATTTTCATAAAGTAAAAACTTTGATATTTCGTCATTAGTAGAAGAACATTCTTTCAGGTAGAAGAGTTGACTCATTTAAGAAAACTTTAAGACATTAAGAGGGTAAAAGTAAGGTTAAAGTAAAGAAAAAACAATAAATTTGCAGATTATAGTATTTTTTTAATGAATAAGACAGCAGAAAAACAAGCGTTAATAGATAAAATCGTTGAAGCTATCCAGGATGTAAAAGGAGAAGACATTATGATCTTCGATCTTTCAAACATCGAAAACTCCGTAGCAGAAACGTTCGTGATATGTAGTGGAAACTCGAATACACAGGTAGCTGCACTGGCAGGAAGTGTTGAGAAAAAAGTAAGAAACGAACTGCAGGACAGACCTTGGCACGTAGAAGGTACTGAAAATGCAATGTGGGTATTGGTAGATTACGTCTCAGTGGTGGTTCATATATTTCAAAAAGAAGTACGTGAGTACTATGATATAGAAGAGCTTTGGGGTGACGCAGTCATTACCAAAATTGAAAATGAATAATAAAAATTTAAAAAGTCTAAATGAATAATAAAGGGTTCAACTGGTTCTTTCCAATTGCAATCATAGCTCTTTTGCTATTTTTTGGTTCCAATTTCCTTGGAGGTGATAGTGCAAAATCTATTGATGAAGATGGTTTCTTTAGAGAAATGCAGGCGGGGAAAGTCCAGAATGTAATTATATACAAAGACATAGAGAAAGCTGATGTTTTCCTAACAAAAGAAGCAAAATCGGCAATGGTTTCCAAAACCGGGAAAGATAATAACCCTCTTTCTGCCCTTGACATGGCTCCTAAAGCGGATTTTTCCGTGAAATATGGAGACCTTCAACTTTTCCTTCAGAAATTTGAACAGATTAAAGTCACAAATCCTGCGATTAAAACAAGCAAAGACTACGGAACGGGCAAAAGCGCGTTGATGGACATCTTAGTGCCTGCACTAGTCTGGATTACGATTTTGGGATTATTCTACTTCCTGCTTTTCAGAAAGATGGGCGGAGGCGGAGGTCCTGGCGGACAAATCTTCTCTATTGGAAAATCTAAGGCTAAGCTTTTTGACGAAAAAGAAAGAATTCAGGTAACATTCAAAGATGTTGCTGGGTTGGAAGGTGCTAAAGAAGAAGTTCAGGAGGTTGTAGATTTCTTGAAAAACTCTGAAAAGTACACCAAACTGGGAGGTAAAATTCCTAAAGGAGTTCTTTTAGTAGGCCCTCCGGGAACAGGTAAGACGTTGTTGGCAAAAGCTGTTGCAGGTGAAGCCAAAGTTCCGTTCTTCTCCCTTTCAGGTTCTGATTTCGTTGAAATGTTTGTTGGGGTTGGAGCTTCAAGAGTAAGAGACCTTTTTGCTCAGGCTAAAGCAAAATCTCCGGCGATCATCTTTATCGATGAGATTGATGCTATCGGACGTGCAAGAGGAAAAAATAATTTCTCTGGCGGGAACGATGAAAGAGAAAATACCCTGAACCAGCTTCTTACTGAGATGGATGGTTTTGGAACAGACGTCAATGTAATTGTAATGGCGGCTACCAACAGAGCAGATATACTTGATAAAGCATTAATGAGAGCAGGGCGTTTCGACCGTTCAATCTATGTAGATCTTCCGGAATTGCATGAAAGAAGAGATATCTTTGATGTTCATTTGAAGAAAATCAAGCTTGATGATAATGTAGATAGAGATTTCCTGGCAAAACAAACTCCTGGATTCAGTGGGGCAGATATTGCTAATGTTTGTAATGAAGCAGCTTTGATTGCAGCCAGATATAACCACAATTCTGTGACAAAACAGGATTTCCTGGATGCAGTAGACAGAATCATTGGAGGTCTTGAAAAGAAAAATATGGCTATCAAACCATCTGAAAAGAAAAGAGTGGCTTATCATGAGGCAGGTCACGCTACAATCTCTTGGTTGGTAGAACATGCATCACCACTTTTAAAGGTAACCATTGTTCCAAGAGGACGTTCTCTAGGGGCAGCATGGTATCTTCCGGAAGAAAGACAGCTTACAACGACTGAACAGATGCTTGACGAGATGTGTGCAACATTAGGTGGTAGAGCAGCAGAGCAAGTGATTTTTAACAATATTTCTACAGGAGCACTTTCTGATCTTGAAACAGTAACGAAAAGAGCTCAGGCAATGGTTACAATCTACGGATTGAGCCCGAATATTGGGAATATCTCTTACTATGACAGCTCAGGACAGTCTGAATACTCTTTCGGAAAACCTTATTCTGAAGAAACTGCTACAAAAATTGATGTAGAGATCAAATCGATCATCGAAAATCAGTATGAAAGAGCGGTAAGAATTCTTGAGGAAAATAAAGATAAGCTTGATGCTTTAGCGAATAAATTGCTAGAAAAAGAAGTGATCTTCCGTGAAGACCTGGAAGACATATTCGGAAAGAGAGCTTGGGATCCTGAATTGACAGAGAAACCTGTTACCAATACTATCCCTGAAAAAGAGGTAGTAATGGAAACACCTCAGATTAAAGAAAAAGAAGAAGAAAGCGAAATACAGGCTCCAGAAAGTCCGACACAGCTTTAAGACTCTTAAAAAAAATAGAATTAAATAAACCTGACAACTTCAAAATTGTCAGGTTTTTTCATATTTAAAGAGATATTTAGGACACTATTGTAATTTATTTTCTATTTTTGTATAAAGTTGACTAAAAATAGATTAAGTTGAATTTATTCAAGAGGATTGTAAGCAAACTTACCAACCAGCCTGAAGAAGAGGATAAACAGAGCCTGGAGAAGCTAGGGGATTCGCTGAAAAATGCGGATCTTGACTATAAGTTTGCGCAATTATTTACGCATTCGGGGGGATTTTTTAATTATTGTGCAGATGAAGCGGAGGCTCTACAAACTTTAAATCAAATTATCAAAATAGAAGGTGCTCACAACCTTTTCTGCTGGGACAAAGAACTTCAGAACTTTTTGAACGTTGTGAAGACCTCTTATACTTCAGAACTGCAGCAATCTAATGATGCTGCATTCATCACCTGTGAATACCTGATTGCCTATGATGGCAGAATCATGCTTTCGCATAATAATATCCTTCATTATCATTCTTCAAGGCTGCCGGATAAGATTATTATCATGGCCAATGTTTCTCAGATTGTAAACAATCTGAATGATGCCATGGGGAAGATAAAAAGAAACGGAAATATCAAGAACCTTACTTCTATCAGCGGAAGCCAGTCAAAAATGGACAGTTCTTCCAATTCCAATACAAAACTGTTTTTATTGCTGCTTGAAGATTAAGCAACCACTTCTAAATTTTAAATTTTGGATAAAAATCTCATTCAAAGAACCGTATCAGGTATCGTCTATATAGCCGTCATTATTCTTTGCTCAACGCCGCTGGGAGCAGAACTGCTGAACAGCATTGCACCCGGTCTTATCAAACAACAGTATCTTTATTATGGATTAATAAGTTTGTTGCTGGTGGTGGGAACCTGGGAGTGTGTCAAGATCATGAAGTTTGGGAATGGATATGAAAAATGGGTTGTATTCCCATTGGTCATTTTTATATTCTATATTTTTTCCAAAAGATATTTTAATCATGATTTCTTTTTCGATTTCAGACTTAGCGAAATATTAGCCCTGGCCCTTATTGGGATTGCTGTGGTTACTTTATTCAAATATCCCAACGAATTATACTTCGATAGCGGAAAACTGATTTTTACCGTTATCTACGTAGCGCTTCCGTTCAGTTTTGCACTAGGGTTACCAAAGTTCTCCAGCTATAATGAAAACTTCTCATTAGAGGTTCTTTTTCTGTTTATCCTGATTTGGAGCAGCGATACCTTTGCTTATTTGGTAGGAAAGTTCTTTGGCAAACATAAAATGGCCCCTAAAATCTCTCCTAAAAAAACATGGGAAGGATATGCAGGCGGTGTTGTCTTAACACTTGTTTTATCGTACTTCATTGAACATTATCAGCCAGAGTTAAGAGGAAATTGGATGATTGTAGGATTTTTGGTTGCTGCCTTTGCTCCATTAGGCGATTTGGTAGAAAGCCAATTGAAAAGAAATTTCGGTGTGAAAGACAGTGGAAACATCATTCCAGGACATGGAGGAGTTTTAGATAGGCTGGATAGTTTTATTATCTGCGTTCCTGTCGTATATTTGTACTTTATTTTAGAAAAATTTATTTAGTCTCATGAAATTACATAGAGAATCAAAAGGAACAATTACCGTAGCTACCCTGCTTTTTATCATTCTTGGGGTTTTGGCTATTTATTTCCTTAAAATGTGGTCCCTGTTGATCATTTTACCTTTGTTGGTTATTTACAGTTTAGTTTTCTGGTTTTTCAGAGTTCCGGATCGTAATGTTTTGGAGCACAGAGAAAACGTGATAGCTCCGGTGGACGGAAAAGTAGTAATGATCAAAGAAGTGGAAGAAGATGAGTTTATAAAAGGGAAAGCAATTCAGGTTTCTATTTTTATGTCTCCATTGAATGTACACATCTGTAGATATCCTGTTTCAGGAGAAGTGATTTACAAAAAGTATCACCCTGGAAAATACCTTGTAGCATGGCACGAAAAGTCTTCTACGGAAAACGAAAGAACGACTATGGCGGTACAAACGTTAACCAACCATAAAGTTGTTTTCAGACAGATTGCCGGATATGTGGCCAGAAGGATTGTTTTCTACTGTAATGAAGGGGATAAAGCAAAAGCGGGACATGAGTTCGGATTTATCAAGTTCGGTTCCAGAATGGACGTATTCCTTCCTCTGGATACTGAAATTATCTGTAAGATCGGAGATATTACAAAAGGAGGTTTGGATGTTATTGCCAAATTGAAAGAAAATTAAAATTCTTATTTGATATAAAGATAAAAAGAGAGCCTTAGAGCTCTCTTTTTTTATTTGATGAATTGAAGCTCATTTGATCGTTTTGAGTTTAATTACGCATGAGTAATATTGCGTATTTAAAGATTAATACTTTTCCATTTGGATTAATAATTTTGCAGTTTAAAAACACAAGCTATGCTTTTTAAGTGATGTGAGGTAAATGCTTATTAAATTTTTATCAGAAATGGTATTTTGTTTGATAATTTTAATGTTGAATTTTAGTAAATTGTAACTAGAAAAACACCTTAATCATATCCTTTTAATGCTGAAAAAAAGACTGACATATCTCGTTTTGTAGGTTTTTATTTGCATAAGAAGCTTTTAATAATATGGGAGAATTTTTGCTTTCAGGAGTACAAATACCAACTTAAGCTTGTGAGAGTATAAAAAAACAACCAGATGATTTATAAGTTTTTCTTTAAGGTGATCAACGACGAAGCTGAGAACATGGATGATGATTTTGAAAGTAGTTATCTTCATCTTATTAATAGGTATCTGCTTTTGTTGTTTTTCATATTCCTGTTTTATTCCATTTTTATTATTACTTTTTTCGGAGATATGTTTATCTCAATATTTCTTACCATTATTACCTTTTTCTGGTTGTTTTTAATGGCAATAAAAGGGAAGATGAAACGGTTCAGAAATACCTTGAAAGGGGCTGTTATGTTTATATTTGTCCTGTTGACTTTTATAGTCAGTTTTTTCAATATTTATACCTACAAAAATGCAGGGGTAGAGTATTTTTATTTTTGTCTTTTGTTTGCAGTTCCATTCTTTTTAAATTATAAAAAAAAATCCTTTTCTATCTTTTTCATTACTTTCATCATCAGTATTAATTTTATCGTATGTCTGTACTTTGATTTTGATTTCCTGCCTAAAAGCAGATTTATAGAAAAAGAGGATTTTAAAACAATAAGGTTGTTGAATATTTTATTCTCTATCACTTCTTTTCTGATGGATATTGTTTTTATTACCCAGAAAGATCAGTTGATTCATGGGCTTATTACAGATACAAAAGTGAAAGACTCTACAATTAAGGATCTCGTGAAAACAAATACAGAACTGATGAAACACCAGATGCTTATCAATCATCTTTCAGAAGAAAATGTTCAGGAGATTTTAAGTTTGGCAGAAACCAATTCTCCTATATTTTTTGAAAAATTTCAGGTATTTTTCCCTCTTTTTATCCCGGCTATTTTGAAAATAAACCCTAATCTTATTCATTCTGAGCTCTATTTCTGTGCTTTAATGAAACTTGATTTTGATACCAAAAAAATTGCACAATGTACCAATAACAGTATTCGCGCTGTAGAAAGTAAAAAATACAGGATCCGAAAAAAACTGAATATTTCTTCAGAAATAAACATCAACAGCTTTCTGATTAAAATTTAAATATCCACAATACTGAGTTTTACTACTTATGCGTAGCATTAAGTAATGCTGAGTGATGTCTGATAGTATTTATTGTCAATATTTTTACCCAAATATATTTCGATGAATATTAAGAACATTCATATTGGAAGTCTGATCAGGTCCAAAGTGGAAGAGTATCAGATCCCAATAGAAAGAATCTCAAAGTTTTTAGACAGGACGGAAGATGATATCGAAAAGATGTATCATGAGCAGAGCATTGATACTGATGTTTTGTTGAAGTGGAGTAAGCTTTTAAAGTTCGATTTCTTTAGATTTTATACCGGTCATCTCATTTTGTACGCTCCCCAGTCAAGAATGGATAATAAGGACGGCCAAAAGAAAAGCACGATGGTCTTTAGGAAAAATATCTATACACAGGAGGTGAAGGATTTTATACTTGAGAAAATAGAAAATGGAGTGATGACGACAAATGAGGTGGTTCTAAGGTATAATATTCCCAAAACCACCCTCTATAAATGGATGAAAAAAATATAATATGACGCCGGATTACAAACAGATTTATACCGATATTCTTAAGGAAAAGTTTCCGGAAAAATTAATTGATAATACCATTAAGCACCGGTTGGAAAGATTGCATTCGGCCATAGATGTTCTGAATTTTAATCAATTGATTTTTGGAGAACCGGAATATGCTGTGGGATTTAGCAATCAAAGACTTCGTTCTTATGATGAAGAATCTATTTTGAAAATTCTTAGTTATCAGAAAAAGAATAAACTTAATAATCTTCAGATTAGCAATCATTTTAAAATAAGCCGAAATACAATTACCAAATGGAAAGCTATTTTTAAAATATGAAAGGATTGTGCATTTTTGATAGTTCACTTTTTGATTTATCCTTTTTAAAGAGATAAACTATTGAGATTTTGTGAGTTTTATTACGCGTGAGTAGTATTACGTAGGTAGAATTAATTTGTAATTGTCTGAGGGTGATAATTTTGTAGCGGTTAAATGACTTAGCTGAAAATTTTAATCATTAAAAAAAAACAATTATAATTTATAAATGATGGAAACAAAATTTACGATGCCCTCAATGAAAGTATTGTTAATAGCAATGCTCTTTGTTTTTGGGAAATCCTATTCACAGACTAATAATGGTGCAGTAGGGATTAATACTACTACCCCTAATGCTAATTCCGTTTTGGATGTTGTCTCAGCAAATAATAACAAAGGAATCCTTATTCCACGGCTTACTGAAGCACAACGAAACGCTATTGTAATCAACCAATCCAAAGATGATGGTTTGACAATTTACAATACCACAGAAGATTGTTTTAATTACTGGAGTCTTGCAGATAACGAATGGAAAAGTGTCTGCGGACAGATGGGAAAAGCTGTTTTTACAATAGACTGTTCCACGTCCAAAGTAATGGGAAGCTATGTAAAAGGAAAAGAACTTACCAATTCGAATTACCTGAGCATCGCTGTGAATGTTACAAAACCGGGTAATTATACCATTTCAGGAACTACTACCAACGGATATAACTTTTATGGAACTGGAGTATTTCTTAATACCGGAGTACAAACAATACAGATTCCGGGGCAGGGAACCCCTCAGAATATCCAGATAGATAATGTGTCACTGGAAGCCAATGGAACTGCTGTAACCTGTACACCAGCGATCTCGATTACGGTACTAAGTCCTGCAGGAACCTATACGATGAGCTGTGGAAGTGCAACCGTAAATGGAGTGTACAAAGTAGGAACAGCTCTTGCAGCTTCCAATACAATTACTTTGCCTGTGAATGTTGCAGCATTGGGAAGTTATACCATTACAACCAATAGCGTTGATGGAATTTCTTTCAGCGGCTCAGGAACATTTACGGCTACAGGAAATCAGAATGTTACGCTGCAAGGAACGGGAACACCTTCCTCCACGACAGTGAAAACAATGACCATTACTTCCGACAGTCAGGGAGGAGTATCTACAACATGCTCTGTAAATGTGATTGTAGTTGTTCCGAAGAAAAAACTTTTAACAATCGGGACTGCGCCAAACGGTTGTGGATATAATGTATCAGGGACTTCTCCATCAGGTATGGTGACTAAAGCTGCTGCTAATTTTGGAACATTGGCCAACAGTATTGTAAAATATGAAGGATGGGATCAGATCATAGACGGTACAGACAGCCCGAATGCTACACAGCTAACGACCTGGACAACCGGAGCCAATCCTGTAGATATTATTGTAATAGGATATGCGTGGGGTATGAATGCTGCAGAAGCACAGGTACTAAGAAATTATCTGGCAAAAGGAGGTGTCATCGTTGCGTATTCTGAAAGTAATAGTGGAATGCAGAACCTGTTCAGAAATGTTTTTGACGGATCTGTAAACACCGGAAGTGTAAACAGTGCAGGAGCTATTTATAAACTGCCAATGACCAATGATGAAATCCTGAACGGACCTTTCGGAGACATAAGAGGATTGCAGTGGGGGGAAGATGCTTCTGCTACTACCTATGCAACAGGGCTGCCTTCAACTGAAATTACAGTATATTCAGGAGATACAAATATCTCTACAGCTGCGCCATCAGGAACGGTAGGTCGTGTAACTGCATTTAAGCATAATACTCTAAATTTCATCTGGGTAGGAGATGGTGGATTCAACTCACAATGTGGAACAGTGGCTTCTCCAAATACCTCAGATACGATATGCCCATTCTATGCGGATACGAATTATAAGCCAATCGCAAAACCCAATTATGGAAACGGGGCTGCAGCTTATGAAATGAATGTATACAACTCAATATTCTATGCCAACGCTCTTGCCTGGGCGATTAAAAAGGCAGAATTCAGTGGAATAAACACAAAATGATAAAGGGTTTTTAAAGAAGGCTCCGGTACGATTATTCGTACCGGAGTTTTTTATTTTATATATCTTTTAATCTCCTCGGTCAGCTTTAATATAAACTCTACAGGAAGATCTTCTTCCATATCAATGAGAAGGATTTTAAACTTCTTTCTTCCATCCTGGATCAGTTCCGGATAATCCAGTCTGTCACCATGATAAAAACTCAGATAATGCTTTTCGTATTTTTTGCTGTAATAGAAGTAGCACAGCATTTTCTTTTTGTATTTGATAAACGGAAGCCCAAAGCTAAAGGTCTCTGTAATGTTTTCAGGATCTGAAGCTAAGATCGTATCTCGTAAAAATAAAAGAGTACTTCTTTCAGGTTCTTTAATTCTGTAGAAATACTCTTGTATAGGGTTCATTTTTAATTAAATTAAAAAATTAGTCAAAGTTTTGAAGTTCAACAAGCTTGTTATACATTCCTTTTTTAGCAATCAGTTCATGGTGAGTTCCCTGTTCTACAATATCACCTTTTTCCATCACTACGATCCAGTCTGCTTTCTGAATGGTTGAAAGACGGTGGGCAATGACTAAAGAAGTTCTGTTTTCCATCATTTTTTCCAGTGCATCCTGTACAAATCTTTCAGATTCTGTATCCAGGGCAGAAGTTGCTTCATCAAGGATCATAATGGGTGGGTTTTTCAATACTGCTCTGGCAATAGAAACCCTTTGTTTCTGACCTCCGGAAAGCTTACCGCCATCATCTCCGATATTGGAATCATATCCTTCAGGAAGTCTTGTAATAAATGCGTCTGCATTGGCAATTTTTGCGGCAGCAATCACTTCTTCTTTTGTAGCATCAGGTTTACCCATCAGGATATTATTGTAAACGGAATCATTGAATAATACAGATTCCTGCGTTACCATACCTAAAAGCTTGCGATATTCCTGTAATTTTAAATTTTTAATATTGGTCCCGTCAATCAGGATTTCTCCTTCAGAAACATCGTAGAATCTTGCTAAAAGATTGGCAATGGTTGTTTTTCCGCTTCCACTTTGCCCAACAAGGGCAACTGTTTTTCCTTTTGGAATAGAAAGTGAGAAGTTTTTAAGAATCGTATGATCTTTATCATAGAAAAAGCCAATATTATTAAACTCGATTGAACTATTTAATGTTGATATAGAAACAGGATTTGCTATTTCGTCAATTTTCACATCGGCATCAAGAATTTCTAGAACTCTTTCAAGAGAAGCTTCTCCCTTCTGCACATTCGAAATGGACTGAGATAAACTTTTCACAGGAGGTAAAATCTGGAAGAAAATACCCAGGAAAACCAAGAAGTCCGCAGGGGATATACTTTGTTCTACAATGATCTGTTTTCCACCGTACCAAGCGATAATTAAGAATGTAACCGAACCTAAAAATTCGCTCATTGGAGATGCCAATTCCTTTTTTCTCCCTAAACTTATAGAGCTGTTAATCCATTTCTGCATAGACTGCATAAAACGGTTGTCCATTATTTTTTCTGCACTGAAAATCTTAATCACCTTTGTAGATTTTAATGTTTCATCTACAATCGAGAAAATATTTCCCATCTCATTTTGAGCTTGGTGAGAGTCTTTTTTCAGGCTTTTTCCTATTAAAGCAATCATAGTTCCCATCACAGGCAATACTAGCAGTGAAAAAAGAGTCATTTCTGTACTTAAAAAGAAAAGAGTCACCAGTGTGCTGATCAGCATAAAAGGGGCATTGATTAACTCAACTAAGCTTCCCAAAATATTACCCTCAACTTCACCCACATCATTTGACATACGGGACATCAGATCTCCCTTTCTGCTTTCTGTAAAAAAGGAAACAGGCAAAGAAAGAATCTTTCTATACATGGCTCCGCGAAGGTCTTTAGTAACACCTACACGATAATTGATCAATAAGAATGAGCCTAAATATCTGAAAAGGTTTCTCAGTAAAAACATAAAAGCCGTTATTACACAAAGCCAAGCCAATACGGTAAGTGCGCCATGCTCCGTTACCAAACTCTGAACATAGTAATTGGCATATTCTTTTGCATAAGAGAAAAAATCTAAAATTTCTCCCGAATAAACAGGAGCTTTGCTGTATTTCTTAGACTCAATGGTTCCGAAAAGCATTCCCAAAACAGGTAGAATAGTTCCTAAGGAAGCAATCTGAAAAACAGAGTACATAAGGTTGAAAAACAAACTTCCGTAGATGTATTTTTGGTGAGGTTTTGCGAACTTGAGTATTTTAATATATTGGTTCATTCAATGAAAAAATTGGATAGCAAAATTACGTAAAATTAAAAGATAAGACGTTCTTAATCCTGTTTTACTTTAAAGGATAAGTTTCAAAAAATGTCTTTTTGTTACAACTCAGGGCTATTATACTTTAACTTTAGAATAAATAAGCGAGAGTAAAGCCATAGGATAGGGGACACGGGCGTATGGCAGGGTAATAAAAAGAACCGCTGAAGCAGCAGTTCTTTTTATGAGGATTTCATTAAAATCTCACCTTATCATTATATTTCGGAGCAAAATTTTTAGGATTCAGTTTATCCAGTGTTTTTCCGAAGTTATTGATGATCTGAGTCATATTATCAAAATCAACAATGTTGATATCGTCATTTTCGTGGTGATAATGAGATGCTTTCGTCATATCAACAGTAGAAAACGAATGAGCAATGATTTTCTTTTTGACAAAGCTCACATTGTCTGAACGGTAGAAAAGCTGTTGTTTTGCATATGGATCCGCATTGATTTTTAATCCATTGACTGCATTTTGGTTGAACAGCTCATCAAGATCAGATAACCCGTCTCCGGTCATATACAACGCATTTTTCCCCCATTGAGACTCTGTAGCTACCATTTCAAAATTGAAAAGCGCAGTCATCTTATTATAAATAGGATCTAAGTTTTTATCTATTGAAATAGCTCTTGAACCCAGCATTCCTTTTTCTTCTCCATTAAATGCCATAAAGACCATAGAGAATTCAGGTTTTTTGTTTTTAAAATAATCAGCAATACCTACCAGAGTGGTAATTCCGCTGGCATCATCATCAGCTCCGTTATAAATATTGTCTCCGCTCTTATCACTGGTTCCAATGTGGTCAAAATGCCCGGAGAAGCCCAGATATTGATCTGCTTTTCCTTTTTTGACTCCACAAACATTGTACACAGTTTTCCCATTATAGTCAAATGGTACGAGATAAGAGTTTCCGGTACAATATTCAAGATTATTTTCTTTAAAAAGCTTAGCAATATAATTGGCTGCATTTTCATTTTCCTGAGTTCCTATTTCGCGGCCTTTCATTTCATCAGATGCTAACGTAGAAAGTACTGTTTGGATTCTTTCTTTTGAAACCTGCTGAGCAAAAATGGATATTGAAAAAAGTGATAAAGTAAGATAAGTTAGCTTTTTCATTGTCTTTAATTAAAAATTATATAATCTGTCGTGCTTTCGACCGAAAAGTTGCAATGAATTTACATAAATTAATTGATGTAACAGAGTAGCAGTATAAACCAGGAGCATATGCTCAATAAAAAACAGCTCCTTAAAAGAAGCTGTTCTCACTCAAAAAATCGTTGTAAGGCTATCGAAGTCTGTCTACAGATTTTACGAGCCTCTCATCTTTGCGGATGTAAACGTTTGCAATAAGCAGACAGATTACAGCAATCAATGGGAAAACCGGCTCAATACCCTTCTCAGGAAAATGAATTCCTCCGGATAAGTTTAGTAACCAATACGCCAATACACCAATCAACAAAACGTTTATAATGATGCTGATGGTATTCAGCAAAATTTGTCTTTTTCTGTTTTTGAAACTAAAAATACTTAATGCGCCGACAATAACAAGCGCTATACACCCGATATTAAGTAAAGGAATACTGTCGGAAATGACAACATCCTGTCCTGTTATAAAAAGGAAAACAGCAGCTAAAACTGCTAATAATGTCCATATGGTTTGTATTCTCTGTAGCATTGAATATTAAATTCTTGGCAAAAATAACATAAATTTTGCACAATTCAAAAATAAGTGTAGATTTGCATTATACAATGTACTTGAAAACCAAAGTCACCGGACTTACTTTTCTTACTCACAATTAATTACATTTTTACATAAATATGTTTAACATAGAAACGTTAAGGTCAAAATCCGTAACGGAACTGACTAAAATCTTAAAAGATTTGGGCGTTAAAGTTGCAAGAACCAGCAATGAAAATGACAAGATCTTTGCTATTCTTGACTTTCAGGCTTCTAACCCTAAAGTTGCAAAAGATTATTTCAACGCCACAGAACCCGCCAGTGTAAATACTGAAGAAGCCTTAGCAGAAAAACCTGCTAAAGCTCCGGTAAGAAAAGCTGCTCCAAAAAAACCAGCAGCCAAGCCAAAAGCAAATACAAATGCAAAAGCTCCGGAAGAAACTAAGGTAGAAGAAAAGGTTCCAGCTGCTGAAGAAATAAAACAGGAAGAGCCCAAAGCTGAACCCGTTGTAACAGCAACTGCAACTGAAGACACATCAGCCGCCGCTCAAGCTAAAAAGAAAAGAAAAAGAGTTTCTCCCAATACAGGTAATACAGAAGTAGCCCAGGAAAAACCAGAAGCTCCAAAAAACACAGAATCCCAAGAGCCTGTTCAGGCAGAAGAAAAGCCTAATATTCCCCCTCAACAATCACAGGCTAACAGACCTCAAAAAGGAAACAACCATCCACAGAACAGTGGAAACCAACATAAAAATCAAAACCAGAACCAACATCAGCACCAAAACCAAAATCAGAACAGACATTCTGAAAAGGCAGAGGAACAGCACGACCATAAAAAAGAATTTAATTTCGATGGATTGGTAAGCATTGAAGGTGTTTTGGAGATCTTGCCAGATAACTACGGATTTTTACGTTCCTCAGATTTTAGCTATATCTCTTCTCCGGATGATGTGTATGTGTCTACAGCACAGATCAGGAATTATGGTTTGAAAACCGGAGATACTGTTAAAGGAATTGTAAGACTTCCAAAAGAAGGTGAGAAATATTTTTCATTATTAAAGCCTACAGAAGTTAACGGGCGTGACCTTGCATTCATCAAGGACCGTGTTGCTTTTGAATACCTTACTCCACTTTTCCCGGAAGAAAAATTCAATTTAGCAGGAAACGGATCTACGCTTTCTACGAGAATTGTAGATTTATTCGCACCTATTGGAAAAGGACAAAGAGCGATGATCGTTGCCCAGCCTAAAACGGGTAAGACCATGTTGCTTAAAGATATTGCCAACTCTATTGCATCCAATCACCCGGAAGTATATATGATGGTTCTTTTGATCGATGAACGTCCGGAAGAGGTTACAGATATGGAAAGAAGTGTAAATGCAGAAGTTATTGCATCTACATTTGATGAAGCAGCAGAAAAACATGTGAAAGTGGCCAACCTTGTTCTTGCAAAAGCACAGAGAATGGTAGAATGTGGTCATGATGTAGTCATTTTACTGGACTCTATTACAAGATTGGCAAGAGCGTACAATACAGTGACTCCTGCATCAGGTAAAGTTCTTTCCGGTGGGGTAGACGCTAATGCACTTCACAAACCAAAAAGATTCTTTGGAGCAGCAAGAAAGATTGAAGGAGGAGGTTCTCTTACGATCATTGCAACAGCATTGATTGATACAGGATCTAAAATGGATGAAGTGATCTTTGAAGAATTCAAAGGTACAGGTAATATGGAACTTCAGTTAGACAGAAAAATTGCTAACAGAAGAATTTATCCAGCTATCGACTTGATTTCTTCCAGCACTCGTAGAGATGATCTTCTATTAGATGAAGTGACTTCTCAGAGAATGTGGATTTTTAGAAAATATCTTTCTGAAATGAATCCTGTAGAAGCTATGGAATTTGTAAATAAGAACATCAAAGGAACTCTTAATAATGAAGAATTCCTGATGTCTATGAATAAATAAATTAATTTAATTATTGTTAAATAGAAAGCACGGACCTTAGGGTTCGTGCTTTTTCTTGCTCTGTAGATAAGTATTTTAAAATTTAAATCATTCTAAATCAATATATCAATGTTAAAGATTTATTAAAGTAATCCCCAATCTTTGATAGTACCTTAAATATTGGCTATTTTTGGGTATAACATTAAAAATAAAGATTATGTCATTTGAATTACCAAAACTAGGATATGCATATGATGCATTAGAGCCGACTATCGATGCAAAAACTATGGAAATCCACCATACAAAACACCACCAAGCATATATTGACAATTTAAATAAAGCAATCGAAGGAACTGAGCTAGCAGGAAAAACGATCGAAGAAATCTGCCAGACAGGAACTGACAAACCAGCGGTAAGAAATAATGGAGGAGGTCACTTCAACCACTCTTTATTCTGGGTAATTTTAACTCCTGGAGGAAGCAAAGAGCCTGTAGGAAATGTAAAAGCTGCTATTGAAAATTACGGAGGTCTTGAGAAATTCAAAACTGATTTCTCTGATGCTGCTAAAACAAGATTCGGTTCAGGATGGGCTTGGTTAGTAAAAAATGCTGACGGTTCTGTATCTGTTTCATCTACACCTAACCAGGACAACCCACTAATGCCTGTAGCAGACGTTAAAGGAACTCCTGTTTTAGGATTGGACGTTTGGGAGCACGCGTACTATTTAAACTACCAAAACAGAAGACCTGATTATGTTTCTGCATTCTTTGATGTAGTAAACTGGGATAAAGTAGAGGAATTATTCAATAAATAATTTTCAGCTATTATAAAAATGAAAAGGTTCAGAGCAATTCTGAACCTTTTTTTATTGGGTGTTATTGTAAAGTTATCTTATAGCATCACTGCCGGATAATCCGTTCATTCTTAGTTTATACTTCCAATTCACATACACGAAAACCTGGTATAATTTATATTCAAACTTGATCCCGTAATTTTCCTGAGGATCATAATCTATTCCGGATTCTATAATGTTTCTATATCGGCCGGAATTATAATAACTGTTCCATTCGTTGACCAAAAACGTGTTTTTTGTCTTCAGATAAGATTCTGTATACTGGCTGATAGGTTTGGCAACAGCACTCAGAAAATAATCGAACTGAGTATCAATAACCGTAAGATCCCATTCCCCGTCTTCATTTTTAGAAGGCTTCATCTCTGCTTGCTCTTTATCTTTCTTTGTGGTTTCCTGAGAAAAACAGCTGAAAGGAATCAAGGCAATCAATACGAGTAAAACAATATTTTTCATGATTGAGGTATTTACATAAAAAAAGCACTCCAATAAGAGTGCCTAACTTTTTTATGGTTCTTTCTGAAGAACTACAAATGCCGGGAAGTGGTCACTGTAGCCTCCTGTAAACTGGTCTCCGTTCCAGGATCTGAAAGGATACCCTTTATAATTTCCTTCTTTATTCACAAGGTAAGCTGGGGCAAAGATTTCTGCTTTATATACAGAATATTCTTTAGCGACCTGATCTGAAATTAAGTTTTTAGAAACAATGATCTGATCAAACAGGTTCGGTGCATCCTGATAAGCAAGAGATGCCACTCCTTTCTTATATAAAGGATACATCAGATTAAGATAAGGCGTTTCCTCGCTTAAATCTTTCGGGCTTGCCTGAGCTTTCAGATGATTTTTTAAACTTGGACTTACAGGATCATCGTTAAAGTCACCCATTGCAAAAAGTTTTGTCGTTGGGTCTGCCGCTCTTACGCTGTCCATCTGTTTTTTTAATAAGGCAGCTGCTGCATTTCTTTTAGGTAAAGAAATAGCTTCACCCCCTCTTCTTGAAGGCCAGTGATTCATAAAAAATGCTACTTTTTCATTATCTAAAAATCCTGTTACCACAAGGATGTCTCTTGTATATTCTCTTCTTCCGTTGTCGCCGTAGATTACCAATTCTTTTTTCAATGAATTGGTAGGGGTGAATCTTCTTTTCTGATAGATCAATGCAACATCAATTCCTCTGTAGTCATAAGAATTGTAATGAATGATTCCGTAATCATATTTTTTTAAAGCAGGTTCGTTCACAAGATCCTGGATTACCTGTCTGTTTTCAACCTCAATTAAGCCTACTACCGCAGGAGCTGTCTTTGTGTATTGTGCTCCCATTTCAGAAATTACTTTAGCTTCGTTGGCTAGTTTTGCTTTATAAATTTTACTTCCGTAGTTTTTTGCACTTTTTGGAGTAAATTCCTCAGAACCACTTTGTTCTCTTACTGCTTTTTTTCCTTTTAAAGCACCATCGCTCCATGGACCGTCGTATTTTTCAGCTTCAAGAAACTTGATAGAATCTATAGGAATACTTCTGTGGAAAGCAGGGTTTTTAATGTCTTTGGTTCCGTCGATATAATCTGCTGAACGAATAGTGTCCCATAGGTTTTCTACGTTCAAGAAACCTACGGTGGCAACTTTTCTCAGTTTTCCTTGTTGTTGTGAGAATGCCATGATCGAAATAACGATGGCAAACAGAGTCGAAAATCTTTTCATCTCTTTAGAGTTATTGTTAATACTATTTAATTTGCAAATTTACTTTTTTTTAATTCACTGCATTTTAAATATTTGTAAATTTAAAAGCAGTAATCCGACATTTTTTATATAATGATTCTTAAAAGTTTGCAATGTTAAGAAAAAATAATGTTAAAAAAGTTGGGAATTACAAAATTTGACTAAATTTGTGCCCCCAACTTTTAAACTGTTGAGAATTAACAAGAAAAGTATTTAAAAAAATATAATATACTCATGATTAAAAAACTATCATTGATCTCTTTATTTACTTTGCTGCCTGCGTCATATTATTATGCGCAGACAACAGTGTTTGCGTATCTTAAGGATGCAGACGGTAAGCCTGTTGAGCAAGCAAGTGTAGATTTAAAAGGAGCAGGAAATGATGCAAAGGCAGACAAAATCGGATATTTCCAATTTGCGGATTTGATGCCCGGACATTATCAGATTATGGTTACAAAACCAAATTTTGAAACTAAAATTTTCGAATTTGACGTAGCTAGTGATGAGAAAAGAAAAGATCTTGGAGTAATTACTCTTTATTCCGCATTGAATGGTGCAGATCAGGGTTTGGCTATTGTAGAAGATTCCGGAGAAAGTGACAGCGGTGGTGCACAGCAAACTGCAACAGTAGGATTACTACAGTCTTCTCAGGATGTTTTCAACAGAATTGCAAGTTTCGATTTAGGACCATACTGGTTCCGCCCAAGAGGGATTGATAGCAGAACAGGTGAAAATATGATCAACGGGGTTTCTATGGCCGCTGCAGATAATGGAGACGTAGACTTCAGTACCTGGGGAGGGTTGAACGAAATTACCCGTTACCCGGAAATTTCCGCTAATCATGCGCCTTCAGAATATGCTTTCGGAGGAACTACGGGTGTATTTTATAAGAATACAAAAGCGAGTGAGTACAGAAAAGGAAGCCAGTTGACGTACTCTCTGACCAACAGAAATTATACGAATAGATTATCTTACAGATTCTCTTCCGGAATGAATAAGAACGGATGGGCATTTACAGGAATGATCGCGAGAAGATGGGCACAGGAAGGGATCCAGGATGGTACTGCTTATGATGCATACAGTGGATATGTTGGTATTGAGAAGAAATTCAGTGATAGCCATACGATGACTTTAAATGCTATCGGATCTAAATATGCAAGAAGCTCTTCAAGCCCAAGTACTCAGGAAGTATATGACTTCAGAGGAGTTCATTACAACTCTTACTGGGGATGGCAGAACGGAGACAAAAGAAATGAAAGAGTAAAAAGAGGTTTCCAGCCAATGATTCAATTACAGGACTTCTGGAAAATCAATAAAAACTCTCAATTATGGACGTCTGTTTCTTACCAGTTCGGTAAAGAATACAGCTCAAGATTAGATTGGTACAGAGCGAATAACCCTTCGCCAACGTATTACCGTAATTTACCAAGTTATTGGTTAAACTATAAAAATCCAGCTCCGGAACAAGCAGCCAATGTTGGAATCACAAGAGACTGGTGGACGAATGATGACCAATCACACACACAGATCAACTGGGATAATCTTTATAATGCCAACAGGAACATAGAATATAATGCTACGCTTGGTGGAAGAAGAGCGGCTTATTATCTTGTGGATGATGTGAAAGATGATAAAGTATGGAATTTTGCTACGCACTATACGTATAACTTTAATGATACTTCCCGTTTCATTTTAAACTTATCTTACCAGAACTACAGATCTGAACAGTACAGAGAAGTAAATGATCTTTTAGGTGCTGATTTTGCCCTGAATATGGACGCATTTGCATCCAATACAACTGCAGGAAGCGCTTGGGGGAAATTCAATACAAGAGAAAGTGACACCGATGTTGCCAAAAGAGAAGGTGACAAAATCGGATACAGCTATATTTTCAGAAGACAGGAATTTAAAATAAACCCTGCTTTCAAATTCGCAACAGGGAAATTTGATGTTTTTATTTCCGGATTATTCGGTTATACAACAAACAGCAGAGAAGGATTGTTCCAGCACTATTTGTATGAGTCATCTTACGGAAAAGGAGGAGATCAAAACTTCTGGAATGTAGGTGTTAAAGGTCAGGTTACGTATAAAATCAATGGTAGAAACTTCCTGGTTTATAACGGGGCTTACTTTTCTCAGTCTCCTTTCTTGAATGATATTTATTTTAATACAAGAGTAAGTGGTGTTACGACTCCGGGTATCAAGAACGTTGTTGTTGATGCAAACGACTTGAGCTACGTAATCTCTACTCCGATTGTTAAACTTAGATTGACAGGTTACCTTGTTAATACTCAAAATGAAACAAGTGTACAGAGATATTTCGCACAGGGAGTTAAGCTGACTACTCTTACTGAAAGCGGAGATCAGGCTCCTATTCAGGACGGTGCTTTTATTACTCAGGTACTGGCAGGAGCAGACAAGAGAAATATGGGTATTGAACTTGGTGCACAGGTGAAAGTTACTCCAACTTTGACAGCAAGTGGATTATTAAGCTTAGGACAGTATACTTATACTAATAATCCTACCGTTTATTTTGCATCTGATGCTGTTGGAACATTCAGAGAACTTGACGGAAATGGAAATGTAGTATCAAGATCTTATACCAACATGGGTGAAGCTACTCTTAAAAACTACAGACAGGGTGGAACTCCTCAGGAGGCATATACTTTAGGTCTTCGTTACAGCAGCCCTAAATACTGGTGGTTAGGAGCTACATGGAATTACTTCGGACATTCGTTCTTAGATCCGTCTCCGGTAACCAGAACTGCTAGATTCTACACAAACCCTAATACACCGGGAGTACCTTATGACAACGTAAATGATGAAGAGCTTGCAAGAGTTCTTACACCTACAAAACTACCTTCAGCATTCTTCTTCAATGTGAATGCAGGTAAGTCTTGGATGATTGGTAAGTATTATGTATTGGTGTCTGCATCTGTAAATAACATCCTTAATAACAGAAACTTTATTACAGGCGGATTTGAGCAGACAAGAAACGTTAACTATACTGACTATGCTAATGATTATGACAGCGGAAACATGGTATTCGCTCCTAAATATTGGTATAACCAGGGTAGATCTTATTTTGTGAACCTTCAATTCAGATTCTAAAAAAATTAAATTAAAAATCGAAAACAATGAAAAATATATATTTTAAAGCGGCGATCTTTACTGCCATTTCAATGCTGGCGTTCTCGTCTTGTGTAAAAACCGATGATTATGATGTGCCGGAAATCAAATGTACCAACAAATTTGCAGCAGCTAACCATAAATTATCAGACCTTGCAACCATTGCAAAAGTAAAACCGCTTGAAGCTGATATCATTAAGGAAGATTATATCGTTGAAGCATATGTATCTTCAAGTGATGAGTCTGGAAACATCTACAAAATGATGTTCCTTCAGGATAAGCCTGAAAACCCAACACAAGGTATCGAAATTGATATCGACGGAGGAAACCAATATCTTGATTTCCCAACTGGATCTTTAGTTAGAATCAACCTAAAAGGATTGATCGTTCAGGGGGTTAACGGGAATATTAAAGTAGGTTCTTTTGATCCTAACTATCCTATCGGTAGAATCAACCCAAATAAGGTTTCAAATTACATGGCAAGAGTTTGTGATGGACAAAAGGCTGTAGTCACTGCAATCAAGCCATTAGAATTCAACTCTATCGCTGATGCTCTTAAAAATGGTGCTCACATCAACCAGCTTGTAAAAATTAAGAATGTTCAGTATGAAGATCCTGAATTGACAAAAACTTTTGCTGACGAATCAGCTACAGGTGACCGTTATATTACGGATAAAAAAGCAGGTAGATTAGACCTTCGTTTCAGCAACTATGCAACATTTGCGAAGTCTCCTATCTCTCCTAAATATGCAAAAAGTGGTGATATCGTTCTTCTTTTAAGCCGTTATACAGGTACAAGCAACACGACAACTTATACAGAGCAGGCTTATATCAGAACTCTTGATGATATGAACTTCCCTAACGACAGATTCAACCCAGGTGAGCCTGAAGCTCCTTCTGCAAGTGCTGTAAATCTTTTCGCAGGATCTGATTTTGAAAACTGGGCAACGTTCTTAACCAGTGTAAACACTTTCGGACTTAAGCCTTATGCAACTCAAGGTGTTGGTTTAGGATACAACAATACAAACTCACTTCAGATCAAAGGAACACCTACTGCTAACGATTATGTATTTACATCTATCGCTACTACAGGAATCCCTGCTACTCCGAAGAGAATCACTATGTATATCAAAGGTACTGCAACAGGAAAAACTCTTTCTTTCAACGTATATAAAGCAGGTGGAGGTTTCTATGTATTTAACTTAGGTACATTCTCTACAGGTGCTACTTTAGGGGTAGAAAGTGCCAACTCTTATACAGGATCTATCAATACAAACGGACAGTGGAGATTAGTTGAGCTTACCCTTACAGGTATTGCTGATATTAACACAACAGCCGGAAAAGATATGTTCGCTATCAAAACCGGAACAAGTGGAAATTACGATCTTCAGATTGATAACATCAAAATTGAGTAATACATTAGATAGAATATCTTTCTAATATACTTTATAAAAATCAGGCAGTTCGTAAGATCTGCCTGATTTTATTTTAATAACAATTTTGATTTTAAAGAAGCCGAAAATTTTATATTTTTATTTCTGAAAATAATATTAAAATAGAGAATACATATTTAAAATGAAATATTTCATTTATGCCTTAAATCATACTTATACCGATGAGTCCCATACAGCTTCCAAATTTCTTGGTTTTTGCAATAGTGTTGAAGGCTTGGAGAAGCTAAAATCCAAAGCGGTTATTCTCCCTGGATTCAGAGATTATCCTGAATGTTTTGTTACGGATTGTTATATTATGGATAAAGTACATTGGAATGAAGGATTTCAGGAGGTTATCGGGGAAATGGGACGTGATTATATTGAGAAAGGTGATGTGATAGATGAAAACTGTATTTCGGTTAAGGAATTAGGTTTGAATACTGTTTTTAGTGTCAGTCATTATTATACAATACACACCTTTCTGGATGACGAAAGATATATTGGAGTATTTTCATCTTTAGAAAAAGCAGAAAATGCTATTGAGGAACTGAAAAACAAGTCTGGTTTTAAAGATTATCAGGATGATTTTGATATTAGTGAATTAGATCTTGATATCCTTTTCTGGTCTACAGGATTCTAAGTTATTTAAAAACAAAAACCACCGCATCAGCAGTGGTTTTTTATTTTCTTTTATTTAACTGTAATTGTTGGATCCCAGTAAAAGTAACCGTACAGAATCTGTTTGTTACTGTCATTTGGATCTAAAATATAAAGTCCGAACTGTACATAGAAGTTCTCTTTCCCTGTTGATCTTACCTTAGAGTCGATACTGGCGAAAGTGATATCTGCAGAGGTGGCAGGGAGGCCGTTTAGAGAATTTACATCCGGTACAGCAGCTTGCTTTCTTCTAACAGAATTGTATACGAAATTATTAAAAACCTGATCTCCGGACCAGTATTTAATATTATAAATAATAACTGCGTCATCCGAATTCTGATAGATTGAAGTTCCTCTGAAAGAAACCGTATCTCCGGCTCTTGCGCTGAAGTTCAGATCAGCTGAACCCTGCCCGGAAATAGCGTTGGCGTTGGAAACGATCATGTGCTGGCTGTTATGATCAATTCCTACAGGTTTATTAGGATCCGTACTAGGACTTTTATAATTTGCTCGTACATAATCCGTGTCTATTACAATCAGGACATCTATTGCCTGGCTGGATGATTTAAGTTCTACATCTTCCATGATACTTAGTTTTAGTTTGGTGTTTTCTTACTCATTTGGCTTTTCAGATTTCGCCCCGTTATTAAAGTGATACGGCTTCACGTATTTGGTTGTAATTACAATACAAATGTACATTGCTGAAAATGAAAATATTAGAGTGTAAATGCTGAAATTTGAGATTAGGTATTTGTACTTAGCTTATCTCCTGGATGTGATTTTTTGGAATGCAAAAAAAATACCCTGAAAAGTTCAACTTTCCAGGGTACCCATTTTATAATGGTTAAATCTAATTCACGTTTAAAAAGAAACCTCGTTCACTTCTTTTCCTCTTTGAAAATTCATTGTTTTCTGGCTGCCTTTGTAGGCAATGTTCACCAGATTGATCTGCTTAGGAAAAGCGCTTAAAAGGATCGTATTTTTAATCTTTAAGGTGCTGATATCCGAAACGCCTCCGGTCTCAAAATACACCCATACAGTTTCTCCACTGACCTGACTTCCTGTGAAGGTAATCGTTTTAGGAGACCCATTGACAAATACATCAAAATTATTGTTCACATATTTTTTCACCTCTGCTTCAAATCCAGCCGTATTAGGGTTAATTTTAATAGCGTCAGAGATATGGCTTGTATTCATTTTTGTGGTAAACTTCAATGTTTTGCTTCCATCAATATAGTCAACTTTGGTCATTGAAGAGAAAAAGTCTACATACATAAAACTCGTTAACACAAAAAATGTTAAAATACCTGATATATATAAAAGTTTTTTCATCTTAATTAATAGATTTACAATCATACTTGTTAGTTATAAGTCACAAATAATATGCCAATTAAAAATTTACATTCACAGAATACTTATCATAAAAAGCTTTAATATGTGCTACAGCCTCATCAGCAGTATCTACCACACGATAAAGATCTAAATCATCTTCAGCAATCATCCCTTCTTTCAAGAGCGTTGCCTTGAACCAATCTAATAATCCTCCCCAGAATTCACTTCCTACCAAAACGATTGGAAATTTTCCTATTTTGTTGGTCTGAATCAGGGTCATCGCCTCAGTCAGCTCGTCCAATGTCCCGAAACCTCCCGGCATAACCACGAAACCTTGAGAATATTTTACAAACATTACTTTTCTCACGAAAAAGTAATCAAAATTCATAGAATAGGATTTATTGATGTAAGGATTAAAATGCTGTTCAAAAGGAAGGTCAATATTAAGTCCGATAGATCTACCTTTAGCATTGAATGCTCCTTTATTTCCAGCTTCCATCACTCCCGGACCGCCTCCGGTAATGATTCCGAAACCTAATTTAGTGATCTTTTCAGCAATATCTACAGCCATTTCATAGTATTTATTCTCCGGCTTCAGTCGTGCTGACCCGAATATAGAAACACATGGGCCAATTTTGGCCAGTTTTTCATAGCCGTCTACAAATTCAGCCATCACCTTGAAAACCATCCAGCTGTCTTTAGCGATGGTTTCGTCCCAGGTTTTTTGTCTGAAGCTATTATGTAGTTTTGTTTCGTTTATGTCAAGTTCTGGATTTACTAAACTTTCATCCCTAGTTCCGTCAATTTCCATTGCAAAATTTTATTTAAAATGTTTTTCGGCTTCTGTTACGGATGCCGGTCTTCCGACATCGATAAGGATGCTGTCATGTACAAATCCGTGTATATGTTCGGTTTGCATCAGATCCAGATATTCTTCCATAACAGAAAATTTGCCTGTTCTTTTTATTTTTTCAAAGATGACAGGATTGATACAATGAATTCCGCTGAAAGCAAGAGCTTTAAAACCTTTGTTGAATTCTGCCAGTCTCTGTTCTCCTGATTGTACATTCAGCCAGCCTCTCAAAACCATATCATCGTTGAAAAGGAGTTTTCTCGAACTTTCTCTGTCCGAAACCGCTAAAGTAGCAAAATCTTTTATCTTTTTGTGGTATTCTACCAAAGCATTGATGTTCAGCCCGGTTAGAATATCAGAATTCATGATTAAAAAATCTTCTCCATGATCAAGAAATTTTCTTGCAAAAATCAAGCCGCCACCGGTTTCAAGAAGTTCATTGGTTTCATCAGAAATCTCAATCTTACATCCGAAATTATTGTTTTTATTTAAGAAATCAACAATCTGGTTCCCAAAATGATGAATGTTGATCACAAAATCTGTGATCCCGAAACTTTTCAGGTAATTGATATTTCTTTCAAGGAGTGGAATACCATTCACCTTTGCTAATGCTTTCGGATGATGATCTGTAAAAGGTTTAAGCCTGGTACCTTTCCCTGCTGCGAAAATTAGAGCTTTCATAATATTATAAGTAATGAGTGATTGATAATGAGTAATATAAGTATGAGAAGAAAATTACTTATGCCTCACTACTTATTACTAATGTTCAGTTGTGGTTGTTCATCATGATGAAGGGTGATCTCAGTTCCTTCAGGATATTTTTCTCTGATAAATTCGGCGATTTTTATTGCTGAATATACCGATCTGTGCTGTCCTCCTGTACACCCGAAATTGATCTGCAGGTGCTCAAAGCCTCTTTCAAGATAATCGTCAATGTTAATGGAAACAAGAGATTTTACCAATTCTAAAAACGTTGGCATTTCCGTTTTTGTTTCCAGATATTCCTGAACTCCTATATCGTTTCCGGTCTGGATTTTATATTCTTCAATTCTTCCGGGATTTAAAATTCCACGGCAGTCAAAAGCGAAGCCTCCGCCGTTTCCTGAATTGTCTTTAGGAATTCCTCCTTTCTTGTATGAAAAACTGTGTATCTCGATGTGTAGCATATTCTTTTTTAATTTTTAAACCATTAAGGTTTATTTAGTGATGTTATAAGTACTTTCTACTTTGCTCAAATACTTCAATCTGTAATTCTGAGCGGAGCCGAAAACTTAGTTATTTAATATTTCCTCAATTTTTTGTTTTGCTCTCTCTGATGTCAACTGTTGGATTACTTTTTTCAGCTCTGGATAGTTATTCATCTGTTCCCAGGAGTCGGCAAACTGTGTTATATTTTGAATTCCTTTCTCCAGACTGGTCATGAAGTGTTGTTTCCTCTGAATCAATCCTCTGAACCCATATGCTCCTAAAACCTGTAAAAATCTCATCATTTGAATAGGCATAACTGCATTTCTCAACTGGATTCTCGTTTCAGGGTTTTCAAACTGCTGAATATAAAAATCCAGCATTTCCTGTTTGAAATCTTCCGGGAAATTGGCTTTAGCCTGGAAAAGGAAAGAGATGACATCATATAGTAATGGTCCTTTCATTGCAGACTGATAATCGATGAAAGAAACTTCATTTTTTTCATCTACCATGATATTTCTTGCCTGAAAATCACGGATCATAATTCCTTTAGGTTCAATGTTTTCAATGAGTATTGCAATCTTTTTGAATTCTTTCAGAAGAGTAGATTTGTTGTATTCGAGCTCAAGGACATCGGCTACAAAGTTTTTAAAATAATAAAGATCATGAATCACGGGAAGTTCATCATAGCTTTCATATTCAAACGTTCTGGAAAAATCAATTTTCCCTTGAGTTTGTATTTGCATCCGGAAAAGCTTTTCTAATGTCTGCTTTACCAAAGATCTTACGGTGGGAGATAGTTGTTCCTTGGCGATCACCTCTGAAAGGGTATGTTGGCCCAAAAACTCCTGGATATACATTTTTCTGTCTTCAGAAACAGCAAGAATGGAAGGAGTGTTAAGGCTCAGTTCTGAGAATATTTTGGAATAGTAAAGAAAGCTTTCATTTTCCGGAATATTTTCATTGTAAGTAATGATATATTTTTCAGAAGTGACAGTGGCGAGGAAGTTTACCCTCGCAGAACCGCTTTGAGCTAATGTGACGAATTCGGAAGATTTTTTACCCAAATGGTTTTCAAAAAATCGTTTTGCGTTTTCAGAAGTCATAATATGGAAACAAATATACTAAATTAACATGAGTTGGAAATTATAGTTTAAAGAAGTAGAAAATATGAGGAAAAGAATGTTATCCTGATGATATAAAATGGATTGTTGAATATTAATTTTACTGCAGGTTTTTAAGAAAAATTTCAACTTTATATCCCGTGATAATGGGATATTATCCTTGGTTATTAACTTTCTTGATTCAAATTCAGGATATTACAGTCTAATTTTTATCTTTGTACTATGCTGAAAGACTTTAAACCTGTTTTAGGTATTTTACTGCGTTTTATTATTATTTATCTGGTGCTGCTTTTTGCTTATCAGTTCTACCTGAATAGTGGTAAAGATTCCGGGCTGGATTCTTTTTCAAGACTCATTGCCAATCAGGTAGTTGTTCTGCAGAATGCCATAGGCTATCCTACGGAACTTTATGATGATGTAAAGAATGAACAGGTTTGGTTTTATGTTAACCAACGCTATGAGACGAGAATGGTAGAGGGGTGCAATGCTGTTTCTGTCATCATTCTATTTGTCTCATTTGTTTTTGCTTTTTATAAAGGGATGAAGACTTTTGTCTTTGTTGGGGTAGGATTGGTTATCCTGTATATAATGAATCTTCTAAGAATCATCGGATTGAATATCGTAATGTCAGATTATAAAGAGTATGGTAAAATGTTTCATGATTTTATTTTCCCTGCCATCATTTATGGGAGTGTTGTTGTACTTTGGCTGATCTGGATTAAACTTTTTGCGTTAAAACATGAAAATTCTTAACTGGCTTCTGATTATTGCAGGAATCTGCGGATTGATAAGTGTAAGAGTTCTGGAGGACCGTCTTTTTTATGATCCTTTCCTTACTTACTTTCATGAAGCGAATAAAAATATTGAATTCCCTGCATTTGAATGGGGAAAACTGATTCTTGGACATGTCTTCAGGTTTGTTTTAAATCTCCTGTTTTCATGCCTGATTATCTATGGCTTATTTAAAAACAAACAATGGGCAGTACAGGGAGCCGTGATGATGCTAATTGTCTTTGCAATTGCTCTGCCGATTTATCTGTATTGTATTCATGATCAATTTGAAATAGGGTATCTTTTTTCTTTTTATATGAGAAGATTTGTAATTCAGCCCCTGATTATCCTATTGATTGTCCCGATGTTTTATTACAGAAAGCAGATGATTGGTAAAGGCAGCTGAGAAGATTTACAAATTAACCAATTTGCGTGACCTATTCTGCAGTGTGCTTATCAACACTGGTGATATTTTCCGGAGTCCATTCTACACGTTTTACGAAGTCTTTTTCACGGACAGGACATTCTTTGATCTGGCAGACCGGGCATGAAATCGGTTTACAGTCATCCATATGAAAATTGAACTCAATACTTCTTTTCATATTTTTAGCAAGAAGGATAATTACTTTTTCCATCTCACCATGAGCATCCCGAAGGTCATAATACCACGGAAGGGTAATATGAGCATCAATATGAAGAGAAGAACCAAACTGCTGAATTTTCATATTGTGTACATCAATCCATTCTACGTGTCTGTTTTCTTCAAGAATTCTGATCACCTGGTTTAGTATTTCAGGATCCTGTTCATCCATAATACCGCTCAACGATTTTCGGACGATTTTATAGCCTACAAAGATGATATAAAGCCCAAAAGTTAATGCTACTGCAGAGTCGAGCCAATAGATTTTAGTGAAATAAACAATCACTAAGCTGGCTACCACACCAAGGGTTGTAATGGTATCAGACTGCAGATGTTTTCCTGATGAAATTAAAACCAGAGAATTTTCTCTTTCTCCCTTTTTTATGGAAATATATCCCAGAAGATAATTAATAACGGCAGTGGCAGCAATGATCCATATACCCAGATCTATTTTGCTGAGCGTTTTTCCTACGATAAGACTGTGAATCCCTTCATAAATAATCATAATGCCGGCAATAGCAATCAGGGCGCCTTCAATCCCGGAGGTGACGAATTCTACTTTTCCGTGGCCGTACGGATGGTCTTCATCTTTGGGTTTGGCAGCAAGATGAAGGGAATAGAGCCCCATGAATGCACTGATGACATTGACGATACTTTCCATAGCATCGGAAAATACAGCGTCAGAATTGGTGAGCTTCCAGGCAATAATCTTTCCTACGAAAAGGATGATTCCAAATGCTGCAATCAGCTTTTGAAATCCTATTTTCTCTTTGTGGGTATTTTTCTGGGTATTCATAAAGTGTTTGATAAAAAAAAGAATCTCAATTCTGAGACTCTTTTTTATTTTGTTAGTTTATACTAAGTTGTTTGCTACAAGGTATTCTGCGATTTGTACAGCGTTTGTTGCTGCTCCTTTCCTCAGATTGTCTGCTACGATCCAGAGGTTGAGCGTTTTGGGCTGTGACAGGTCTCTTCTTATTCTTCCTACAAAAACTTCATCTTTCCCTTCTGAGTACAGTGGCATCGGGTAATGGTTGTTTTTCACATCGTCCATTACAATTACACCAGGGGTTTCAGCTAAGATCTTTCTTACTTCATCCAGTTCAAATTCATTTTCGAATTCAATATTTACACTTTCAGAATGTCCTCCCTGTACCGGAACTCTTACAGCGGTTGCTGTTAAGTTGAAGGTATCGTCTCCTAGAATTTTCTTAGGTTCCTTCATCAGTTTGATCTCTTCTTTTGTGTAATCATCATCAGAAAATACATCACAGTGTGGCAATGCATTTTTGAAGATCTGATAAGGATATACTTTTTCGATAGAGTCATTTCCGCTGATCTCACCATTTAACTGGTCTACAGCAGCTTTACCTGTTCCTGTTACAGATTGGTAAGTAGAAACAACCACTCTTTTTAAATCATATTTCTTGTTCAAAGGTCCAAGAACCATTACCAACTGAATGGTAGAACAATTCGGATTTGCAATGATTTTATCTTCTTTAGTCAAAACATCAGCATTGATTTCAGGAACGACTAATTTTTTATCAGGGTCCATTCTCCATGCAGAAGAATTATCAATTACTGTTGTTCCTGCTTCTGCAAATAACGGAGCGAATTCAAGAGAAGTAGAACCACCTGCAGAGAAGATTGCAATATCCGGTTTGGCAGCTATAGCGTCCTTCATGCTTACAATAGTAAATTCCTTCTGTTTATACTTCACCTTCTTGCCTACAGATCTTTCGGATGCTACCGGGATTAATTCTGTTACAGGGAAGTTTCTCTCCTCCAAAACTTTAAGCATAACTTGTCCAACCATTCCTGTTGAACCTACTACAGCTACTTTCATTGATTTAATTAAAAATTTAAGATTAAACTATTTATAAATTATAACATATATAATTTCTTTATCTATTTTAAGCTCCAAAGACTCTTACCCAAGGGAACGCAAATGCAAATAAACCTGCTGCGATCAATCCCATAATAACGATTCCCAGAGAGATCGTGTCGTTGGATTTTACTTTTTTGTTAATAATGGTCATCAACACTGCTGCGATTAACATAGAGAAAGGGTGCTCAACAAATGTTTGTCTGCTGTAAGGGTCTTTCATTAATGTTCCTGCATCTAAAGCAGCTTTGAAACCTGGAGAAAATATGAATAACAAGCATATTCCTAATAAAAACTGAACGTGGAAGAAAATCATCGTGAAGAGCGTTGTCTTCTTTAGAAATTTGTTCACTTTTCCACTGAAGCCAAACATGGTAGCTAAAAGTGCAATGATAAATAATGCAACCAAAAGAAGTTCTAAATATCCAAATCCTTTGTGTGCACTAAGAAAAATCTTGTAAAAATCCATAATCCTATTTTTTTGTACACAAAGATAACAAAAATCCCGGCTCGAAGCCGGGATTGATATTTATAAAATCTAATATTATGATATTATTAGAAGTTGAATGATAAGGTTGCAGCCCAAGTAGTTCCGAAACCGAAATAAGCACGGTTACCAGTTGCAATACCATTGTACATCATACCAAGTTGCTCATATGTCTTCTTTGCTGTGTTGTTTGATCCGTCTGCAAGTTTAGTCGGAACATCATTAGCAAAAATACTTGTAGCAGAGTCAGAGATGTAAATTTTATCAAATAGGTTGTAAACGTTAGCTCCGATAGTGAAATACTGAGCTTCGTTTTGTAATCTGATTTTGTAAGAGAAACCTACATCAAATAAGTTGAAATCGGGTAATTTCAATACTCCTCTTTCTTGTGCAGAAACATTGGTGAACGCTCCTACATCAACTGTAGAGTATAATTTACCAACATATCTCCATGTTCCAAAGATATTAAGGTCTTTTACTGGTTTTACAGTAAGTCCTAATGAAGCAGTCATTTGAGGGATACTGTTGTTGCTTGATCCTCCAACTTTTACTTTATCCAAATATAATTCATTACCTGAAGCTCCAGATAAAGTAAGCGGGTTGTTGTTATCATCAAATGCAGCTACAGAAGCATTTCCTTTGTAATAATAATCTCCCCAAGAGAACATCCCCTGAATTTCTAAGAAGCGGTTAGGTTTGTATACTCCATCAAATTCTACACCTTGGTGAACCTCAGTAATACCGTTGATTTCTGCATAACCTGTAGTTGTTGTATTGTCAGGTAATGTAAACGTTTGACTAGTTTTTCTCAACCATCTGTTTTTCCATTGTGTTCTGTATACGTTAACATTTGCACTGAACTGTCCAGATCTGAATCCATATCCAATTTCAGCAGAAGAAATCTTCTCGTTAGTTAGACTTGGATTTACAAGTTGTTGGTTACTTGGATAAACTGTGTTAAGGAAAGGCTGCTTGCTATAGTACCCTAAGTTAGCAAAAACGTTGTGGTGTTCGTTAATGTTATAGTTAGCACCCCCTTTAATATTATATCCAAAAAGGTTTTTAAATCCTGTTTTAGTATTTACAGTTTGACCTTTTAATGTACTTCCGTCTACTACATAGTTATCAATTCTCTGATATCCTTGGTTTGATACGGAACCTTGTAAGAATGCAGATAGGTTATCTTTAGTATATTCTACCTGTGCAAATCCACTGTACCAAAGTACTTCTCCGTCGTTGCTGTATCCTACCTGATCTTCAGCTGGAGCCATTTTACCTCCGAAAGGATTCCAAGCAAGTTTTTTGTAATCATAAAGAGCATTTACGATTCTTGGTGCTGCTATGTTTTTGTTCGCATTATCTTTGTATCCTGCAGCTCCGTAAAGATCTGTAAGAACTTGATAGTGGTAACCATAGTAATATCTATCATCTGTCCCTATTGAGAAGTTCCAGTTATCGTTGATTTTATGTTGGAAGTTAGCTAAGATACCATACCAGTTGTGAGAGTTGATATTTGATCTACGAACCAAAGTACTTCCTGCACCTGCAGTATTTAAATTAACAGCTGCGTTAGCTGCAAAAATAGCGTCATAGTTGAAGTGACCTGCTGTATCGTAGAAATCAGTAATTCCTTTTCCACCTACTCTACCAAGTTCACCAGTTCCACCACCTCTACCGTTAGACATGTATAAAACTGTACTTAACTTAGACTTTTCGCTCATTGTCCAGTCCCAGTTCAACATCATTACCGGCTTAGCATAATAGTTTGATCTGTTAGCTAAAGCAACTTTATTTCCTGAAGCATCAGTGTAGTATCCAAAATCTGAATTATATCTTCTGTAAGGTGATCCATCGTGATCAGGATTATAGTTGATGTAATTTTGAATAGTTGGAGCAAAAGTTCTTTGATCGTGCCACTGAGGAGCAGAAGTTACAGTAAACTGTAAGTTATGTTTTTTATTGATTTCATACCCTAATGCAAAGAAATATGCATAAGATTCATAATCAGTATTTTCAATATAAGTACCTCCGGCTTGTCTGCTCATTAAGAATGATGCAGAAACACCATCTTTAGATTTCCCTGTATTGTAAGAGAAAGAAGTTTTTAAATAATCGTTGTTACCAACACCTAATCTGATTACCCCTCCTTTTTTCATATCAGCAGAACGGGTAAGGAAGTTTACTGTACCTCCTACAGAAGCAATAGCTAATTTAGAAGAACCTAAACCTCTCTGAACCTGTAATGTACTTGTTACATCAGATAATCCAGTCCAGTTTGAGAAATAAACAGCACCACCTTCCATATCGTTAACTGGCATACCGTTTACCATTACAGCGATGTTTCTTGATTCGAAACCTCTTATTGTAAGACCTCCATCACCAAAACCACCTCCGGATTTTGTAGCGTAAACAGATGGAGTAGTGTTCAAAATCTCAGGTAGCTCTTGGTTACCTAATCTTTCTGCAAGCTGTGCTGCTTTAATGGTAGATGCAGCAACAGGTGTTTTTCTATCTTTAGCGATATCCGTAACACCTCTTAGGATTACCTCATCAATATCTTTGGATTTAGCTTGAGCTGTATCCTGAACTTGTTGAGCGTAATAAACACTAGCTGTAGATAAAGTAATAACCGCAGTTAGTATCGATTTGTTGATTAATTTCATAATCGTTAGTAATAGTTAGATTTAATTTTCTGCAAAATTCGCAAAATAAAATTTAACTATTATTAACTCAATGTTAATTTTTACTCAGTCTTAATAATGTTAATTTGTTGTTTTTCAGTGTTTTGGCTAAAAACCGAATTTTAATATGAAAAAAGTCATGTTATTGTATTTTTAATAAAGTGGGGGTGTTTTTGTTAAAAATTCAACGCTATTTCACTGCTTTGAGACTCAAATCTATATTCTCAGCTGAGTGTGTAAGGGCTCCTACAGAGATATATGTGACTCCTGTTGACGCGATTTCTTTTAACATTTCACGGGTAATTCCCCCTGAAGCTTCAGACTCACATGAACCGTTGATCATTTTTACAGCTTGCTCCATTGTTTTCACATCCATATTATCAAGCATGATCCTGTCAACTTTTGCTTTGATAGCTTCCTGAACTTCTTCAAGATTTCTTGTCTCAACCTCTATTTTTAGCTTTTTCTTATTCTTTTTAACATAATCCTTTGCCATTGCCACGGCATTGGTGATGCTTCCGTTGTAATCAATATGGTTGTCTTTCAGCATGATCATGTCATAAAGACCATATCTGTGATTGGTTCCACCTCCTATTGCAACCGCCCATTTTTCACACATTCTGAAGTTTGGCGTTGTTTTTCTGGTATCTAAAAGTTTAGTTTTTGTACCTACCAATCTTGAATCCCAGTCATGGGTAAGAGTGGCAATACCGCTCATTCTCTGCATGCAATTAAGAACGAATCTCTCTGTGGAAAGGATCGATCTTGCGCTTCCTGTTACAATAAGTGCGACATCTCCGAATTTACAAGGAGTTCCGTCTTTAATAAAAACTTCAACTTTCAGATTTTTATCAAAAGTATTGAAAATGATTTCTGCCAGCTCAACACCTGCAAGAATACAGTCTTGTTTTACTAAAAGCTTTGCACTTTGTACAAGATCCTGAGGAATGGTAGACAGCGTAGAGTGATCACCATCCTGGATGTCTTCTTCAAGTGCATTTTTTATGAATGTCTTTAATGCTTTATCGGTTACGTAGCTTGGTCTTTTCATATTTTTGATTTTAGTAATAAAAGGAAGATCTTTTTCCGAACAATATGTCATGAATGATAAAGAGCAAAAGGACTTCATTTTCCTTAGCATCTATTTTTTCAAAATCTATAATGTCTTTTATTTTTATATTATTTTGATTAATACCTTGAAACTCTAATACTTGTTTTTCTTTTCGCCCTTGCGGTATAAGTTTATAGCTCCATTTAAAATTATCCCAATCATATTCTTGAGTGTAGTAAATGATTTTTTCTTTATTGAATGTTAAAATTGGATATTGAGGATTATTGATATAATAAAGAGTTAAGTGTAGCTTATTATCTTTAATTATATTATTTAAATCAAATTTTAAACTTCCATAATAATCTGGTTTTCCTAAACCTTTCATATTGCATAAAAGATTTAAGACTAAAGGATATTTGGATCTGGGAACAATAATTTTTTTTAATAAAGTTATTCCATATAATCCCAAAGCCAGTCCTGAAAATAGTATTCCTGCAAGAATGACTATATTTGGAAAATCATCATTTTTTCCATTTTTCACCCAAAAATTCAATAATACAAAACCACAAATCAATGAAAGTATCATTCTTGAATAGAATAAAATATTGACTGTTGTAAGGATGTTTAAATTCAGGGTTTTCACTAGTTTAATTAAAATTAAACCAAATCTTTATTATAAAACGCTCCCTTATTCTCGGTCATTTCCATGGACTGGTTAATGATGAGATGGGCAACGGTTGTTAAGTTTCTTAATTCTGAAAGTTGTGGAGAAAGAATAGAGTAGTGGTAGATTTCATCCACTGCTGCTGCAATCTCCTGGTGTTTCTGTAAAGCCATATTCAGACGTCTGTTGCTTCTTACGATACCTACCAGGTCACTCATCATTTCCTGAAGCTGTTTTCTGAGGTAGCTGACGATGACCATTTCATCCATGATTTTCATTCCCTCTTCATTCCATTCCGGAACGGCTTTCAGATCATCAAAGTTGAAGCTGTTTTCATTCAGAAGTGCAACCGTTTTCATGGCAGCATTGTGCCCAAAAACCAAGCCTTCAAGCAATGAGTTGGAAGCGAGTCTGTTGGCACCATGAAGTCCTGAGTTGGTGCATTCTCCTACAGCAAAAAGATTTCTGATGGAAGACTGTCCGTCTCTGTCTACTTCAATACCACCCATTAAGTAATGGCAGGCGGGTACAACAGGAATCAATTGAGTGAACGGATCAATTCCTTCATCTCTGCACTTTTTGTAAATATTTGGAAAATGTTCTAAGAATTTTTCATGATTCATTTCCTTACAATCTAAGCCGACAAATTCGTCTCCGGTAATTTTCATTTCGGCATCGATAGCTCTTGCAACGATGTCTCTGGATGCTAATTCTTCACGCTCGTCATATTTATGCATGAATTTTTCGCCTCTTTTTGTTCTTAATTTGGCGCCGTCTCCACGTACTGCTTCTGAAATTAAAAACAACATCCCATCCATTTTGCTATACAAAGCTGTTGGGTGGAACTGATAATACTGCATATTGGAAACCTTTCCTTTGGCACGGGCTACGAAAGCAATTCCGTCTCCTGTAGCAATGGTAGGATTGGTTGTGTTTTTATAAACATGCCCTGCTCCTCCTGTAGCAACCAGTGTTATTTTAGAAGTGATTTTTTTGATTGTTTTGGATTTTTCATCCAGAATGTAGGCACCGTAGCAGTGAATGTCTCCTTCATTAAGTTCTTTTCCGGGAACATGGTGCTGTGTAATGATATCAATTACATAATGATGGTCGAGAATTTCAATATTCGGGCTGCTTTTGGCTGTTTCCAATAAAGCTCTTTCAATCTCAAAACCTGTAATATCTTTATGGTGGACGATTCTGTTTTCAGTGTGGCCTCCTTCTCTTCCTAAAGCGAATTTGCCGTTCTTCATATCGAACTGAGCACCCCATTCTACAATTTCATTGAACCTTGCGGGAGCTTCTCTTACCACCATTTCTACAACATCACGCTTATTTTCTCCGTCTCCGGCGCGCATGGTATCATCAATATGTTTTTGAAAATTATCATTTTGAAAATCTGTAACGACAGCCAGACCGCCTTGTGCATACTTGGTGTTGCTTTCGTCTTCGTCAGATTTGGTTACAATAATGATTTTGGCATCAGGGAGCTGTTCAGAAACTTTAATGGCATAGGAAAGTCCGGAAATACCGGAACCGATTACTAATACATCCGCTTTTATCATATGCTTACTTTAGGTACAATCGTTTAAAATATTAAATAAATTTAAACAATTTTTCGTTTGGTTTTCTTACTTTTTTCATGTGCTGGAAGTGGTCTTCTTCAGAACGGTAACCTAAAGCTAGGGTAACAGTTACTTTCTCTGTTTCGGGATCAATATTCAGAATTTCTTCTATAAGATCCTGACGGAAGCCTTCCATAGGACAGGAGTCTATACTTTCAATAGCGGCAGCGTACATAAGATTAGCCAATACAATATAAGACTGTTTTTCTGCCCAGTTGAAAATTTCATCCTGTGTTTTTTGGATGATATGCTGATTAATGCTATTTCTGAAAGGATCCAGCTTTTCTACAGGAGTATCCCTTACTTCAGAAATATGATTAAAATAGCCTCGGATATAATTCTCTTCGATGATTTTCTTTGAAATAATGACAACAAGATGAGAACAGGTGGAAATCTGAGATGGATTATAGAAAGCGGGAATCAATTTCTGCTTCATTTCTTCACTCTCAACAATGACAATTTTATAGGGCTGAAGTCCCAGAGAACTGGCAGACAGCTTTCCTGACTCAAGAATGTTGTGAAGAGTTTCCTGAGGAATAATCTGATGATTGAATTTTTTTACAGAATATCTTCTGCTTAAAGCTTCCAAATAATTCATATGACAAATTTAAGAATTGAATATGAATAAAGAGCCGTTAAAATGAAATATCTCCCGCTTGTTAATACAAAAAATCACCCCGACTGGCGGAGTGATTCTTTTGATGTGATGGAAAGTGTAATTATTCTCTGTTTTTTACAACAATCCAGCCTGAGAATTTTATCGGAGTGCTGTTTTTATTATTTTCATTCCATGAAACAGAATACCAGTAATTTCCTGTAGGAACTTTTTTACTTCCATTGGTAGTACCTGCCCATTTGTAGCCATTTGTTTTATCAGCCTGGAACATTTTATAACCATATCTGTCGAAGATGGCTATTTCCAGATTCTGTTTATTGGCAAGAGCAGAATAATCCACAAAATCATTCATACCATCGTCATTTGGAGTGATCACATTAATCAGGTTAGGTACAGTAATGTTGATTTCAACAGGAATACAATTATAACCGTCTCTTACATATATTTTTGCTTCTCCTCTTGCAATATTGGTAAAGACATTAGAATCCTGCCAGCTGATATTATCCATAGAATACTGGTAAGGAGGGGTTCCTCCATTCACATATACAGTAACAGTACTTCCTGAAATATCAATAGTTGTAACCACTGGATTGTCGGAAGGGTATACGGTTACTTTTTGTGTAGCAATACAATCTCCTGTTTTAAGTTTTACCCAGTAAGTACCTACCCCCACATTTTTGATTGATTGTGTAGTTGCTCCCGTGCTCCATTCGTAGCTTTTGAAGCCGGCTCCTGCATCTAATGTGGTTGTATTTTCTATACAGATAGTTTTGTCAAGTAAGGTTCTTGAGTAAACAGGAGCTATTACAGTTAATGTAACTTTAGCGATAGAATAACATCCGTTTGCGCTGAATACTTTAATATATGCAACTCCGTTAGGGGCAATATAGGCAGTTGGAGTAGCGATAGCGTTTGTTCCAGTGATAGCATCGGTCAATGATGGGTAATACTCTTTTGTAAGCCCGCCCTGAGAAACTACCGCTGCTACAAGATTAAAAGAAGCCATAGATGGGTTGCTTTCAATAAAGCATGATTTTATTTCGACATCATTGACAACAACAACGGGATAAATGTTCAGGGTAACTTTAGATGTGCTTACACAACCTTGAGGAGTGGTTACCTTTACATATATTACCGCTGCTGCAGAAGCATAGGCTGAAGGGTTTGTAATTTTGTTGGTGTCATTATTAAGATCGTATAATGTAGGATAGAATTCCTTGGTTACGCCGGCAACAGTTGTTACAGCGGCTGTATTAAGATCAAAGGTTGCTGTTCCTGCATTGTTATTATTACATCCGGTAAGGCTGGCATCCGTTGCTGCAAATGGAGTAGGATTAAGCTGAATAACCCCGTCACCATTGTCACAAAGAGTAGAAGTAGGATCTTTTACAACCACCTTAATCGTTGTATTTCCTGAATACTGGAAACTCGTAGGATTGGCGATAGGAGTAGAGCTTCCCAATACATAATAAGTGAAAATATAATTTCCTGGATTATTTACAAATTGGGAATTATAAGAAGTAAGATCTACAGTACCGTTTCCGGTAGCAGGATTTGTACACACGAATGGAGTGAGTGTATTGCTTAAGATAGGAACTTTATCTACGAATACTTTAACATCTTTAATAGAATGTCTCGCGCTGGCACCTCCGGTTGCTGCAGAGAAACCAAAATATCCCTGTGACATTCCTACTGCACCCCCTGAAGGAGCAAAAGACTGATCTGCGATAAGTACACCGTTTATTCTTACTTTGATGATCCAGTTTGTTGGGTTGGTAAGGTCTGTTTCTCCATTTACTTCAACATGTCTGTAGGTATCTCCTACAAAAGGCTGAGTGGCAATAAGGTCCGGAGAGTGGAATGTACTTCCTGGAGTAGTATTGTATTCGATATTGTTACCTGCTGTATTATTGGTTCCATACAGAATATGAACTTTACTCATCTGGCCTTCGGTGGTGTTGTTGAAGATATCAAAACCAACCATCAGTCCGGAAGCATTGGCGGGAATACCCAGTCCTCCTCCCGAAACGAATCCTGTAGGAGGGTTGGCCAGATACCAAAAGGTAAAGCCGTCTCCTTTTCCAAATTGTGTAGTTCCATTTCCGTCAATTCTGAAATCAAATTCCACTTTCCATTTATCACAATAGCTTAGAGTGATAGGAGTGGATAATTTTACAGCCCCGTATCTGCTGGTCTGATCGGTGGTAAGTCTTACAAAGTCTCCGCTTACTATAGCATCAGAGACAAGATCCCAGCCCGTTATATTTACAGGGTTTCCGGTAAGTTGATATGTTTGAGAGAGTGTTTTTCCCGGCAAGCATAATAAGATAGCCAGCAATAAAATGAGTATATCTTTTTTCATAGTGGATGGATTGTGATGTTATTTGTTCTTAGATATAAAATTGTTTTTTTTAATATTTTAAAAGGGTCTTAAAAGGCAACGCGAGGTGTCAATCTCTGACTGAGCAGTGCCTTTTTTAATACCGAAACTACCCCAAATGAGGTAGTTTCTGATGGTAAAGTTTATTCTCTGTTTTTAACCAATACCCAGCCTGAGTATTTGGTTTCAGTATTGTCTTTATTATTTTCGTTCCATGAGATAGAGTACCAGTAAGTCCCTGTAAGAACTTTTTTCCCGGAAGCTGTTCCGTCCCATGTGAAGTTTCTCATTTTTCCAGCCTCATACAATTTATTTCCGTACCTGTCATAAACAATGAATACCAGATTTTTCTTGTAGGCGAGTGCTGAATAGTCAATGAAATCATTTACATTATCGCCGTTTGGAGTGATTGCATTAATCAGATTTGGTACGGTGATCTGAACTTCAACAGGAGTACAGTTATAAAAGTCTTTCACATATACTCTTACTTCTCCTCTTGCAAGTCCGGTGAATATATTGCTGGTCTGCCAATGCGCTCCATCCAGAGAAAACTGGTACGGAGGAGTTCCTCCTGATACATTGACCGTAATCTTGTTATTATCAATATCAATACTGGAAATCACTGGATTGGCAGATGCTTTTACATTGACAATCTGTGTAGTGATACAGTTTCCGGTTTTAAGTTTTACCCAATAAGTACCTACTCCTACATCTTTAATGGATGACGTTGTGGCTCCGGTACTCCATTCATAACCGTTGAATCCGGGACCTGCGTCCAGATCTGTTTTCTCACCGATACAAATGATTTTATCTTTCAGTACAGAAGATTTTACAGGAGGCAATACAATAAGATTGATTTTAGCAATATTGAAACATCCGTTGGCATCCGTCACTTTTGCGTATACTGCAGTGCTTGTTGACAAATACTGAAGAGGGTTCATGATCTCATTGGTTCCGTCCAGAACATTCGCTATCGATGTGTAATACTTTTTGGCAGCACCGGTAGTTAAGGTAGTCACATCTGCTGTGGTCAAATTAAAAATAGCACTGGAAATATTGTTTTCAATGAAACATGATCTTAGTGTCGCTTCTTTCACGGGAGTGTCCGCGTAGAACGCCAATGTGATTTTTGCTGAACCAGTACATCCCTGCGGCGTTGTCACTTTTACATACACAACTCCGGGAGCAGATATATAATTGTCAGGGTTTTGAATTTCATTCGTATCTGCATTGAGGTCTGCTAACGTTTTATAATATTTTTTAGTAACTCCCGGAACACTTGTAACAGGTGCTGTATTCAGATTGAAAGCGGCAGTTCCTGCCTTGTTATTATTACATACCGTAATGGTTTTATCTTCCGCTTTAAAAGGAGCAAGAACCAATAAAATCTTACCATCGGGGTTATCACACAGCAGTCCCGCATTATCTTTAATAACAACGGTAACGGTTGCGTTCGCGTTGAATTGATAATTGGTAGGAGTTGCAATAGGCGTTGAACTTCCGAATGGATAATAAGTAAATGTATAATTTGAAGGATTACTGACAAATTGCGAATTGAAAGAAGTCAGGTTTACAGATCCGTATCCAGTAGTAGGATTTGGACAGAAAGACTGAGTTGCTGAATTCTGCAAAATAGGAACTTTATCAGTATAAATCTTTACGTTTTTAATAGAATGTCTTGATCTTGCACCTCCTGTAGAAGCCGAAAATCCGAAATATCCTACAGTCATTGCAGCAGCTGTTCCTGAAGGAGCAAAAGATTGGTTACAGATGACGTTACCGTCTATTGTTATTTTTAAGATCCAGCTGGTAGGAGCGGCCGGATCTACCTGTGCCGTTACTTCAACGTGCTTGAATGTAGTTCCCTGAAAAGGTTGGGTTGTATTCAGATCCGGAGAATGGAATGAACTTCCAGGAACATTGAAGAATTCAACGTTATTGGTATCAGAGGTATTTTGGACCTGTCCATAAGCAACGTGTACTTTGCTCATCGTAGCAGTCGTAGTATTGTTATAGGTATCAAGTCCTACGACAAGACCAACTGCATTCTGGGATACTCCAAGGCCAGATCCCAATACACTTGCAACAGGCGGATTGGCCAGATACCAGAAGGCGATACCATCTCCGTTGGAGGTTTGATTGGAATCCATTCTGAAATCGAATTCCACTCTCCATTTGTCACAATACTTTAAGTTAATAGGGTCGTTCAGCCTGATAGAACCGGATTGGTTGTTGGTGTCCGGAGTGAGCTGAATAAAATCTGTGTTTACTTGCGTGGGGGAAACCATCGTCCAGCCAGTAGTAGTCACTGGGTTTCCGATAAGCTGATAAGTCTGGGCAAAGGACTTCCCGACTATACAGAGTAAAAAAACAGATAAATACAATAATAGATTTTTATTCATGTAGATGGGACTTAGATTAATATGTAAAGATATTAAATCCCGATCAAATAATATGTATTTAACGTTAATTCTGTTAAAAGTTTTAATTATATTTTAATAAACAGAGCTTCTTCTGATGAAATAATAAATATAGCGCAGGAGCTTTGTATTTGTTTTAATTAAAATTAAAAGAGAGAATTGCTGTCAAGACCTTCAAAATAGGTGTCAATTTCGAGATCTGAAGAAGCGGCTGCAGCTACGGCTAATTTGTCGCAAAGCTCATTTTCAAAGTGCCCGGCGTGACCTTTTATCCAGTGCATTTTAGGCGTATGCTTATTGTATAGCTCAACGAATTTTTTCCAGAGATCGGGGTTTTTTACATTTTTCCAGCCTCTTTTGATCCATCCGGCGATCCAGTTTTGGTTGATTGCATCAGAGACGTACTTGCTGTCTGTATACACATGGATATCATTTTCTGTGGATTTCAGTTTTTCCAATGCGGTGATGACAGCCAGAAGCTCCATTCTGTTGTTGGTGGTTTTTCGAAAACCTTTGGAAAATGTTTTCTGGTAATTTTTTTCCGGAACACGCATGAGAATTCCATATCCGCCTTTTCCCGGATTTCCGCTGCAAGCCCCATCGGTATAAATTTCGATTCTCAAATCTGCTTTTTAATTGAATTGCTGGTTGTGAAATTGAACTGAACTTTCTTAAACTTCAGTCTTTATTTAAAATGGAAAATCGTCGTCGTCATCAAAGTCATTCATTGAGGAACCGGAAAGTTTTGAGCTGTCCGGAAGGTCAAATGCTGCCCCTGGCTGAATGGTTGTCTTGATTTTATCAAAGCCGCTCGGTTCACTAAAGTTGGAAGGGTATCCACCTCCGGCACCTCCATCAAATGCTGCTTCAATATCAGCAAATTTTGCAAAATGTTTTAAGAAAGATAATCTGACATCTGCTGTAGCACCATTTCTGTGCTTTGCAATAATCAGCTCGGCCTGGTTTTCAGTAGAAGTTTCCTGTCCTTCCTCATCATTATCCCAAACGGTAATTTTATAATATTCCGGTCTGAAGATGAAAGATACGATATCCGCATCCTGCTCGATTGCTCCGGATTCCCTTAGGTCTGAAAGCTGAGGTCTTTTTCCCGGACGCGCTTCCACACTTCTTGAAAGCTGAGAAAGGGCAATTACCGGAACGTTAAGTTCTTTTGCAATCGCTTTTAATGAACGTGAAATCATGGAGATCTCCTGTTCACGGTTCCCGACTCCTTTTCCGCCGCTGCTTCCTGCTGTCATCAGCTGAAGGTAGTCGACCATGATAATTCTTACTCCATGCTGCATTACAAGTCTTCGGCATTTTGCACGGAAGTCGAATATGGAAAGGGAAGGGGTTTCGTCAATATATAAAGGAGCATTTTCCAATTCAGATACATTGGAGAATAGTCTCTGCCATTCTTCATCATCCAAAGTTCCTTTTCTTAATTTCTCAGAAGAAATCCTTGTTTCTGAAGCGATCATTCTGGTAATCAGCTGTACAGATGCCATCTCGAGAGAGAACAGAGCCATTGGGACTTTGTGTCCTACTGCAATATTTCTTGCCATGGAAAGAAGGAATGCCGTTTTACCCATCGCCGGACGTGCGGCAATAATGATAAGGTCAGAATTCTGCCATCCACCGGTTTCTTTATCTACATCTCGGAATCCTGAGGGAACCCCTGAAAGTCCTTCCTTATCTTTTAAAGATTTAATCGTATCAATAGCCTGTTTTACTAATGAATTGGCAGTGTCGAATCCTTTTTTAATCGTTCCGTTAGTGATTTCGAAGAAAGACTGCTCAGCTTTATCCAAAAGTTCAAAAACGTCGGTAGATTCTTTGTATGAAGAATCAATAACATTGGCAGAAACATTAATAAGGCTTCTTAAGATATATTTTTCAAGAATAACACGTACATGATATTCAATATGGGCAGATGAGCTTACTCCCATTGTCAGATCGATGATATAGTGGTCACCGCCTGCCTGGCTTAGTTTATCTTCTTTTTTTAAATTCTGAATAATGGTCATTAAGTCTACCGGTTGGTTTCCTTCATAAAGCTTTAGGATGGTAGAAAAGATGACCTGATGTCTCGGATCATAAAATACTTCTGGAGTAAGAAGGTCAATGGAATGGTCAAGACCTTTTTTGTCAATCAAAAAAGTTCCGATAACAAGTCTTTCAAAATCCACTGCATTGGGAGGCATTTTTCCATCCGCAATAGACAATTCTTTTGCAAAGTTTCCGTGTGTAAGGGATGATAATGTTTCTTTCTGCGCCATGGTGCAAAGATAGTTTATTTAAAAAATAATAAAAAAATAGTATTCAACAAATTGTTAGCAGTCTTTTGGAAAATACTGTAAACAGGAGGTTCGACCTGTTGATAAAAAAAATCACCTCAGTCTGAGGTGATTTTTCAAAAAAGATGTAGTACAACTTATTCTTTATTTTTTACCAATACCCATCCAGAATACTTGGTTTCGGTACTGTTTTTATTGTTTTCATTCCAAGAGATAGAGTACCAGTAAGTTCCGGTTGGAATTTTCTTACCAAAGGCTGTTCCGTCCCATGTGAAATTTTTCATTTTGTTGGCTTCATGAAGTTTATTTCCATATCTGTCATACACGATGAAGATAAGGTTTTTCTTATATGCCAGTGCTGAATAGTCAATCACATCATTTACATTATCTCCGTTTGGAGTAATGGCATTAATAAGGTTAGGAACCGTCACAGTCACCTGGATAGGAGTACAGTTGTAAGTGTCTTTTACATACACTGTATTCTCACCTCTAGGAAGTCCTGTGAATACATTGGAATCCTGCCATTTTACACCGTCCACAGAATATTTGTAAGGAGGAACTCCTCCTGTAGCAGTAACAGTAATGCTGTTATTGGTAATTTCTATCCCTGAGATCACAGGCTGAAGACTCGCATGTACACGTACTTCCTGAAGAGTGAAACATTTTCCGGTCTGAAGTTTTACCCAATATACACCCACTCCTACATTGCTGATAGATTGTGTCGTTTCACCAGTGCTCCATTCGTAGCTTACAAATCCAGGTCCTGCATCCAAAGTTGTTTTGCCTTCAGCACAAATCGTTTTGTCTTTTAATACAGTTGATTTTACAGGAGGTAATACTTTCAGGTCTATTTTAGAAATTGAATAGCACTGCTTGTCATTGTCTACTCTTGCATATACCGTTTTACTTTCTGAAAGATAATTAAATGGTGTAGCAATTGGGTTGGTTTGAGTTTTAGCATCAGCTACTGATGTATAATATTTAATGATAATCCCTGTAGGTGTAGGAACGGCTATTCCGATATCTGCCTTAGAAAGGTCAAATGTTGAACGAGTAATATCTTTATCAATATAACAGTTTTCAATTACTGCATCTTTTAATACAACCGCTGGGAAGAATAATAATCTGATTGTAGTCGTTGCTATACATCCGAAAGTGGAAACTACTTTTGCATATACTGTTGTTTCCTGAGAAATATAGTTGGTAGGATCAGTAATTTCATTGATCCCTGCATTCATGTCAGCAACAGTAGCATAGTACTTAATCGTTGCTCCGGTTCCTCCAAATACATTGGCTGTTGTCAAATTGTATTTTGCAGTACCTGCTCCGTTATTATTACAAGAGTATAAAGTAGCCGCGTTTGCTGAGATACCTACATTAACAAACTTAAATTTCCCTGTTATGAAACATCCGTTGATAGGGTTGTTCAGGTTATCCGGATCCTTATATACAATTCTGTAATAGTATGTTGTTACCGCGTCTACAGTTGCTATTGTAAGAGGGTTTTCTCCTGTAAGAGCGTCATTGGTCGTTTTGTGATAAGTAACCTTAAAGTTAGAACTGTTGCCATTAATGATAGATGCAGTAAGTGTTGAAAAATCAAACTGCGTAGGTAGCGCACAAACCATCACCTGGCTAGGATCATTAGGAGTAGCTCCTGGAATTCCCGGAGTGATGAATGGGTAAGGAGAAAGAACCGGATCGTTAAATGCAGAGCTTAAGCTTGCAGTACCTGTCCATTCTAAAGAAAAACCATTCACAGATCTACTGAAGTTGTCAATGACCAAATAATAGGTCTGGCCTACTAACACATCCATATAAGGGCTCCATTTACCATTGTTCATACTGGCTGTATTACCGGGAGGATTGGTAGGGAATACTGCAGGTGGAGCAAGAGCAAGATCCAGACCTGTATCTCCTGGAGTTCCGCTATAGTTACATCTTATTGGCTGTATGAAGACATGACTCGCGTTCTGTAAGGATGCACATCCGTTTGCGGTTGGCCCATAGACTGCAAAATCATAATCATCTGTTTGGTCGTTAGGTTTTATTTTAAATGCAAGTGTACCTGGTGTGGATATTGTGAAAGTGTACCAAACGGTATATCTTTCATTGGTACTAAGACACCCTCCGTTTTGGTTAAGAATTTCTATAATATTTCCAGGCCCTGAAGGGGTGTAAGAAATGTCAGAGTTACCACAGATGGGAATTGCTGTGACACAATCCGACTGGGAGTAAGCCATTTGTGTTACCAATAAAATAAAAAGAAGTAGTATTTTTTTCATTGTTAAAACTATTTTTGTTAAACAAAATTGAAGATCAATAAATTTTTATCACATTTTGTAAAAGAAAAAGCCGCCAAAGCGGCTTTTAATATTATTATTTGGTTATTCTCTGTTTTTTACAACAATCCAGCCTGAAAACTTGAAAGGAGTATTCTTTTTGTCATTTTCATTCCATGTTACAGAATACCAGTAGGTACCTGTTGGGATTTTCTTACCTGCGATAGTTCCGTCCCATTTGTATCCGTTGGATTTATCTCCCTGGTGGATTTTTGTTCCGTATCTGTCGAAAATGCTCAATACAAGACTCTGTTTGTCTGCCATAGCAGAGTAATCTACCACATCATTCACACCATCTCCGTTTGGAGTAATCATATTGACAAGGTTAGGAACTACTACGGTAACTTCAATAGGTTCACAGTCGTAAGCATCTTTTACATATACCTTGTAAGTTCCTCTTGCTACATTAGAGAATGTATTGGAGTTCTGCCATACAATTTTATCCATAGAATACTGGTAATCCGGTGTACCTGCTATAACATTAATCGTTAATGTAGTATTGGATACCTCAATGCCTGTTACTACCGGCTGCTCAGAAGGATATACTGTTACTTTTTGAGTAGCAATACATTCTCCGGTCTTTAATTTTACCCAGTAAATTCCTACGCCGACATTTTTGATGGATTGAGTCGTTGCTCCTGTGCTCCATTCATAGCTGCTGAAACCAGGTCCTGCATCAAGAGTTGTAGTATCTTCCATACAGATGATCTTATCTTTCAGAACGCTTGATGTCACAGGAGGAATTACTGTTAAGCCGATTTTCACAACCACATAACATCCTCTGGTGTCAGATACTCTCACATATACTACACCGTTTGGTGCAATATAATTTGCATTTAAAATCTCATTAGTTGAATCTATTGCATCGGTTAATGAAGGGAAGAATTTCTTCGTGATACCAGCTTGTGGTGTAATTACAGCTGCGCTGTTAAGGTTGAATAAAGCTGTAGAAGGATTAGTTTCTATAAAGCATGATCTTAGCTCAGCATCTTTTGCAATGATTTGCGGATAAAACTTAAGCGTAATTTCTGCAATATCAGTACATCCAAATGCAGAAGTTACTTTTACATATATTTTACCTTCTGCAGAAACAAACTGATAGATGTTTGTAATCTCATTGATTGAGTTATTCAGATCATATAAAGTATGGTAATATTTTTTTGTTACGGTTGGGTCTGCAATAACATTTGCTGTTGTAAGATCGTAAGTTGCAGTTCCCGCATTGTTATTATTACAGCTGGTTAAAGTAACATCTGCAGCTGTAATGGTTCCATCTTTAAATTTAAAGGTGCCCATTTGTCTACACTTATTGATCGGGTTGTTTGCATTCGCCGGATCAGTATAGCTGATACTGTAATAATATACGCCTGTAGTAGTTACTGTTTGAGGTCCTGTGATCGGGTTGTTTGCCGTTAAAGCATCATTTTGGCTTGTGTGGTAAGTAACGGTGAAGTTAGGATTGCCATTAAGAATTCCTGTTGATAATGAAGCAAAATCAAAAGTAGCAGGATTTGTACAGATAACAACTTCTCTTGGGTCTGCTGGGTTTGCAGCCGGTATTCCTGGTGGAATAAATGGATGTGGCTGTATATTAGGATCAGAGAAAGGAGAAGATAGTGTAGCGGTTCCGCCCCATGACATCTTAAAACCATTTGCAGATTCACTATGGTTGTTTACAATCAGATAATAGGTTTCTCCGGGTAATACATCGATGTATTTTGCCCATCTGTCTCCACCCACTAAATCACATAAGTCCGTAGAAGGCATGTTAAGTCCTGTGATACCAGGGGATACCGCATAAGAACCGCGGAGTGGAGTACCTCTGGTGGCACATGTTTTATTAGGGCCGAATACTGCGAAGTCATAATCATTGCCCAGATCATTGGGAATAATTTCGAATGTAAGCGTTCCTGCTGTAGCAATGGTAAAAGTATACCATACTGAGTATCTTTCGTTACTAAGGCATCCGCCAATGGTTTCCAGAGTGTCTCCGTAACCATTCGGGGTGTATGAAATATCTGTGTTACCACAGACAGCCATAGCTGTTGCACAGTCAGACTGCGCATATAGAATACGTGAGAATATTATTAAGAAAATGAGTAGTGTTTTTTTCATAGGATAAGGTTTTAAACAAATATTAAAACGTTGATGATTAAATGAGCTTTATCACTTTTATACCATTTTTGAGAATAGTATTGTCGTAATGTCGCTCTCTTTTTTATTGGCTAATCACTTGCTTGCCCCAGCTTGGAGAAGTAGATGATGGATTGGCTGCATTAATTTCATTCGCTGCTTTTTGGTGCAGTTTTACAGCTTCCAATTTATTGTTAGACAATTCGGCTATCTCAGCTTTCAGGAATGTAAGTCTAGGATTATCATTAAGTTGAGTTGCTGCTTTCGACATATATGCAATAGCTGTTTTCAGAGTCTTCTGAGGTTCTGCAGCAGCCGTTATTCTGATTTTTTGGGTATTAATAAGCCCCAAAAGCGTATTGATTTCTCCGTTGTTTTTTTCTGAAGCAAGAGCCTGTGCTGCAAATTTTCCTGCAGCCTCATTAGATTCAGCCATAGGTCTGTTTGTTGTATATTTCAACAAATACTGTGTCTTAAGATACATAGAAACAGCAGCATAGTAATTAGCTTTCCACTTTTCAGAAGTTTTTGCTTCAGAAAATGTTTTGAAAACAGTATCGTAGTCACTGTCTGTCTTTGCGTTATCGAGCTGCAAAGCAGTTTGCTGTAAGGTTGGATCTGAAAAAAATTGAGCATTCATTAGTGAACCAGTCACTAAAAAGCTCAAAATTAGTAAAAGTTTATTCATAGGGGATATTTTATGGAACAAATATAAAAAATTATTAACGTTAAATTAAAGATTTTAAGATATATTTAATGAAACTAATGTATTGGTTTTTAATATTGTATTTTATTTTTTGGTATAATTATATCAAGATCGTAAAGATATTGATGTTTTATCTGAATATTTAAGATTTAATCCTTGAATACATTTGAAAAAAACACGTATAAAAGAAAAATCAGAATAGAAAACGTTCTATTCTGATTTTAAGTATTTCGGATTATGGATAATTTCAAATGAAATTTGAAACATATTGACCGATACTATGTTAGTATTGCATTTTTCTTAGTTTAGGATTGGTGCTTCCTACAAGTAGTGCCACCAAAACAGTCATGCATCCTCCAAATACAACGGAACGAACAACACCCAGTAATTTCGCCATAACTCCACTTTCGAACTGTCCCATTTCATTGCTGGACATAATGAAAATTGAATTGACACTAAGAACACGCCCTCTTATATGGTCAGGTGTTTTTAGCTGTACAATGGTGCCTCGTATGACCACAGAAATTCCGTCAAGCATTCCACTCATCACAAGGAACATGAACGATAACCAATAGAGTTTGGATAAGCCAAATCCAATGATGCAAAACCCAAATCCGGTCACAACGGCAAGAAGGATCTTGCCCTGATTTTTTCGAAGAGGAACGATAGATAAAATAGTAATGATACACATGGATCCAATATCAGAAGCCGCGTTCAGTAACCCGAAACCTTCAGCCCCCGAACTTAAAATATCCGTAGCAAATACAGGAATCATTGCTACCGCACCACCAAAAAGTACCGCAAACATATCAAGGCATAAAGCCCCTAAGATTTCTTTAGTTTTAAAAATATAGGAAATTCCTTCACGCATACTCTCCACAACATTGACTGTTTCTTTTTTGTACTCGGAATACTGCTTGTGAAGCTGCCAGAAAAATAAGGAAGCAACAAATATTAGTGCTAAAATAGCAACTAAGGTCCATTTTACTCCAATATATCCGATAAGGATACCCCCTATAGCATGTCCGCATACAGAAGATATCAGGAATGTTGCCTGATTCAGCGTTACAGCATTGGGAAGGTTTTCCTTTTTTACAATTTTAGGAATCATAGAAGGAACAATGGGACCGATGAAAGCTCTTGCTATTCCTGTAAAAAAGATGACCCCATAAATATAGTAAGTGATCTGATGTCCAGTGAAATGCATTTTTACATCCAGAAACGCAGGAATCAACAGGAGTCCGATCAGAAAAATATAAGCATAATTGCAGATAAGAAGCAGCTTCTTTTTTTCATTCATGTCGATAACATGTCCGGCGTACAGCGCACAGCTTACAGCAGGTATTACCTCCGAAAGCCCGATAAGGCCTATTGAAAAAGGATCTTTTGTTAGTTGATACACCCACCATCCTAATAAAGTGGCCAGCATTCTGAAAGCTAAAACAATGAAAAATCTCCCGGTGAGAAGATTTCTAAACTCAACATTTTGTAATGTTTGTAACGGGGTAAAGGAAATCATGAACAAAAATAGCCCTAAAAATTTATTTAGGACTATTCATATGTTGATTTCTGAAAGATATATTAAATATATCCTGAAAGATAAAATCTATTTTAGTCAGCTCTTGAAGAACTGATTACAATGGCTGCAACACCAGCAGCTCCGATAATTGTAGCTCCAGCAGCAATTCTTGCTTTTCTTCTGTCTTTTACAGCCGCTACATTCGATTTAGGGATAACCACTTCTGTACTGTCTTTTTTACCAGCTGTACCTACAAGATTATCACCAACGACATTTCTGAATAATATGGTCTGTTTCGGAGAGCCGTCTCTCATCGTAACCTTATATACCTTGCCGGCTTCCAGATTAGAATAATTGTTTTTTGAAATATCATCGCTGTATTTTGTAGTAGCACAAGATGTAATAACAAATAAAGACGTTAATAAAGATGATTTTAACAGTACAGATGCTTTCATTATTTTCTTTTAGTTTTTCAAATTTATAATTTTTTTCGAATATACGTTTTTGGAATTGAAAAAATGTGATTAAAATTTGTAAATTTCTAAGAGATCTGCAATGTTTCTGTCATTAGCCAATCTTGGAGTCTTGTTTTGACCTCCCAATTTTCCCTGGGATTTGGCATATTCATGAAAAGCATTCTTTTTGAGTCTGGAAATCTGTAGTTTCTGTAAAATATTTCCTGAAATCAAATCATCATAATAAGTGTTCCTTGCTCTCAGCTGCTGATCCAGTTCATCTCTGAATGCTTCTAAATGTTCAGGTTCCTTTTCAAATTCAATCAGCCATTCGTGGTAAGGAAGCCCTTCTCCAGGGTTTACCTGTGGAGCAAGATGGAATTCAGTAATCTGTGCCGGATGCTTTTCAAGGGCCGCTTTCATCGCTTCTTCCACCTCAAAAGCAATCACATGTTCTCCAAATGCCGAAGTGAAATGCTTAGTCCTGCCGCTTACCAGAACCCTGTACGGATCTTTACTGATAAATCTCACAACATCTCCGATAGAATAAGCCCAAAGCCCGGAATTGGTAGTAAGAATCAGCGCATAATCTTTATGAAGTTCAATTTCTTTTAAAGTTAATCTTCTTGCTCCAGGCTTGCCATATTCTTCCAGAGGAATAAATTCATAAAAAATTCCATGGTTGGTCAATAATAGAAGCCCTTCCTTTGTATAGTCATCCTGAAAAGCAAAAAAACCTTCAGAAGCCGGAAAAGTTTGAACAATATCTACTTTTCCGCCCAATAAATCTTCCATTTTATCGCGATAAGGCTCGTAATTGACCCCTCCGGTTACAATAAGCTGCAGATTAGGAAACAGTTGCTTAATCTTTTTACCATGTTTTTCAGTCAACTTCTCGAAATACATAATCAGCCATGGCGGGATTCCGGAAATCAGGGTCATGTTTTCACGCTCTGTTTCTTCAACGATTCTGTCCACTTTAGCTTCCCAATCTTCAATCATATTGGTTTCCCAGCTTGGCAGTCGGTTTTTTTGAAGATAATTGGGGATGTGATGGGCTACAATACCAGATAATCTTCCGGTTTTTATTCCAAAGACTTCTTCCAGTTCAGGACTGCCCTGTAGAAAAATCATTTTCCCGTTGACGAAATCAGCGTTGTCTTTTTTGCTGATATAATGAAAAAGAGCACTTTGGGCACCTGCAATCTGAAAAGGCATTCCTTCCTTAGAAATCGGAATGTATTTGGATCCGGAAGTCGTTCCCGAAGTTTTGGCAAAATATTCCGGAGTTTCTGTCCATAGAATATTGGACTGCCCTTTTTTTACTCTTTCAATATAAGGTTTCAGATCTTCATAGTCGGCAACAGGAACTCTGTCTTGGAATTCTTTTACAGAATGGATGTTTTCAAAATCATGTTCCCGCCCAAAAAGTGTCTTTTGAGCCGTATTCACTAGAGAAAGCAATAAATCCTCCTGGTTTTTCCCAGCATTTTTTTTGAAGTCCTCCGCTTTCTGAACATGTTTCTTGGCCCAGATAAGCGCTGCATTTTTCTTGAAGAAGTTTAACATGGGTCAAATTTATAAATAAGTAGAGAATCTGGAATCATTTTTTGCGAAGCTTCACATAAAAAAAACCAATGGAACAAGTTCCATCGGCTTTTCGAAATTTGATTATGAAAATAACAACTATATGTTAATGTTATGCTTATTTGTTCTCCTTGTATCTTTTATCTGGAGTACCGTCTTTTTTTACGTGTTTGTTTTCTTTATATCTTTTGTCCGGAGTGCCGTCTTTTTTCATTTTGACAGCGGGTTGGGCAGGTTTTGCTGCTTTGGCATCCATCGCTGGTTTTGCAGCTTTTACTTCTGCAGGTTTAGCGGCTTTCACTGTAGTTTTTACAGGAGGTTGAGCTTTGGCGCTTGTAGCGGGAGCAGTCTGCTGAGCAGTTGCAAGTCCTAATCCCAAGATTAATGACATTGCAGATAATAATTTTTTCATAAGAATACTGTTTGTTTTTTGCTGAATAAAGATATACAAAAAGCAGGCTAAAAAAATGAGATTTTTAACCTTAACTAAAGTTTATTACAGCTTAAAAAAAAATTAAAACGGTTGATTGACAATAAAAAAGCCCGTCTTCAGAGTGAAAACGGGCTAAGTAATAATATATAAATAGACATGGCTAGCGTGTACAGTTTGCTGTCCACGTTTTGCCATCTTTTGCAAATAGGATTTTTAAATTATTGTTGTCAATTCTGATATAAGAAGTTCCCGTAGAACCTATCATCACAAGAGTATGATCGCCTTCCTGATTAAACTCTATTCCGTTAAGATCCGGAATGCTGTTTGAGAAAGCGAAATTATACTTGGTACCGCTGGCAATCTTTGTTACAAATACACTTCCGTTATCTGTACTGATATTGGTAGAGCCACCGTCATTATAGGAAATCTTTCCTTTATAGGTTCCTGCAAAGAATTCGTTATTTACAGGGTCGTCATCTTTGCTGCACGACGAAAAAGATAATGCTGTAAATAGGAACAGCATCATAACTCCCAGGATTTTCATTGCTTTTTTCATAATACTTAAATGTTTGGTTAGGTTTAAATGGCCAAACACCATGCCATGGGGGAATTATTGAATTTTTTTAACGGGTTATTACATAAATTTGTAAAAAATTAAGATTATTGAGCTAAGTCATTCATTTTAAATCTGAAAGTCTCTCCCTTTTTTAATCAAAGAAAAAATTATCCGTACCTTTGTATACCATCAACGGTTTCGGAAAACTCCCGAAATCGCTTTTGTCGTTTATACCATTACTATTTATGCAGTTAAAATCCATCAACGAAAAGTTTCTTCCAGATCTTATGCAGAAAGAGTTCGGGAAAGAAATTTTTACCCAGTTAGAAAACAGTCAGCATATTGCCGTAAAAGGAAGTGCCGGATCTTCAGTTTCTATTTTTGTAGCTGAGCTTTTTTTGGTTCAAAAGAAAAATATTCTTTATCTGGTAGATGATAAAGAGGATGCGTTGTATGCCAATACAGAGATGGAAGACCTTCTGGGAAAGGAAAAAGTGTTGTATTTCCCGGCAACCCATCTTGAGCCTTATCAGGTTGAGAAAACACAGAACGCCAATCTTGTTTTAAGAACTGAAGTTTTAAATAAGATCAATTCCGGGAGATCTCCGAAAGTTATTGTAGCCTATGCCGGAGCTCTGTCTGAAAAAGTATTGAAAAAAGAAGATTTTAAAGCCATTTCCCATCATATAAAAGTAGGCGATCAGCTGGATTTTGATTTTGTAGATGAGCTTCTTAACCATTATCATTTTCAGCAGGCTGATTTCGTTTCCGAACCTGGAGAATTTTCTATAAGAGGGGGGATTGTAGATGTATTTTCCTATTCATACGAAAAGCCATATAGAATAACATTCTTTGGTAATGAAGTGGAAAGTATCAAAACCTTTGATATCGAAACTCAGCTTTCTGTAGATAAAGTAAAAGATTTTCAATTGGTTTCCAATATGAACTTTTCCGTAACGGGAAGCAGAGTATCACTGCTGCAGTTATTGCCTGAAGGAAGTTTTGTGATTTCCAAAAACGGAATGATAGGAATGCAGAAGATCAGGACATTTTACGAGAAATCTCTTGAGAAATATGATACATTAAATAAAGATATAGCCCACAGAACTCCGCAGGAGCTTTTTATTTCTGATCAGGAATTTTTATTTGACTATAAAAAATTTAAGACGGTTGATTTTGGAGGAATGATGATTGAAGGGTTGAAAGAAGTTACAGAAGTTAAAATGGAACAGATTCCTCAGCCTTCTTTTCATAAAAACTTTGAACTGCTGATTGAAGATATTGAAGAGAAGCAGAACGAAGGATTTGATACCTGGATTTCCTTTTCAACAGAAAAACAAAAAGAAAGACTGGAATCTATTTTTGAAGAGCTCGAAAATGAACTTCCTTTTAAGAGTTTTAAGTCTGAGCTGCACGAAGGATTTGTAGACAACGGGCACAAATTGCTGGTGTATACAGATCACCAGATTTTTGACCGTTATCAGAGATATAAGGCTAAAAATACGTTTGCTAAATCAGAGCAGCTTACCCTGAAAGACCTGATGTCATTGAAAATAGGGGATTATATAGCTCATATTGACCATGGAATCGGGAAATTCATGGGATTGGTGAAAGTAAATAATGATGGTAAAATTCAGGAATGCTTTAAACTGACTTATAAAAACGGAGACTTATTATATGTAAGTATTCACTCTTTGCATAAGATTTCGAAATTCAACGGACCGGATGGAAAAGAGATTGTTTTGAGCAAACTCGGATCTCCAAGCTGGAAATCCTTAAAACAGAAAACAAAAGCTAAAGTAAAGCAGATTGCTTTTGACCTTATTCAATTATATGCCCAGAGGAAAACAGCAAAAGGTTTTGCCTATACTCCGGATTCTTATCTGCAGAATGAATTGGAGGCCAGCTTTATTTATGAAGACACTCCGGACCAGGAAAAGGCTACCGTAGATGTTAAAAAAGATATGGAGGCAGACACGGTTATGGACAGGCTTGTTTGTGGTGATGTAGGTTTTGGTAAAACAGAAGTTGCGATCCGTGCGGCATTTAAAGCTGCAACAGATGGTAAACAGGTTGCCATATTGGTTCCTACAACAATTCTTGCTTTTCAGCATTACAGAAGTTTTAAAGAAAGGCTTAAAGATTTTCCGGTAAATGTTGCCTATGTCAACAGATTCAGGACGGCTAAACAGAAATCAGAAACCTTAAGCGCCCTGAAAGATGGGAAAGTAGATATCATTATTGGTACCCATCAATTGGTAAGCAGTTCTGTTAAATTTAAGGATCTGGGCTTGCTGGTTATAGATGAAGAACATAAATTCGGGGTTTCGGTAAAGGATAAGCTGAAGACACTTAAAAATAATGTTGATACGCTTACGCTTACGGCAACTCCTATTCCAAGGACCTTGCAGTTTTCTTTGATGGCTGCAAGAGATTTATCCGTAATCAAAACACCTCCGCCAAACAGACAGCCTGTAGATACACAGCTGATTGGATTTAATGAAGAAATTCTTCGTGATGCCGTTTCTTATGAGCTTCAGAGAGATGGTCAGGTTTACTTTATTAACAACAGGATTGAAAATCTGAAAGATATTGCGGGGCTTATCCAGAGACTGGTTCCGGATGCAAGAGTCATCACAGGGCATGGGCAGATGGAAGGGAAGCAGCTGGAAAAGAATGTGCTGGATTTTATGGAAGGGAAATATGATGTTCTTGTTTCCACTACCATTGTAGAAAGTGGAGTGGATGTTCCGAATGCCAATACTATTTTCATCAATGATGCCCAACGATTTGGGATGGCAGACCTGCACCAGATGAGAGGAAGGGTAGGGCGTAGCAACAGAAAAGCTTTTTGTTACCTGATTACTCCTCCTTATGATATGATGACTTCAGATGCCAGAAAACGTCTGGAAGCAATTGAGCAGTTTTCTGATCTGGGAAGCGGTTTCCAGATTGCGATGAAAGATCTTGAGATCCGTGGTGCCGGTGACCTTTTGGGAGCGGAACAAAGCGGGTTTATCAATGAAATGGGATTTGAAACCTATCAGAAGCTGATGCAGGAAGCGTTGGAAGAATTGAAAGATGATGCTGATTTTGAAAACCTGTTTGATAATGAAGAAGACAGACAGAAACTTTTCAAATCTGTGAAGGATGTCAATATCGATACTGATTTAGAATTGATGTTACCAGACTTTTATATTTCCAATACGGAAGAAAGATTATTGTTGTATCAGAAAATTGCGGAAATCAATAATGAAGCGGATCTTCATCAATTTGAACTTGAATTAGTAGACCGTTTTGGGGCGTTACCCAAAGAAGCGGTAAACCTTTTGAAAAGTGTTTCTCTGAAATGGCTTGCAGCAGATATTGGTTTTGAGAAGATTGTGATGAAAAACGGAGTATTCTTGGGGTATTTCCCTGGAAACCCCCAGGATAAGTTCTATCAGACAGATAGATTCAGGCATATCATTAATTACTTAACCCGAAATCCTTCAGAGGCCCAGCTTAAGGAAAAGTCAGGGAAAGAAGGTAACCAGCTGATGATGAGGAAAGAAAGAGTAAAAAATGTAGATGAGGTTAATATGTTGCTGAAAGCTATTATTGGTCATAATTAAATTATAACTTTTGTTTATTGTAAACAAATTTGTAAAAAAATATGAAAAGTCTATGGAATTTTAAAATTTTCATAGACTTTTTTTGTGATTGTTATCATGTTTTTATTAGGGAATACTCCTGTAATAGAGAGTTATAGTACTTTTGAGGGGTGTGAAATCACTTTTTAATGATTAAAAATATCCTGTAAATCCCCGTACAGTAAGGGTTTGAGATGTTAAACTGATTTTTTAAAACATGAAAAGTAGAGTTATGTAGAAATAATTCTACTTTTGCGTATTATTTATTCTATCTTCTAATGTGTTTATTTCTATAGGTTTATGAATGTATAACTGGAATTTTTAAGGCATCATTGCGTACCTTTGCAGTCCTTAATTATGAAAAAACTTATATATTGCTGCGTGGCTGGATTTCTTTCTTTCTATGTCAACGCGCAGGTGGGAATTGGCACTGCGAAACCAAAATCTATTCTAGATGTGAATGGAAAAACCACCTTAAGAAAAGAACTTAGAGTAGGCGGGACTTCAGATCAGGCGGGAAGTGCCGGGTTAAACGGCCAGGTTTTGGTTTCTCAGGGTGAAGGTTTACCGCCAGTGTGGAAATCTTTGAACGTTTCCTTTATGGAAGAGGGACAGTATAAGCTGATCAATTCTTATCTGTCATCAGATCAGGTGGGTGTTATATCACTTACCAATGGTGTTGCCGGTGATAACGTCTACACAAATAAAGTTGGAGATAATGTCACTGATGCTACAAAAGGAAATTGGAAAAAAATTAATGGTCTTAAAAATACTTTTACGATCAAAAACGGAAAAAACAGGCTTACTTATCAGTTTCAGACAGGAATTGAAATAAAAGCGCCTACTTCTACCACTATAGAGAATATCAGATTTACTTGTGGTGTTTTCAGAAATGGATTATTGGTAGCTGTACGTCCGGATAGAATCGCTTCTAACAACAATAGTGGAAAAAATGGTCTTCAGGACTATATCTTTACCCTTAATTATACCGAGCAGAATGTTCCCATAGGAGTTCATGATATTGAAATTGCATGCAGAAAGATTGATACATCAAATTTGGCCTCAGAATTTGCAATCGGGCGTAATGTAGAAACTTCAAGTGGAGTTTCCAGTGCATTTACATTGGAATCTACCATGAAAGTGGATGTTATTGAATATGTGAGTTATAAAAACAACTAATGATGAAAAAACTATTATCAACGCTGCTTTTTACCATAGGACTTTTGGCAACAGCTCAGGTAGGAATAAAAACAGACACTCCTAAAGCAAAATTGGACGTAAACGGAGATGTGAATTTCAGAAACAAAATTGCTGTTCTTAATGCTACTGATAATTCGGTGTTTCTGGGAAATAATGATCAGCTTCTTGTTTCTCAGGGAGAAGGGTATGCTCCGATCTGGAAGTCACTTCGTATTCCTGAATATGAACCGAATAAATTTTATCTGATCTACAACAACTCTTTTTCAGATAAATTAGGGATTTCATTTACATCTGCCGACGATTCTACAATAGGTTTCTCATCAAGAGGAGCTACACTTACTAAAGGAAAAGACCTGAACAGCCTTCCGAATTTTAAAAGAATAACTGGTCTTTCAAAGCAAATAAGTGTATTTAGCAGCCAGAGTAAGGCTTATTTCCAGTTTGAAACCGTAGTGCAGGCCGATTTTGGAGCAGCAGGTACAACTGATACTTCAATAGACTATGCTTGTGGTATTTTTGTAGACAATAAACTGGTCAACTTAAGACAACGAAATTTAAAGGCTATTACGAGCTCATATCCTTTTCTTACTCATACCCAAATCGGGATTGTAGATAATCTTTCCCAGGGAAATCATACTGTAGATGTTGCCTGTACAAGATTGGGTTCTTACGGAGCTTCGAATAATAAACTTACGATAGGAATTAATGTATTTTCTAATATCAATGACTTTATTGCACAGTCATCTCTTAAAGTAGATGTATATGAAGTTCCTGAGGTGTTTAACACAATTATAAACTAAAGCAGATTATGAAAAAAATACTATTTGTAACCTCTCTTTTATTGGCTGTTTCAGCTACCGCTCAGGTGGGTATTAATACTCCAACTCCGAGCAATATGCTGGATGTGAATGGAGATCTTAGTATTAGAAAAGAATTAAGAACGGGAGGTACTGATGTCTTGAAAGGATCTGCCGGAACAGCAGGTAATATTCTGCATAATAATACAGATTTAAATACCAATGATTGGAAATCGATAAAAATTGCTGACGGGCAGGGAAGTATGTCTGTGTTTTCAATCAATACCGTTGCAGATAAGACCGGAGTCAGTTTCTCAGGTGATAATGGGGCAACTACTCCTTATAATGATGGAGATGCATTGACGGGTAACTGGACTGTACTTACAGGAACTGTGGATACTTTCTCTGTGACCAATGGTACGAATAAAGCCACTTTTTCATTCCAAACAACTGTACAGAAAACAGGAGCCAATTCTGCTAGTTTTGCCTGTGGAGTTTTTGTTGATGATAAACTCAGAGCCGTAAGGACGGATGTATTGCTTGGAGATGCAGGGGCTTATAAAATTTTTAATCTCAATGCTACTCTTACTGACCTTCTCCCTAAAAATAACTACAGCGTTAAAGTAGCCTGTATTAAAAGAGCTATTTCACAAGCAACAGTAGGAATAGGAAGGGCCGTTAATACTACTTTCCTCAATAGTGATATGTCACAGTCTGTTTTGACAACATCTATACTACAGCCTTATTAATTTTCATAATAATACAATAATTAAGAATCTAAAAACGTTATGTTTTTAGATTTTTTTTGTTGATTAACTCTATTTCTTGTGAATTTGTTCAGATAAAGTGAAGTGTATTATCGAAAATTGAATTATATTTGAACAAGCTAAAAAAATTCTATATGGTAAAAAACTATTTTCTTAAAATGTTTGCCGGTATTGCTTTTCTAGGACTGCTGACAGCATGTAATACTACCTCAGATCCTACAGAATCTGTCCCTAATCCGGATGGCGGACCGCCACCTAAAAAAGTTTTAGCAAAAGTCACTGCAAATAATGTTTCTCAGGAAGAATACGTTACTACTGCCGGAACGGGGGATTTACAGACCGCAGTATTTAAAGATGAATCTACTTCCAGTAGTGCTTATTATACAGGAACGGTAACATATACCAACAAAAATATCACTAAAATTAAATTTGTAAGCTCTGCAACATCCAGTCTTGCTTATGAGTTCAATATTGTTCCTGATGATACAGGTAAAAAGATTTATAATGCTACTTCTACAGCAACTGGGGCAACTCCATCAGCTTCTGTTGTAAGTGATTATGCATTTACTTATGATTCGGTAACGAGTAAGCTTACCAAAATTCTGGAGAAAAGAAAAGAAGGAGGTATCAGCGCTTATAACAGGTTTATAGACTATAGTTTTGTGTATAACGGAAACAATGTAATCCAGGTGGTTTGTTCCAAAGGAATATTAGATATCAATGGAAACCCGAATATGACTACAGCAGCAGTAAGCAAGTACAGCTTTCAAAATTATGATGCTCAGAAAAGTCCATATTCTACCCTTCCATCAGTATATTTCATTGCACGAAGTCTGATCACTCCGATTAATTTCTACAAAATTTCTCCGAACAACCCTACGTCAATGTTCATAGAATTACCGTCACCAGCTGCACCTGTTAATACAGCTCAGAGTTATTCTTATGATAATCAGGGGTATGTAGTTGTTGAGAAAAACAAGAATGTAACTTTTACCTATAAAAATTTATAGGAGAAATATAGTTATTAATCTTACCAGAATATAAATAATATTACAACTTTTAGGCAAAAAAAAATTATATTTGTCAAAAAAATAATCAATTACAAGGAAATGAAACAAATTTTCTATTTTATTTTACTAATCGCAGGTTTTTCCTCAATACATTCCTGCAAGAGTTTATTGGATGAGGATGGGAATCCATTGTTGGATCTTAATAATACAGGAGGATTAAGCGGTCCCAGAGCATTATACAGAGAAATTACAGATAAAGATACAATCGCAGAATATCGCTACAGCGGGCTTCTTGTGACTAAAGTAATCACAGACAGTGCTTCAATAACTGACATCATGTACAGTGGTGATAAAATCAGCCAGATCAATTTTAACGGTTTCCTGGATCTTGATGGAAACGGAAAACTCGATAAGGACAGTGTATCGTATACTCAATTATTCACTTACGCAAATAATAGCAAGCTGCAGATGATTTCTGAAAATCGTGTGACTTTCAGAAGACCTCCACCTGTACCACCGGCAACGACTCCGGGTCCACAGACATTACTTAAGAAAGAAAAAACGCGTTATGATATAAAATACAGTGTTTCTACAGGAAAGCTGGATTCCATTATCATGAGAAATGGTCCGGATGTTACTGGAGTTCCATTAGCTTTCACAGATTTCTCTAAAACAGCTTATACGTATGTAGGAGATAATGTATCTAAAGTAGTAAGACACTATGGTACTATGTCCGGAGGGGCATTCGGTACTGTTACAAGAAAATATAGCTATGAATATTATGCATATGATGATCAGGTGAGCCCTTTCACATTGTTACCACATGTATATAAGATTTCAAGACTATTATCTACAGTGATCAATGATAAGGAAAGTCTTATCTTGTCTCCAAACAATCCTAAGAGATGGGCGGTGACAGATCTTACGCCACCTATTCCAACTCCAATTGTAAAAAGTACGAATTACTCGTATGATCCTCAGACTTACATGACGAAAGGATATGGTGTTAATTATATCTATAAACCACAATAGAAGAATTTTTTTAACAATATTCAAACTCAATCTTTCATAAGATTGAGTTTTTTATTTTTTATCTCTTAATTTTGCAAAAAATTTCTGATGAAATATTTAATTGTTGGGCTTGGTAACAAAGGCTCAGAATATGAAAATACACGACACAATATAGGCTTTAAGGTAGCTGAGAAAATAGCGGAAACTCTTGAGGTATCATTCAATACATCCAACTTTGGCTGGATGGCGGAAGGAAAACACAAAGGGAGAAAAGTTTTTATTCTGAAACCAGACACTTACATGAATCTTTCCGGAAATGCAGTGAAATACTGGATGCAGAAAGAAAATATTCCTTTGGAGAATGTATTGATTATTACTGATGATCTTGCGTTGCCTTTCGGAACGTTAAGACTTAAAGGAAAGGGCTCTGATGCAGGTCATAACGGGCTCAAAAATATCAATGAAGTATTACAGACTCAGAATTACGCAAGGCTTCGTTTCGGGATCTCTGCGGACTTCTCTGCCGGGCGGCAAGTAGATTATGTATTAGGAACCTGGAGTGAAGAAGAAGCCGGAAAACTTACAGAGAGAATTGAAACCTTTTCCAAGGCCAGTCTTTCTTTTGTATTTGCAGGCTTGAATAATACGATGTCTGCATTTAATGGGAAATAATTTCAGATTGCAATAAGGAAAACCTGAAATGAAAATACGGTTTATAATATAGAATGACTGCCTCAGAAACGGGCAGTCATTTATTGTATTTATCTCTAAAATTTTTCTGCAGGTTTTATGATTAATGTATTGTCTTTCCTGATAAACAATATCCAGATCCAAGGAATAAATGATAATAAAAAAGATATAACGATATTCTGCATAAATATTTCATTGGCTGCAGGGTTTGTTTGAAACTCCAATATTGCCTGATTGATAGAGAGACCCTGTTTGACCAGTATTGCAATAATAGTCAAAACATTTGCGACAAATATACCTGTGATGTTGGTGAAGAAAATAATATATTTTGTCAGTTTCCCTTGAAGCCCTTTGAAATAATCATAGCCTATAAACCCGAGAAAAGCAATAACAAACGCCATTCCCGAGGAAAGTCCCCCTAAATAGACTGCAAGTAAAACCCAGATGATAATGGCAGGAATGGAGAAAATAATGGCTCCTAAAAATCCTGTCAGATAATTTTTCTCTTTTGAAGTTCTTTCTTTTTCAATTTCGTAGAATTTATCATCGGTCTTTTTAAAACAATTGTCGCAGAGTATAACGCCAGTATCGTTAAGGTCATAATAATTGGTTCTTTGATTAGCCTCACAGCTATGACATTGGTTTTGCTCTGGGATATTTAGCTTTTTAAAAAGGTCAGTCAGGAAGTCAAACAAAGCATAAACCGTACTGAGCTTAGTGGGTATTAGGTTTTCGGTGAATTTAAAGAAAATACTATTTTCTCCGATTTCAAAGCTCGTAAATTTTAGCCTTTTTTTGCTTATAGCTAATTCTGTTTTGATCTGTTCTCTTTGTTCCTCTTTTAAATTACCGATTGTCACCGATATATATTTGTATTGGGGAGTCTGTATTATGCTTGCGTCTGAAACGTTGAAAAAGTAGCCTTTGTAAAGTCCGAATACGCTGTCATTTGTTTTATACCAGCCAAGATCTCTGGCTATTTTTTTTGCTTTTGGAAAAATCATCTTCTTTTCAGTTTCTAATCATGGTTTTTGAATGTACCCTCTCAATGATGCCAATATATCATTATTTTTCGATAATTAAAACTAGCTCTTCTTGAAATGAGATGGGTTGTTAATTTCACTATCTTAATAAATCAATAGGTTTATGATTAACTTGCATTGCTTTAGAAAGAACAACAAAAAATAAATGCCACCGAAATTCGATGGCATTTTCTGTAAATTATAATTGAAATTTAATGAGTTTTATTTTTATAGCCAAGATACAGCACCTGTTTCAACATCATAGTTGGCTCCAACAATTTTAATTTTACCCTCAGTTTCAAGGTTTCTAAGTGTTGAGCTTTGTTTACGGATATCTTCAATCGCGCTTCGTACGTTCTGCTGATTGAGTCTTTCAAGAAGTGAGCTGTTTTTAGATGAACGCTCTTCATTCTCTTCGATAATATCATTGATGATCGGGTCAAAATGATTGATAAGGTGGTTAAGGTTATCCATTCCCAGACCCTCAATCTGTGCAGCGTCAAGACCTCCTTTTAAGGCTCCGCATTTCGTATGGCCTAAAACTACGATAAGTTTAGAACCGGCAACATTACAGCCAAATTCCATTGATCCAAGAATATCCTGGTTCACAAAATTACCTGCAATTCTGATACTGAAAACATCTCCTAATCCCTGATCAAAGATAAGTTCTGCAGAAGTACGGCTGTCTATACAGCTTAAAACTACCGCAAAAGGCCACTGTCCTTCACGGGTAGCATTCACTTGCTCAAGAAGATCTCTGTTTGCTTTAAGATTGTTTACAAATCTCTGGTTCCCTTCTTTTAAGAATTCTAAAGCTTTCTCAGGTGTAATAGTAGATTGAGTTTCGTATGTATGTGCTTTCATATAATGTATTGTTTTCGAATTTAAAGTTAAAAAAAATTGATGAATGAGATTACATGGCTCTATTGTGAGTAACTAAAATATGGGAGTCCTCACTTCTTTCGTAATCTCGGTATGAAGTTTTAAAGCCTAGAAGTTCAACATTGATGTCTTGTTCCTTTGCCCTGATATTGGCAAAATCCTGAATCATTTCCAGTACATCTGTTGCAATGTATGAAGTGTTTCGGGCATCAATGATAACCGTAGAATTTGGTTTTATATTTTTAAGTGTTTTTTTAATAGCTGCTTTATTTAAAAATGATACTTCTTCAGCCAGTTTGATGTTGATCCCATCGGCATTATCCAGTCTTTCCCGGCTTAAATAATACGCTCTTTTCATATTTCCCTGAAGAATATAGAAAACAGAAATGGCAAGACCAATTCCTACTCCTTTTAATAAGTCTGTTGCTACAACTGCCACAACTGTTGCTACAAATGGTATAAACTGGAATTTACCCAAATGCCAGAAATGTTTGAACGTAGCCGGTTTTGCCAGCTTATATCCAACTAAAATTAATACCGCAGCCAAAGTAGCCAGAGGAATTAAATTTAAAATAACCGGAATAGAAAGTACACAGATCAATAAGAAGACTCCATGAATGATGGATGATATTTTAGAAGTTGCTCCCGCATTAGCATTAGCAGAACTTCTTACCACAACAGACGTCATTGGAAGACCACCAATAAATGAACTGATAAGATTTCCTATTCCCTGGGCTTTAAGCTCAAGATTGGTATCCGTAATTCTTCTTTGTCGGTCTAATCGGTCTGATGCTTCAATACAAAGTAACGTTTCAATAGATGCTACAATAGCAATCGTAGCTCCTATGATCCATACTTTAGGATTGGTAAAACCATTAAAATCTGGAGTTGTAATCAGGTTTTTAAAATCATCAAAAGTCTTTGGAATAGGTAAAGAAACCAAATGCTGGGTTTCAATAGCCAGAGAACTTCCGGACATTTTAAAAAGTTGATTTAAAAGAATACTTATAATTACTGCAACCAATGCTCCTGGAAGCAGTTTCATCCTTTTCAGTACGTGTATTTTATCCCATGCAATAAGAACTGCTACAGAAATCAAAGTGATAACGATAGCTCCCGGATGGACTGCCCCAAATAATTCTGCAAAATACCCGAAATTCAGGCCATTATCAAAGATCGATTCATGACCTTCATAATCTTTATCGAATCCTAAAGCATGCGGAATCTGTTTTAAAATAATAATGATCCCTATGGCAGCAAGCATTCCTTCAATAACGTTGTTGGGGAAATAGTTGGAAATACTTCCAGCCCTTACAAACCCTAAAACCAATTGAATAAGTCCTGCGATGATCCCTGCACAAAGGAAGAGTTCAAATGCGCCAAGATCAGTTATAGCTGTTAAAACAATCGCCGTTAAACCTGCAGCAGGTCCGGAAACTGAAATATTCGAGTTACTCATTGTTCCTACTACCAGGCCGCCTACAATACCGGAAATAATACCGGATAATGGGGGAGCACCTGATGCTAAAGCAATTCCTAAACACAACGGAAGTGCTACTAAAAATACCACGAGTCCTGAAGGAAAATTCTCCTTGATTCCTCCTATTAATGATGTCTTTTTCATAATGTGAAGCTGTAAAGTATAACCGGCTTATTTGTTTTTAAATAAGTCAATTACAAAGAAGTTGAAAAAAATAATTTTTAAAGTACGTGCGTATCCGATATCAAAAATGATATGGAATAAGTATCAAAAAAATCTAACTATAGGAGTTACGCTTCCGGAGGGGGAGAAAATATACTAAGTAAAGGTGACAGATGAAAAGAATCATCGATCAGTACAAAAGACACACCCTGAACATCAGGTTCAGAAAACTTCAGATAATCAAAAACATCCAAAGGTTTCGGAATGGTCTTTTCGTAAACAATAAATGAGGATGGGTGAGAATGAGGTTCTTCTTCATTGATTATTATATTCGTTCTTGCAATATCCCAGCCTGCTACCGCAGCAATGCTTGGCAGCGCTGTAAAATTGAGAAAAAACGTTAATACAATAATACTCCAGAATTTCATCTTACCTTCTTTTTAGAAAAACTATTCAGTCTTTCTGCTCATTACCCAATCAGAACCCGTAAGGTTGTAGATCTTTTGGATGTCTTTTAAGATTTTCTCAAAATCAATCTCCAGATCAATGATCTTACCTGTTCTAAGGTCAAATACCCAGCCGTGTACAATAGGTTGTTCTTCTAAAATATACCTTTCCTGTACGCAGGCCATTTTGATCACGTTGATGCACTGCTCCTGAACATTAAGTTCTACAAGTCTGTCATAACGCTTGTTTTCGTCCTGAAGAGAATCCAGTTCCACCTGATGCAGTCTGTAAACGTCACGAATGTTTCTCAGCCATGGATTTAATAATCCTAAATCCTGAGGAGTCATCGCTGCTTTTACACCGCCACAGTTGTAATGTCCGCAAACAATAATGTGTTTTACTTTCAGATGTTCTACAGCATATTGAATAACCGCTGTGGAACTCATATCTAAAGTATTAATAACATTAGCAATGTTTCTGTGAACAAATACTTCTCCAGGTTTTGCTCCCATCAATTCTTCTGCAGTGGCTCTACTGTCCGAACATCCGATGTACAGATATTCTGGATGCTGAGTTTTTGCAAGTTCCTGAAAGAAGTTTGGATCTTCTGCTACTTTGGACTCTACCCATTTTCTATTGTTTTCGAAAATAACCTCGTACGATTGTGACATAATTTTAAATTTTTAAAAGTTTATAATTATTTATTTCGTTTAAATTATTTCCAAAATCAATAGACTAAATCAATAATTATGCAAAAATATAATATTTGTTAAAGATTCAATCACTTTTAACAAAGTTTAATATTAAAATATGCTTAAAATCATATCTGTATTTCGATATAATTTGCTTTGCAGTTGTTGAGATCTATATGGCAATCCAAACGTTTAAAAACTAAGATAAAATTACGAAGTATAAATTAAAATTTGAGATTTGAGAATTAAAATATTCTTAATTATTTACCGGATAACAGATTTACCCCATAAGAATTAATTAAAAAGGCAGTAGGTATGTCGAAAAATGAATAATTTAACCGCCTGATTAATCTATCCATCTAATGTCTGATTTTGGTCTGCAATCTTTATCCTCGGTATTTTATCTGTCAGGAATTTTTATTGCCTGTTTCTCTTCATTTCTGATTATAGGGAAACGCAGAAAAATAATGGCTGATTATGTACTGGCAGCATGGTTTCTGATTATAGGACTACACCTTATCTTATTCATCTTATTTTTTTCGGGTAGTTATGTGAAGTTTCCTTATTTCCTGGGCTATGAAGTTATCTTTCCATTTATCCATGGACCCATGTTGTATGGATATGTTCTGTGCGTTACGGGAAGAAATCCGGGCAAAAAGATCTGGTTGCTGCATTTTATTCCTGTTTTGATTGTCTTTTTGATGCTTTTTAAACTGTTGATTTTATCTCCCTGGGATAGGCTTTCCGTCTATCAAAGCGGAAACAGAGAATATGTATTCATAAGCAGGGTTCTCAAATACATGATGATCCTATCGGGAATAGCATATGTTGCTTTAAGCCTTTTTGCCGTTAGAAAATACACGAAAAGAATTTCCGACCAATATTCCAACACTGAGAAAATTAACCTTAACTGGTTGTATTATCTTATTGCCGGGATAGCGCTGATATGGGTTGCCGTGATTATTAGAAATGATATTCTTATTTTTTCTATCGTGGTTCTGTTTATTGTAGTGGCTGCTTACTTTGGAATAAGTCGTGTCGGGATTCTGAATTTACCTATTACAGCTGATACCATAGATGGGAAAATAGCTGATGAAGAGACGGTGAAGTATCAGAAGAATTCTCCCGGAGAGGATGCTATAATGGCTATTTATGAGAAGCTTGTAGATAAGATGGAGAAGGAAAAACTCTATAAGGATCCGGAGCTGAATCTTAATTATACTGCGGCATTATTAGACGTGCACCCTAATGTATTGTCTCAGGCAATTAATTCAATAGAAAATAAAAACTTTTATGATTATATCAATCGTCAGCGTATTGATGAATTCAAAAGGATAGCAGTGCTTCCCGAAAACGAAAAGTTTACCATTCTTTCACTGGCATTTGAGAGCGGATTCAATTCAAAAACTTCATTTAACCGGAATTTTAAAAAATATATGAACTGCTCACCAAGAGAGTTTCTAAAAAGCCAAAGCATTACTATTGATATGGAATAATTTGCCTTAAGGTTTTGTAGTTTGCTGTATTTTAGTAATTTATAAATAGGTTCCACCTTTCATGTTGGAACAGTTGGAGCTTTTAAAATCCTCATTTTTACAAAAAAAATTAATCAGTCACTATGAAAAAATTATTATTTGTAATCATGTGTGTGTTGGCATTGCTTATAGGAGCCTATCCTCTTCTTTATGCCTTCGTTGAACATAAATATACTTTTCTGGGTTCAAAATCTGCTGAAGTACTTCATAATATCATTTGGAAAACAGCATTTTTTGCGCATATTATTTTTGGAGGGCTGGCTCTTTTTATAGGCTGGCGCCAGTTTGGAAGCTCATTTAGAAATAAATATATAAGGATACACCGGAAAATAGGAACTCTTTATGTAATCGCTGTGATCATAAGTTCTATTTCAGCTATTTATATGGGTTTTTATGCCAATGGGGGACTGGTTTCAGCAATAGGGTTTATCTGTTTGGGATGCATCTGGCTCGTGACAACTCTTGCTGCAGTAGTACAGATTAGACAAAAGAATATTATACAGCATCAGCAATTGATGATTTATAGCTATGCCTGTACCTTTGCCGCTGTGACCCTTAGGCTGTGGTTTCCTTTACTAAAAAGCATTACCGGAGATCCTGATAATTCCTATATTGCTGTAGCATGGCTGTGTTGGGTTCCTAATCTGCTGTTTGCTTATTTTATCAATAGAAAAATAACAGAAATACAAACTTAACGGCAATTTACTCCGGCAATTTATCATATTCCATGCTCTTCATTTCTAAGTTTAAATATTTCTTCCCTTCATTTTTATAATGCTGAGGAGGTTCAAGACCCATATATTTCATGATGAGAGGATACACATAAGTTGTTTGGGTTTGCTTGGTTTCATGTCCGGTAACTCGGTAAGCTGCCGGTACTTTATCACCATACCATATAAAAAATGGAACCTGGGTAGATTCTTTTGAGTCTACGTGTAATAGCTTGTCTCCTTGTATTTTCAGTCCATGATCTGATGCGTAGATGACTACGGAATTGGTGTTTTTCAGCGTGCTGAAAATATTTTTGAAGACATAATCTGTATATTTGATAGAACTGTCATAGCAGTTCAGGCCTTCAGAATTCCAATTAGAAGGAAGCCTGTTGCAAGGATTGGGGTGGCTTCCCATGATATGAAGAACCACAAATTTATCTCCTTGGTTCTGGATGACTTTTTTAAGTTCAGGAACTATTATTTCATCATAGCCGTTTATCCATTTTTTATTTTTGGATAAGGAAGCCATAGCGGTTATTCCCCTGGAGCTCGCTTGGGTACTCAGCCAGAAAGAATTGTATCCGGCTTGATTGGCCATGTTGATAACATTGTCGGATAGTTTATCATAGCGGTATCTGAATTCATCCGGATGGATGCTCGACAGCATTAGAGGAACACTTAGGTTGGTAATTCCCGCAGGCGAAACAGCATGATCAAAAATCATCATATTTTCAGCTTGCTGATCCGTAAAAGGAGTTGTTTTTTTAGAATATCCATACAATGACATATTCTGTTTTCTTTCTGATTCTCCGATGATCAGAATTACATTTTCTATCCCAGGGTTTATTTTTTTGATGTTGAAAACAGGGATATTCTTTTTAATTGCGTTAATATCTCTCTGTATATTCAATGCAGTATTGAAATCGGATAAATGATAGTATACATTTTTAATCATTTTTCCTCCTCCTTTATTACTTATGTATGTGTGTTTAAGATGATATCCGAATGGTAGAATAAGCCATAATAATGCGATAATGATAAATTTAATATCGAATTTGACTACTTCTTTTTTAAGGTAATTCACAGAATAAAGTAACATTCCCAGAAAAACAAAAAATAAAATACCGGGAAGAATAAACATATAAGACATGCTCATTGCTTCATCTGGATTAGATTCAAGAATACTGATGGCCATTCCTACATTAAACCCGGAATGGTAGATAAGAAAACAGGATGCTGATATCAGAAAATTAACACTCAATAATAAACAGAGAACAACAGCAATCACAGAGGTATATTTATTCTTAAAAAGAAGGGCATTAAATACAAGGAAAGAACAAAACATAATCCCGTATTCAATAATATTTCTTATGCTGTCCAGTTTTTCTGCTCCGAACAGATTATCAAAAATATAAGGGAAAGAAAGAAGGAAACCTGTGAGGTATATTATAATGAGAAGAATAGGAATTATTTTTTTGAACATATTTGTATGTGCTTTCTGTTAAGATAAATTTTTTAGATAATCTTTCCCAAAAGTCCTCCGGATAAGAGTCTGCCGAATATCATAATCATGTATTGCATGAAAAGAAATTATATAAGATACTCATTCTAAAGATTGGAGTATGATATCAACTCAAAAAGAAAACTTTTAAAGAGGGGTGCTACAGGTTCATGTGGAGAGCTGCTTTTTCCGCCAGACTTTAAGTTACTGTAGAAAATCTAATTACAGAGTTGATAATGCAGATAAAGAATGGGAATGGTAAAGATGTATTCTTTTCATCAAAAATTATTTTTTAAAATTAATAATAAGACCTGGGTTGTGTTTTTAATATTAAGTGGTTTTTTTTCAGAAATAGCAGTATTGAGGGATTGATGTCAGCTGAGTTATAAAACATTATATTTTTCATAAAATCAGATGATTACGTTGCTATTTCATAGCCAAACAATACTTTTTTTACAAATGTAAACGAAATTACCGATAAATGCAAGTAGAATTTTTACTATAACTGTTGGATTTACTACACTTTACGGTTGATATAATCCATTGTGGCATTCTCTGTAGGGATGATTTTAGCGGGGTTTCCTATAACAACAGAATGGGAAGGAACATCAAAATTGACATAGGAATTTGGAACGATCAATACGTTGTCGCCAATTGTGATACCCCCTACAATTACTGCATTGGTTCCTATCCATACCTCATCGCCGATAACAGGAGAACCTTCATTTTTTCCACGGTTTTGCTGGCCTATAGTGACTCCCTGTGCGATATTACAGTTTTTTCCAATAATGGTTTTGGGGTTGATGACAAGACTTCCCCAGTGGCCCAGATAAAAACCTTCCCCGATTTGGGTCTCAGGGTAAATCTGAAATCCGTATTTGATTTGATAATGTCTTAATACAACTCTCCAGAAAGTATTCAAAACAGGGCTCTTCTGATATTTCTGAGCCATCCTTAGGACATATACAAAATGAAGATTAGGATTAATGCACTTTTTCCAGATTTCAAACTTTGAAAGCCATTTTCCGCTTTCCCGGTAAAAGTCTTTTTGAATAATAGAATAATTGGCCATCGTAACTATTTTTATACTTCATCAATTATTTTCTGAAGATGTTCTACAGATTTCTCTAAAACAAACGGAAGTTCAGTTTCAGAGATCTCTTTTTTGTACCCTTCAGATATGTTTTTATCGGTAAGAAACTTTTTCATTCCTTCATAGATTCCTTCTTCGGAATTCGGGGTGATATTTCCCAGTCTTCCATCCTGCAGAAGATCTCTGATCCCGGAAATATCCGTTGCAGAAATAGGTTTGTTGAGAATAAGTGCTTCGGCAATGATGGTAGGGAACCCTTCATGGCGTGAAGACATAATATAAAAATCTGCTTTTTTCATGTAAGGATACGGATTGCTGCTGAAACCCAGCATTTTTGCGGTATCCTGAAGCCCCAGTTGATTAAGCTGATCCTGAATATTGTTAAAATCATAACCGTCACCAATGATCAAAAGCTGATGTTTCAACCCCTCATCAATCAGTTTTTTATGAACATTTAAAAGCCGGTCATAGCCCTTCTGCGGATATACAGTGCCTACCGTTACAAAAGTGGGAAGATCCGTGTTGAACGGGTAATCATTAATTTCAATATCCGCTTTTCTTAAGGTATCATTCTTATCAATCGGATTAAAGATCTTAATGACAGACTCCTTTTCAGCTTCGTTTTTGGCCAGGTTGTGCATTCCTTCCTGAAGTTTGTTGGAAATCACAAGAATTCTGTCAAATTTGAAAAACTGTCTGATAACTTCCGGAGTGTACCCTTTTAGATTGAAAATATCATTCTGTACCCAGATAATTTTTTTGGAATCTTTTTGAGGACTGGACAGAATTTCCTGATGCATCGCATGAATGGCTGCAATTTCTACATCGTATTTTTTATTTTTTAAAACAAATTTATAAAGAAGAGAAGGAAACCAAAGAAACATTTTCTGATACAAAACCCTGTACGCCTTCACAGGAATATCCTGCAGCCTGTTGGTTGTTATCATTTCTCCTTTTGTTAAATAGTATAGAGTCACCCAGGACGGAACTTCTTTAATATATATTCCGGAATAAAGGTTGACAAGAAGATCTACTTCATATTTATCCGCAGGAAGATTCTTCAAAAAGTTGATTAATACTTTCTCAGCACCACCATGACGTAATGAGCCTATACGAATGAGGAGTTTTTTCTTTTTCAATTTGTTTTTTTTCTTTTATGATTTTACAAGATTAAATTTATTTAATTTTTCTTGCTTTTTTATACTTGTGAGGAAGATTTTCTTTGATATACGCATCCAACTTTTTTCTGTCTTTTTCCAATTCACGGGGGTATTCCGGATTGTTTTTTAAGACAATATCACCGTAATCTTCAATAGTACACAGAAATTGTGCCGGGTTTCCAATAAAGACTGTATTGTCCGGCATAGATTGTGACAATACCGAGTTGGCTCCTAAAATACAGTTGTTTCCAATCTGTACATCCTGCATGATCACACAATTGAGCCCAATGGTACAGTTATTTCCGATTTTTATTCTCCCAAGAATTCTGGCATCTTCATATCCGGGAAGTCTTCTCAGTAGAGTAGTGGTTCCACCATGATTTACAAACCTTACATCTCCCGCAATATTCACATGGTCGCCAATCTCAATAAGGTAGGGTTCAGTTCCGAAATACACTTTATCAGGCATATTGAAGTTTTTACCTACTTTCATGCCTCTATATTTTGCCACTTCAAGGCTTCCTTTATTTAAAAAAGAATGATAGAGAGAATCTAATTTTAATAGGAATCTGAATATAAAAATCATCACAAGTGTAAATTTGTTTTCGTTACTTTTGCAAAGAAAGAGAATTTATTAATATGATGAAAATTTCAAAAATAGAATATTATCTGCCTCAGCAGGTGTTAACTAATGAGGATCTGGAGAAACAATTTCCCGAATGGAGTTCCGAACGCATTCATGAGAAAGTAGGCATCGCTCAGCGTCATATCTCTTCTGAGAATGAAACAGCGCTGGATATGGCGGTACAATCTTCAGAAAAAATTTTCGAAAACTATGACCGGAACAAGGTAGATTTCATTTTGTTCTGTACCCAAAGTCCGGAGTATTTTCTGCCGACAACGGCCTGTATTTTGCAGGACAGACTTGGTCTTAGAAAAAATATTGGAGCCATAGACTTTAACCTGGGCTGTTCGGGGTTTGTGTATGGGCTGGCTTTTGCAAAAGGACTGATCTCGGCAGGAATTGCAAAGAGCATTCTTCTGGTGACTTCAGAAACCTATACCAAACATATTCACCCAGATGATAAGGGAAACCGAAGTATATTCGGAGATGCCTCTGCTTCAGCAATTATTGAAAAAGCTGATGGTAATGATTATCAGTTCTGCCTGGGAACAGATGGAAGCGGTGCTGAAAACCTTATTGTGAAGAAAGGAGGCTTCAAAAGAGATTTTGAGCTGAATCCTGAACATGAATTCAGCCCTGAAAATATTTATATGAATGGTCCTGAAATTTTTAATTTTACTATTGAAAATATCCCGGGACTGGTAAAAGAAACTTTGGAAGTGAATGGAATGACGATGGATGATATTGACCATTTTGTTTTTCACCAGGCCAATTCTTTCATGCTGAATTATTTAAGAAAGAAAACAAAAATACCGGCAGAAAAGTTCTATATTGATATGGAAAAAACCGGGAATACTGTTTCTGCAACGATTCCTATTGCCCTTAAGAATATGATGGATAAAGGAATGCTGAAGGAAGGTGATAAAGTTTTAATGGCAGGCTTCGGGGTAGGATACTCATGGGGCGCCACCATTATGGAAATTTAAGAGAACAAACATTTAAAATTATAAAATATGAAGACATCCGTTTTTTTAGAAAAACTACAAGAGGAATTGGAAGAAGATGAAACATTAACCACTGAAACGAATTTGAAATCTTTAGAGAGCTATGATTCTATCAGTTTACTTTCTGTTATTGCGTTTGTAGACGAAAATTTCAGTAAAAAAATTGATACAAAACACTTTAAAGATATAGAGACTGTTTCAGATCTGATGAATGTTATTGGGAAAGAAAATTTTGAAGATTAATGGACGTTTTCTCATTAAAAAATAAAATTATTCTTATTACAGGAGCTTCTTCCGGCATCGGGAGAAGCTGTTCTGTAGAATGCAGCAGAAGTGGTGCCGATCTGATTCTGGTAGGAAGAAACCATGAGGAACTGATGAAAACCGTTTCCATGCTGAATCCTGAAACGAAAGTAGAGATCATTACCGAAGATATTACCCAATCTGAAAACCTTGAAGGAATTATTGCCGATAAAGTTTCGATTTTAGGTAAAATATCAGGATTTATACACTGTGCCGGCATCGAGAAAACATTGCCGTTAAAAAAGCACAATACTCAGCTGTATCAGGATATTTTTGCAGTGAATGTCATTGCCGGACTTGAAATTGCTAAAATTTTATCTCTAAAAAAATATAAAGATGAAACCTCCAGTTTCGTATTTATTTCTTCTGTTGCCGGAATGGTAGGAGAAGCTGGGAAAGCGGCTTATTCAGCCAGTAAAGGAGCTGTTATTTCTGGAGCCCGGTCATTGGCAATGGAACTTTCCAGAAGTAATATCCGGGTCAATAGCATAAGTCCAGCAATGGTAAATACCCCGATTTTAGAAAAAATGTTTGAAGATATCGGTGAAGAAGCTTCATCAGAAATCATAAAAAAGCATCCGCTGGGAATAGGTGATCCTAAAGATGTAGCGAATGCTTGTATTTTTCTACTGTCAGATGCCTCAAGATGGGTCACAGGGACCAATCTCGTAATAGACGGAGGATATTCTGCACAGTAAACTATTTTTTATGCAGCGTTTCTATAATATTTTCTACGCTGTCAAATATTTTCTTATTGTCAAACTGACTTTCAATATTTTTAAGATTCTCTCTTATTTGGAGAACAAGGCTGGGATCGGTAAGGAATGTTTTCATTGCCGAATACATTTCATCTACCTCATAGCTGATGAGGTACCCCGTTTCCCGGTCTTTGATCATAAGACCCACATCTCCTACATTCGTGGCTATAATAGGCTTCTGGAGAATTAATGCTTCAGCAATTACCAAAGGCCATGCTTCAGATTCGGAAGAAAGAACGAAATAGTCTGCCTTTTTGATGTAAGGATAAGGATTCATCTTATTCCCAGCCAAAATAAAGGTCTTTTCAACATTGTTTTTTGCTACCTGAGCCATCAGGTTTTTCATTTCGTCACCATCACCAATAACAATGATGCTGTGATGAAATCCTTCATTGATAAGCTTTGTATGAGCTTCAATAAGTTTATGATACCCCTTTCTTGAATGAAGTCTTCCAATAGAGGCGAAAACGGGTCCTTCAGGGAACGTTTCAAGTTTTTCTTCTGCCTTATGTTTGATTTCCTCGATAGGAATAGGATTAATAATAACACTTTCAGCCGGATAATTGAGATCAGGATAATACTGATGCATCATATCTTTTATCTTGTGTGAGCAGTATACCATATGATCAAACTGGGGGAAACTCTTTAAAATATCAGGAACCAAAGGCTGAAATTTAGGGACATTGACTTCAGAGTGAAACCAGCCTATTTTTCTTGAATTTTTATTGGTAGAATTAAGAATAGCATCATAATCCCTGTAATCCATCCCGATTTCTATATCAAAAGTATCATTGATAAGCCGGTCTGCAATGGCTGGATTGTTTTTCAGCTTACGAAGTTTTATCCTTCTCTTGGCAAGCTGAAGTTTTTGTAAAAGAGAATTGGTGGAAAAATCTTCTTTTCCATCCGTAAGATATACTTTTCTGATATGTTTCGGAAGTTCATCACGCAATTTACCCTGATTAAGAGTAAGGCATACCGTCATTTCAAATTTGTCAGGATCAAGGTTGTTGAGAAGTCCCAACAGTACTTTTTCTACACCTCCCATTTCCATGGAACGATGCCTGAACAAAATTTTTATTTTTTTTTCTAACATTATCCGAAGATTGATTGTAACGTAATTTTTATTTTTTTCTTGATACGGAAGGGCAGCTGATGCTGATATTGCAGCAATCCGAATATTTCATCCGCTCCGGTATATTGGTCAGGAACTTTCTGGCCGTTGATGGTGGTAAGTCCTCTACGCTTCATGGTATTGAAAATCACCTGGGCAAAATACTCGTGGGATTTCTTTTTATTGTCATTCTGGGAAATTCCACCCTGATGGGTTCTGTAAAGGTAGTTGGTTTCATCAATGAACTGAACTTTTCCTTTTTCATACATTTTAAGGTACAGATCCTGATCTTCCCCGATTTTTAAATCCGGATTCATTTTTTCTGTCAGTTCATAAACCGCTTTTCTGAAGGTTACGAAATGAGCAATCTGAATAGGGAAATTAAAAAAATAAGGATCACTATTCGGAACCTGCATCGCTGATCTGAACGGAGAAATAGGTTTCAGGTTCTGATCACAGGTCATAAACCTTGAATAGGTAAGGACTGTATTTTTTTTAGCCTGAAAGATCTCCATGCATTTTTCAATAGCTGTAGGAGTAATGGCATCATCCGGGTCCAGAAATCCACATATTTCCCCCTCTGCCAGCTCAATCAGTTTACTTTTTGTCACTCCTACACCGGAATTTCTTTCATTTTCAAAAAATTTAAATCTTTTATCTTTTGAAATTATTTCCTGTATCATTTTCTTTTCACTTTCAGAAGAGCCGTCATCTAAAATTACAGCTTCCCAGTTTGTATACGTCTGTTGAAGGATGCTTTCAAAACAGTCTTTGAAAAAATGAGAATTGTTATAATGGGCAATAAGAATCGAAAACTTCATTAGTGTTCCTTGAATATTAAATCTTGATGATTGATTACAGTTGTATTGGGAGGAATATCTTTGTGAATGGTACATCCTGCTCCAATGATGCAGTTGTCTCCTATGGTAACCCCTTTTAAGACGGTTACATTGCTCCCGAGCCAGCAGTTGCTTCCGATTTTGATAGGAGCTGTGGTGAACTCAGCGTGAGACAGCTTAAAATCCGGATGTGTCTGATAGGCATGGTTGTGGTCATACAACTTTACATTTTCTCCGAATAACGTATTGTCACCTATGGAGATACTGTCCAGACAGTTGATGGAACAGAAATTATTCATGAAAAAATGATTCCCGATTTCTAAAGTAGCATTCTGCTGCACAAGAATGTGTACATAATTTCGGAAACTGACTGAGCTTCCAATGGCAACCTTCTTTAAGTTTTCGTGCAGAACAAAATGATCACTGATCCCAAGTTTTATTCCCTTAAAAGAAACATGAGGGTGTTTTTTGAGACGAGAAATCTGGCTTTTTCGTTGAATTTTTGCTAAAATTTCATATAGCATACTTAAATTTATTTTCACATTTGTAGTCTACAAATATAATTTGTTTTACATAATTATAAGAATAAATCTTATTTTTGTGCCTTAAAATTAACACTTTATATCAAATAAGAACAGCTCTCAGAGTGAAGATCGCTGTGTTTTGATAAAGTAAAGCTTTTTGCGATTCTGTGAAGATAAGTCAGATTACATTTACCAGGTTTGTTGCCGCTATGGCAATTGTCATTTCCCATTTCAATAAAGATCTGTTTTTATATAAGATAGATTACATTTCCAATCTTTTTCTGAGAGCCAATGTAGGAGTGAGCTATTTCTTTATTCTTTCAGGATTTATCATGATCATTGCTTATCATAAGAAGGGTAAGATTGACTATCTGGAGTTTTATAAAAACAGGTTTGCAAGGATTTATCCTCTGTATATCGTGGGGCTTATACTGTTTTTTCTGACGAGATCTGAAATGTTCGACTGGTATAAGCTTGTTTTGTATGGTTTGGGCATTCAGACATGGATACCCGGAGAAGCCATGATCCTGAATTTTCCGGGATGGTCTATCTCCGTAGAGTTTTTCTTCTATCTTCTTTTTCCATTGTTATACAATTATCTTTACGCTAAGAAGAATAAAACAATCTGGGTATTTACAATCGTGCTCTGGCTGATTACTCAGGTATTTTCAAACCTATATCCGATATATGGAGCGTATGAGGGACCTCATACAAAAAGCCACGAATTTCTTTATTATTTCCCTTTCTGGCATCTTAATGAATTTCTGATTGGAAATCTGGCAGGTATTTTTTTTGTGAGAAATTATAAACAGAAAAATTATGATCGTCAGGTAATGGCAGTCTTTTTACTCATTCTTGTGTCTCTGATGTTTGTACCGCTTTTCTATCACAATGGTCTGATGGCTTTACTTTTTGTACCGGCAATATTTCTGATATCAGCTAATAACGGATGGATTACCAGGCTTTTTTCAATGAAGCCATTGGAGTATCTTGGGGAAATAAGTTATGGAATTTACATTACTCATATTCCCGTTCTTTATCTGGTTAGGGAACTTTTAAAATGGCAGGAATGTACTTTTAGTATTGATGTGGTATTTGTGATCTACATTATCATTATGCTGCTTAGTTCCGCTCTTTTTTATCAATGTATAGAAAAACCGATGAGGAATCTTTTAAGAAAGATTCATTTTTCAAAACAATAAAAATTAAAGAAATATCAATTAAACTAAGTGTTTAGTTTAATTATGTCATCAGAATAAATCTTTTCTGAAATTGATATTGTACAGTCCTGAGCGTATGCTTTTATAATCTGTAAGCATATATTTTGTAATCATTCCCCATTTTTTCAGAAGAGGAGCATTGGCAATCTGGAAACTCCTGTATACTCTTTTGATGTGAAGTTTGATGTCATCAGGAATCGTGTTTTCATGCTCTGCCCAATTGTTGACTTCTTTCCACAATACGACTCTTGTTGAAGCTGGTTTCACTTCTCTTGAATCTACTTTGGTGATTCTGTTGTTCTCATGAACACCTCTCACGGCTACTGCTTTGTCTAGAATCCCGGGATACAAATTCAGGTAGTAGGAGAGTCTGAATAAAAATTCCGTGTCCTGGTGAAGCTTTAAATGAGTTTTGAAGAAATATTCCATGTTTTTCAGAGAACTTTTTCGGATGGTTAAAGCATCAATGCTGAAAAGTCCGAAAGTTCCTATCATATTAAGCTGTCCGGGAAATACCTCTTTAGGAGGGTGCTTTTTGTAAACGGTAGTCAGGCGGTCTCCAAAGACTTTATAATACTGTTCTTTTGCCTTTTCAGAATAATAATGAACACCGATGGCTCCATACACTCCGTCAACATCTTTATTGGTGAACAGTTTTTTTTCTGCATCAAAACGATTCGGAAGATAGTAATCATCTGCATCAAGGAAAGCCATAAAATCACCTTCTGCCTTTTCCAGTCCTAAATTTCGGCTCGCACCAGCTCCGTGATTTCCTTTGTCAGGATGCTGGAAAAGCTTTACCCTATCGTGTTTCTCAGCAAGTTCCTGACATACCTGTAATGCATTGTCCGGAGATTTATCTTCTATAAGTACTACTTCATATACCTCTTCGAACTGAAGAGCAGACTCAACGGCTTGAGAAACATAGTTTTCAGCGTTATAGACGGGAATGATTACTGAAATTTTCATTTGTATCGTATTATGTTTTGCGGGCATAAAACTAAGCTTTTATTTGATAGCAATAGTTGGAAATGCCCTTTTGATTTTTAAATTAAGCCTTTTATACAGCTTCGGATATTCTTTTTCGTTTCCCCAGATTCCGAATTTCGCTTTTTCCCGGATATAAGTTGTGATATATACCTGAGGGGGTTTTTGAACTTCATTCAGGAGCAGATTACATACTTCTTCATTTTCTATCTCTTCATCAAAACGTATGTAAATGTGCAGTGAATCTTCTGTTTTTAAAATTTTTGTAAAATCTTTCACAGTATGACAGAAAAAGTCTGCATCTTCTCTGGTCTTAAAATTTTTAATTTCCAGAATATAAAGATAAGCTACAGGCTGCTGGCTGATAATCTCCAGTAATCTCTGACATCTTTTTTCATAGGTGCTTCTAAGCTTTGGGTCATCTATAACAGCTTTACTATGAGTGAATTCTGCTTCAGGGTATTTTGCAGCATAAGTGTTTCCCTTTTCATTTCTTTTGAGATCGGATAAAAAGAAATGAAAACGTTCCTTAATATTCTGGCTTACTGTTCTAAGGCCGGAAATAGAGTGTAAGCGTATCCAGTCATAAGGCAGACTCTGGTTTCTGATGTTGAGAATATCTAAAGAGTGAGCAGCGTGGCAGTCTTTGCCGATAGGAATGATATATTTTTCAGATTTGTATTTTTTTTTAATTTCCAAAAAGTATTTGCGCCCAGTTTTTGGGAGGTAAAATAAAGGAATTTTCATCTTGAAGAAAGTCAGTTTGTGTTGTTGATGCAAAGATATTATTTTTTTGCATCCTTAAAAGTGAAATAAATGGTAGTTCTGACTTTTTAGCTTTTGATAAATCCTTTTTAATAATAGATAAAATCCTTTTGTGTTTTTGTTTTATGGAAGATAATTCACTAAAAATATTAGCAATTTTATTAAGAGCTATGATGTTTATTTTGTTGATGAAATTTATTGAAAGCAAGAATTTTTTAATTTTAACAGAAGTCGATTACGGAATTATGCTTTTAATTTAATTTTTAAATAATTGGTTACTCTTTTTTCTACAAAATAATACAGAAGTGAGGCGACTATAATGACAAGAACAATTTTAAGAAGAAAAAAAGGGATATTGAGATAACCTTCAACTTTGAATTTTTTTAAGATTATTCCCACAAAAGGATGTGATAGGTATAGAGAATAAGAAATGTCTCCCAGAAAAATTAAGGCTTTGTTTCCTTTACAATGAAATACATAATCAAAAGTTAAGAAAGAAAAGACAAACAGGGATATGATTGCCAGTTTTATCCATTCATTATCAATAGGAATAATGCTAAGCAGTACCAATATAAATGATAGGATTCCTATTCCGGAAAGTAATGCTGCCCAACTCCTGGGAATGGTGAACCTATTCAGTAAAAGTGAAAAAAGAACTCCTACAATAAAATAGAGATTCAGGGAGTGGCTTACCATCCGTAGATAAGGATTCTCAAAGTGCATAAAATATCCTAAAACTGAAGTCAGAATGAAAAATCCTATGATGAAGTAATATCTTTTTTCTTTAAAAAATAAGGAGAGTCCAAATATTAAATAAAAGAACATTTCAAAATTTAAGGACCAGCCCAGGAAAAGCACTGGAAATTCCTTTTTGGTGGGAAGAAATAATAAGGAATGGATAAGTTCATAAAGCCCAGCTCCATGAAAATAAAGCAGAAAGCTGCCTCCCGGTATCATTGCTGCCAATGTCAAAAGATAATACAGCGGAACAATTCTGATTACCCTTCTTTTGTAAAATAAGGTAATCTGCCGAAAAGAATCTGTACTGAAATTTATTTTTTGAGTGGTAAAAGCCATGATAAACCCACTGATGATAAAAAAGACAGGAACTCCTATGCTTCCTTTTTTGAACAAAATATCCCCAATCGCTAGACCAGGGAAGTTAATAGTATCACGGAAGTGAAAGCAGCATACTAATAATGCTGAAATTCCTCTTAAAATCTGGATATTATTAAGCTTCATAACAGATGGAAAATCCTGTCTTTAAAAAAAATTAAAGATATTTATAATTTTTAAATACACCTATTTGGTATAAAAATTTTAATAATCTTGATTTTTTCAATTTATTTATTTTGTCTAAAGAATTTGTTGCACTAAAATATAAATTTATTTTGTCGATTAATTCTTCCGTCTGGAATTCAGAAAAATGAAAATTTTCTACCAGTGTTTTTCTCCTTTCCTCTTTTCTTAGAGATTGTGATTTGGGATCGGAACTGATTCCATCTTTATAAAAGCGGGATATGGATTGCTCAATAGGTCTATAAGTACAATTATATTTGAAAATAGAAATCAAAAACCATTTCCAATCCGAACAGATTTTCAGATTTTCATCATAGAGGCCTACTTTTTCAAAAGCACTTTTTTTAATAAATGTACTGGGATGCCAAATAGTTTCTTCAATTAAATCTAAAAATGAAATGCTTTTTTTAGTAGGTCTAAGAACATCTTTATTGTCTTCATCTACGATTAAATTACCAGAGATAATATCCTCTGTGTGGAGTAGTGGAGTTACTTTTTCTACAACCAATTCATTGAGCAGTTCGTCTCCACTATTTAGAAAAAGAAGATATTCTCCAGTAGCTTTTTCAATTCCTTTGTTCATCGCATGATAAATTCCATTATCGGGTTCACTTACCCAATCGTTGATCTTGGATTGATTTATTTCTATAAGTTCTTTGCTCCCGTCAGAACTTCCACCATCAATTACTATATATTGAAAATCTTTATTGGTTTGCCGAAATACACTATCCATGGTTTTTTGTAAACCATTTCGGTTATTGAAGTTGATCGTTATGATTGTAATGGACTTATTGAGCATATTTTTGAATAATTTTTTTGGGTAAATATCTGTTTGTTTTTTGCGAAGTACAATGATATTGTATTATGAAATATCATTGAAAAAAATTACATTATTTTTAAATCATTTTCAATCATTTCTTTACAAAGAGATTTTACGGTGTATTGTGGTTGCCAGCCGAGAATAGTTTTTGCTTTTGTGGGGTCGCCAATTAGTAGATCAACTTCTGTCGGACGATAATAATTAGGATCTACTTTTACAACTGTTTTTCCTACGGGTAATTGGTAATTTGGATTATTACAGCGTAATACTTTAGCAATTTCATTTTCTTGATTTCCTTCAAAAACCAGTTCTATTCCTGCTTCTTCAAAAGCCATAATAAGAAAATCCCTTACCATAGTAGTTTCTCCTGTCGCTAAAACAAAATCGTCTGGTTTATCTTGCTGCAGCATTCTCCACATTCCTTCTACATAATCTTTAGCATGTCCCCAGTCTCTTTTGGCATTTAAATTCCCTAGATATAAACAATCTTGTTTGTTTTTTGCTATACTAGCTACCGCCATAGTTATTTTTCGGGTAACAAAAGTTTCACCTCTTCTAGGAGATTCATGATTGAATAAAATACCATTACAGGCAAACATTCCATATGCTTCCCTGTAGTTTTTTGTTATCCAAAAACCATAAATTTTTGCAGCACCATAAGGAGAACGAGGATAGAAAGGACAGTTTTCATCATAAAATCCTTTTTCATTTTTATTGGATGGTAGCCCACCATATAATTCTGAGGTAGAAGCCTGGTAAATTTTCGTCTTATGAGTGAGTCCTAAAATTCTAATGGCTTCTAATAAACGCAGTGTACCCAAACCATCTACATTGGCAACATATTCGGGCATGTCAAAACTTACTTTCACATGGCTCATTGCACCAAGATTATAGATTTCGTCTGGTTGTACCTCTTGTATAATTCTGATAATATTGGTAGAGTCTGTAAGGTCTCCGTAGTGTAATTTGAAATTCACATTATGCTCATGTTGATCCAGGTATAGGTGATCAATTCTTTGAGTATTAAAAGAGGAGGCTCTTCGTTTTACACCATGAACTTCATAGCCTTTTTCTAAAAGCAGTTCGGCAAGATAAGAGCCATCTTGTCCCGTAATTCCTGTAATAAGTGCTTTTTTCATCATTTGTTTAAAAATTTTTCTTCGTAAACTTGTTTTATTCCATCTTCTAAAGATATATCAGGAGACCAGCCCATAGAATTAATCTTAGAGGAGTCCATTAATTTTCTAGGAGTGCCGTTTGGTTTTTCTGTATCCCAAACTATATTTCCTTCATATTGGGTAATATCTTTAATCTGTGTGGCCAGTTCTGATATAGAGATTTCCCTGGATGACCCTATATTGATATGACCACTTTCATTGTAATTATTCATTAAGAATACACATGCCTTTGCAAGATCATCTACATGTAAAAATTCTCTAAAAGGACTTCCGTCTCCCCATAACACCACTTCCTCTACCTTGTTTTGTTTGGCTTCAAAAAACTTTCTGAGCATAGCGGGTAAAACGTGAGAGTTATTTAGATCGTAGTTATCATTAGGGCCATAAAGATTAGTGGGCATTGCGGAAATGAAATTGCAATCATACTGACTTCTGTAGGCATCACACATTTTTATTCCTGCAATTTTTGCTATGGCATAAGGCTCATTGGTTTGTTCTAAAAATCCACTCAATAAGTATTCTTCTTTTAAAGGCTGAGGTGCGAGCTTGGGATATATACAACTGGAGCCCAAAAAAAGCAATTTCTTTACTCCCTGTAAATAACTTTGATGGATCACATTAGCCTCAATCATAAGATTTTTGTAAAGAAAATCTGCACGATATGTATTATTAGCATGAATACCTCCTACTTTGGCTGCCGCAAGAAAGACATACTCTGGTTTTTCAGTTTCAAAAAATGTTTGTACATTTTTTTGATCTGTAAGGTCTAATTCGTCTGAGGTTTTAGTAATAATATTGTGAAAGCCATTTGCAGTTAAGTTTCTTAAAATGGCGCTTCCTACCATACCTCGATGTCCGGCAATATATATTTTAGAGTTTTGGTTCATAATTGTAGTTGTAACGGATTTTATAATAAATTATTTTTAATAAATTATTGAAGTTTGATTTCAAAATTTCATAAAATGATTTATTTTTTTTAGGCAAATCATTTTTCAAAATTACATATTTGCAATCTATTTTAGAGATTCGTTCAATGTCATTTTCAATGGTTTTCTGATGATAATTTTGATATAGTTTTTTCAAGGAATTTGAATTTTCCAAAGAATATCTGTCATAGTATTTTGCTAAAGTTTCGGGATTTTTATATTTAAAATTTGAAAAATGATAAAACACTAGAGGAGAATTGTCCGGCATAAGATATTTATTGTTTTCTGTAGCTACTAATCCTATTCTTTCATGCAAATTCCATGGAGCGGCATTGTATCCCATTTTATGGAGAACTTTTACTTTTTTAAAAAAAATAGGGGAAAAGTTCATCCAGATTTGATCTACAAATAGTCCTTTTTCCGGCTGATTATAGCAAAGAGATAACAATCTTTCTTCCCACCAATCTAGAAGGTTTCTGGCATTTTCAGAATGACCCCTTAATCCGATAAACCCCAGGTTATATATGCCAAAATTAAGAAAAGTGTTTTCTACTGGTTTGAAGCCATCCAGTGGAATAGAGCTCAGAATGTGAGGCGTGAGCAAAATATCTGCATTATTTTCAAATTCTGCATTGAGGATAGATAACTGATCAAGTATTTCAATATCCGGATCGAAGTAATAGATAAATTCTGTATTGGGATTTTTTGCTAATAAGTACTTGAAAAAAGATGCTTTCACAGAGGTATTAAATTCTATGATGTCATACTTCATCCATAATTCATCAAAATTTTTTATTCCAATATCTTTCATTTCTACGATTTCACATTGGAAAGAATTATAATCTATTTCATCAGATTTTTCATCGCACAATCCTATTACAAATTTGAAGTTTTCGCCATATTTATTAATAGAATTTCTTAAAACTTTAGCTTGTGCTAAATAGTTATTGGAGCAGATTGTGAAGGCTATATTCATAGGATTTTGGAAGTAAAAGTTGTTGAAATGTCTTAGTATATTGTAAAAAATAATTTACTTTCTGGAGATTGATAATTTTTCTGTTTTTTAGTCTTGTATTACTTTGTAAGACTTCTGAGAATTCTTCAGAATTACCTACAACAATAATTTCAAAACTAAAATCATAACAAAATTCTCCATAGAGTCAGATTGTGCTCAATACTAATTTAACTGTGTTGTATCTTTTATAAATGAAATTTATTTCCTAAACTTCAATGTTAAATTTAATAATGTTTTAGACAAATTTAATAACCCCATATTTTTAATCATTTTTTTTAAAAACAAAAAGAGTTTAAAAGTTTTTGATTCTTTTAGATTTCTTATTTCAATGGTTAGTTCATTGACTTTATTATAATTAACATCTAAATGCTTTAGGAGTAATTTATTGAAAGCAGAGTTTGAAATCACTTTTTCAGCTTCATTATAGAACAGCATTTGATATAAAATCATATGTTTTCTATCCCGGGACATACTCCTTGCATGTTTTCTATACAAAGCCAGAGGAGCATTTAAATAAATAAAATTAATGTTTTTTTGTGCAATTTGAATCCAGAAAAGCCAGTCTTCTTTTGCTTTTAACTTTTCATTAAATCCAATAGTTTCAAAAAGAGATTTTGGGAAAAATCCACAATGAATAGGAATTGTGAATGTAAAATCCCACTGATATAAAATAGATTCGAAATTCAGCAAATCTTGAGACAGCTTGCAAAAAGGAGGCAATAATTTTTGTTTATCGGAATCATCAAATAAACAAAAATCTGATACTACTATTGCTTCTTTATCTTGTATCAAATTTAATGAATCTGAAAACTTGGTTTCAACTAAGATATCATCAGAATCTAAAAACTGGATATAATCTCCGGTAACGATTTTCAGAGCTGCATTTCTTGCAGAAGATAATCCACCATTTTCTTTATAAAGGTATATGAAACGATTATCTTTTTTTACCCATTTATCAGCTACTTCATCGGTATTATCAGGCGATCCGTCATTGACAATAATGCATTCCCAATTTTCATAAGTCTGGTTTAGTATAGACTGTAGAGATTCATCTAAAAACTGAGCCTGTTTATAGCAGGGGACAATTACGGATATTTTGGGATTCATTTTCATTTTTATTCAGTAGGTTTAATGTGTTTTTTATACTTCAATCGATCATAAATTGGCAGTCTACATTGCTTTTATTAGGCTGATGATCACTGAAGTTTTCTGGCCGAAGGTACAACATTATTTTTTTCGGGTACAGAACGGGATACATCATATTTTACGGCATTATCACTTACAAATAGGATGTATAAAGCTTTTTTAAATATTCATCAGGTGACAAACCGGCGAAAAAATCTTCTGTAAGGCTGTTGAATTCTATATTATAAAAAGAACCTTCATCTACACTTTCATAAGCCGCATTTTTGGCAAGATGATCTTCCAGCTGAGTTAAGATTTCAGGTAACGCATATTGGTAGGGATAGGCGAGATTAATAATCTCATTGTTGAAATTTTCCATGTATTTTCCAACAAATGAGGCGATATCATCTGTTCCAATCAGAATCCTTCTTGCATTACTGTGGATTGTCAGCTTATTTTCAGACAAAATTGAATTTTTGAGAAAATTGATCAGCGTATTGGGATTTCCTCCCCGGCCTACAGCATTTCCTACCCTGAAAATAATATAGCTCGAGCATTGCTCAGCAATTACGTTTTCAATAGCAAGTTTATGCATCACATAAGGGCTGTCTGTTTTACTGGGATCGTAAATACTGCATGTGGAAAAATAGATCATCTTTTTATCTGGATACTGGCTGATCACCAATTTCATGAGAGATATTTCTCTTTCAAATTCAGCTGGATTTTTTTCCAACGAATTGGAAACTCCTGATGCGAAAAAAATAACATCTTCTTTATCATAAAGTCTTACGGCATTTGCCAGAATTCCATTACCAATAATCATATGCTTCTTGTCTACTTAAGATGTTAGTTGTATATCTTTTAAATCTTTCAAGGGGATCAATAGATTTTAGAGTTTTTTAAAGATTTTAAATAGCCCAATTTTATTTCCCAGTTTTGCCCATCTTGAATTTTTTACATGATTCAATTGGTTGAGTGCCTGTTCATATTTTTTTTGGGGAACATAACTTTGAAGAAAAAGATCTTCAACGCTGATATTTCTTCTTTCTGCCATTTTTATCAGCGCTACCCAGTGCCAGAACAGTGCTTTCTCAGCATTTTTGGTAGTAGAAATACCACTATGATGGATTCTGTATAGATATAAGTCTTCATCGATATATTTTACAGGGGCTATTTCGCACATTTTCATGTACCAGTCTTTATCTTCCGCAATTTTCAAAAAAGGATCAATACCTGATGTCTTCTCGTATATCTTCTTTTTAAAGGTCACAAAATGTGAAATTTCTGCATTGAAATTATAGTAGGACTGATCCAGTTCTGTAATTTGTTTTGCTTTGTGAACAGACTGAGGGTTGAGGTACTGATCACAAAGGACAAAGTTGGAATACACCAAACCCACTTCGGGATATTCTGAATGGGTCTTTAAAACAAATTCCAGGGCATGAGGTGTTAGCCCATCATCAGGGTCTAAAAAACCACATATTTCTGCTTCAGCAAGCTCTATTAATCTTCTTTTTGTATATCCTATTCCTCTGTTTTGATCATTCAGATTGATTGTAAACCGGGAATCATCACCTATGATTTTTTTAATGACTTTAATAGAATCATCGGTAGAGCCATCATCCACAATTACAGCTTCCCAGTCTGTTTCAGTCTGAGCAACTAAACTTTGGTAGCATTTTTCAAAAAAATGACCATTATTATAGTTGGCGATAAGTACACTGAATTTACTCATTTCGACTGTGTTTGTTTAAGATTTTTTTTAATGCATTCAAATACCCGAAACCATGTTTTCTATCTGGCTCCAGGATGTTTCCTTCTGCCCATTCGTTCCAGGATTTTATAATTAAAAACTGTTCCGGATACTCCTTTTTATCTTCAAGATATTCTACAGCTTTTTCTACCTGCTTTTCAAACAGCTCCGGGGAATTGTTAGCCAGAATAATTCCTCTGTAGCCGCTTCTTGGAGTATTGTCCCAATTGGGCAGGATACATGGATAGGTAGGAATATTGCTTTCCTCAAACTTTAAGTCGTTTACTACCGCCTGGGCATCCTGAATCCCGACCTTAGGCTGTTCTTTTTTCTTAATTCCTATTAATCCTTTTATTCTGTTTTTATAATATTGGGAGTGAGAAATATATTCTTTCTTCGCAATATGAGGTATCCAGGCCTTTTGAAATGCATTGGAGATCTTACTGTCATATCCCATAGATTTAAAATCTAGGTCATCACGGAGCTTGTTGGATGCCATGATGTATAGATCATCAAATCCGTTTTTCCTGGCGAGCTCTCTGAATTTTGTAATATAATGGGGATCTCCTTCATTTAAATGATTGGAATCATAGATAATGAAAAGAGGTTTGTTGTCTATTTTGATATACCTCTCATCTTTGAAGAAAGGCAGAAGATATTCGAAATGAGCAATTAAGTCCTGCTCATTAGGGTAAACCTGTTTTGCCAGAATTTTTTCTGATAACCCGTGCCATATTCCAGACCAGGTTTCGTTGGCCCAGCAGAAGCAAAAAGGGAAATCTGGTTTTCCTGATTGTAATACATCATTTGCCACGCGTTCCAGTAATTGTTTGCCATTGCCAAACCAGTAGTGATAATAGATAAATCCATGTACCCCATAGTCTTTTGCCATCTGAGCCTGCTGTTCTCTTACTTCAGGAACACGCAGGTCATAATATCCCAGATCTCCAGGATATATAGGCTGTTCGTGTCCTTCAAACAGGGGTTGGGCTTTTCCTACATTCGTCCATTCTGTAAATCCTTTTCCCCACCATTCATCATTTTCGGGAACAGGGTGGTATTGAGGGAGATAAAATGCAAGGGGCTTTATTTTTTTCATCATTAAATTATTTCGTTCTATACAGGATCTTATTTTTCAATATAATAAAAATAGGCGGAATCAAAAGTCGAAATAGTTTTCTTCCTTTTTTTTCTTGAGGTTTTTCTGTTTTTGGAACTGTTTTGCCATAAGTTTCTACATATTTTGGGCTGGAATAACAGATAGAAAGAAATAATTCATAGTTCTGATTCATTTTTTCCGTATCTCTCATCATGCTGTTGTCATGAAGTCTTATAAGGGTTTTGGTATGGTCTTCATAGCCAATATGCTGAAATTTAAAATCATTCAGGACACATCTAAGATTGAATTCCCAATCTTCCAATGACTTTAAACGTTCATCAAAAGAACCAATCGTTTTGAATATATCTTTATGATATAACGGAGCAGATATTACAAAAGGGTTTTTAATCTTGAAAAGCTGCTTAATATCAACAGTGTCATCAAAGTTTAGATAAACCTCAGGGAGAAGATTATTTCTGCCAAAAATCCGTTTATAGTTGATTCCTTCTGAGCTTTCAAAATATCGGTATCCGGAAATAATAATATCAATATTTTGATTAAAAAATTTAGAATGAGCTTCTAATTTCTTATTTTCTATTACATCATCGCAGTCAAGGAAAAGTAACCATTCTCCATTGGCTCTTTCTATTCCTGCATTTCTTGCGGAAGATAAACCGCCGTTATTTTTATAAAGATATTGAAAACGGCTGTCTTTTTCTATCCATTTTTTTGCAATATCTTCTGTGTTATCCGGTGATCCATCATTCACAATGATGCATTCCCAATCCTGATAGGTCTGTTCTAAAACAGAATGCAGGCATTCATCAAGAAAATGAGCCTGGTTGTAGCAAGGAACGATTACTGAAATTTTTGGACTCATTTTTAAATTATTTTATTTAAAAATTTATACAACGGAACCGGAATGTTATACTTTATTGCAATATTTAACCTTTTTATATTGAAAGGATATTTTTTGTAAGCTTCAGTATATTGTGAAGAGAGTTTTTCTCTGGAAAAATAATATTTCTGCGTTATACTATTTATATTATTTTTTACATTACCTTCTTTATCAAACATCATTTGAAGAATCACGTTTTCTATTTCAATCCTGTCTGCCTTTATTTTTGAAATATTTTCCTGATGCAATCTATAATATGCCAGTTTTTCAGGGATATATCCGATTAAATACTTTTCACTTATTTTTAGCCAACGATAATAATCTTCAGCAATAAACATGGAATCATATTCGCCGGTTTCAATAATTGCTTCTGTCTTTATTAATGTGGTCAGGCCCGCAATTCTATTATTTTTTATCAGTTCTTTTCTGAAAATATAGGGATCAACGTCTCCTAATGCATCATAATCTGCCATATCCTCTCCAATAGAACTTTTTTCATCTATCGTATAAGTATTGGTATGAATCATACCATATTCTTTTCCTAAAGATTCAATTTTAGCAACAGTTTTTTCTAAGAACTCAGGATGCAGGTAATCATCTGCTGAAATGATTTTTATATATTTTCCTTTTGCAAGCTTAATGCATTCATTCAACATGGTTGCCAGACCTGTATTTTGAGTATGGAAGTTTTTTTCTGCAGAAAAATTATTATCCTTTAACCAATTTTCAAAAATTTCAACGGAATTATCAGGTGAGACATCGTCACCCAGAATAAGCTGAATGTTTTTATAGGTTTGATTTTTTATGCTATCTAAATTCTCTTTAATATATTGAGAATGATTATAGGCTGTAACAATAACTGTAACTAAAGGCTGTTCCATATTAATACTCATTTATGACATTAATAATGTCCGCTATTTCATGTTCTTCCAAAACAGAAGATATGGGTAAGCTGAGCACTTCCTGATGTATCTGTTCACTGATAGGAAAAGAAAAATCACTCATTTCTTTGTAAGCTTCCTGCTTATGAGGAGGGATAGGGTAGTGAATAATTGTCTGAATACCTTTTTCTGTTAAATAGGCTTGAAGTGCATCACGATTTTCTGTTCTTATGACAAAAACATGCCATACATGCTCTTTCTCATCTGATGGGTTTTCAGGAAGGATGATTTTTGGGTTTTTTATTCCTTCGATAAATAATCTCGCAACTTTTCTTCTTGCTTCATTTTCATCTTCAATATATTTCAGTTTAATATCTAAAACAGCTGCTTGAAGTTCGTCTAACCTGGAATTTAATCCTTTATAAATATTAACATATTTTTGGTTTGAACCATAATTTGCTAGAGCTCGAATCGTTTCAGATAATTCTTTATCATTTGTTGTGACTGCTCCTGCGTCTCCAAGAGCTCCAAGGTTTTTTCCGGGATAAAAACTGAAACCGGCAGCATCACCAAGATTTCCTGATTTTATATTATTCCATTCGGCTCCAATAGCCTGTGCGTTGTCTTCTACAATTTTTAATTTGTATTTTTCAGCTATACTTTTCAGTTGTTCTGAGAAAACAACTCTGCCTTGAAGATGAACGATTAAAATGGCCTTTGTTTTATCCGTAATCTTTTCTTCAATTTTTGAAATATCAATATTATAAGTATTGAGCTCGGGTTCTACTAAAACAGGAACTAATCCATTATCTGATAGGGCAAGAATAGAGGCTATATAGGTATTGGCGGGGACAATAACTTCATCACCGGCTTTCATATAACCCAGCTCAATATAAGCCCTAAAAATAAGGCGCAGTGCATCCAGGCCGTTTGCAACACCTATTGCATGTTCTGAACCAATATAATTGGCCAAATTTGCTTCAAAATTTTTAATTTCATTTCCCAATAAATACCATCCACTTCTGAAGACTTCCAGAAGTTTGTGTTCTATTTCTTGTTGGTATTGCAAGTTTACTTTTTGAAGATCTAAAAATTTAATCATTTCTTTTTATTTTGAACATGCCACATATATTTCAGCACAATGATTAGGAAACTTTTTTCCTAATTTATAAAATCCTTCTATCATAGCTTCATTCCAATTATTTTCAATTTGCCCATTTGAAACAGGTTTAAAGAAGATACCCCCTTCATCAATTATTTTATAACCGGCTTTTGTAATGTCATCTTTTAAAGTATCCAAATCATACACTCTGTAGTGTCCTAATTCATGATCTCTTTGATTCAATTCATATTCGCTGTTTAATAATCCCATTTCTACAGCAGCTAATCTGTGGATAGACTTAGCGTTGGGTACTGAAATTAAAAATACACCAGTATCGGATAGCCAGGAATAAACAAGCTTTAAAACGTTGACAGGATTTTCAATATGTTCCAATACATGGCTCATTATGATGGTGTCAAACTTTTTATCTGTTTTAAACTCTTCAAAATAAGAGTTGTGTTTTGTAATGTTTGGATAATCAGGTATTTGGTTTATCAGATCTTTAGAGCCTTCAACCAAATCCAGAGACGAAAAATCATTGACCAGATATTTGGTCATATGTCCTAGAGCTGGTCCTAATTCAAGGGCAGATTCTCCCTTAAAATAAGGTTTTAAACTTAAATAATTCAATTCTGTTAACTTAAAATCAAAGTCAAGAAAAGAGCTGTTATAGAATTGTGCCGAATCCTGCACTTTATTTTTATAATTTTCCATTTGTAATTTTATCTGTTTTTAAATCGAGAACAGTATTTATGATAATGTCTGGCTGATAGGGGAGTAAACTTTCTTTGCTTAAAAAACCAGAAAGCACAGCTGCTGTTTTGATTCCTAATAATTTGCCTGTTTGAATGTCTTTTCCTGTATCTCCAATGAACCAGTCTTCAGGAGTTACCCGGACTGCATTTTTAATTAAATCATGTTTTTCCTGTTGCTGTTGGGTCACTAAAATTTTCGTGAAAATATTTTCCCAACCGAATGATTTTATTTGTTCCAGAGCGATACTTTCCGATTGGCGGGCTGTAACAACAAATAGATCATGATTTTTAGATAAGAGTATGAGTACGTCTACTATTCCTTCAAAAGGAGTGTCTAACTGCAGCCATTTTTCTAATTCAATTTCCGACATCCATTTTTTCTCAAAATCGCTGTATTGCTCGTTGGAATAATTAAATTTAGAAAGGATGATTTCTTTATGACTTGTTTTATTACGCTTTAACGCCCAATATTCATCAAACGACAATTCAGAAGTGGGAACCAATGACTGGAACAACTGATATAGTCTTTGTCGGGAATCTATTAAAGTGCCATCAAGGTCAAAAAAAATATTCATATTATTTTTTATTTTTTTTCATGTACTCAAACTCTTCCTTTAATCCTTCTTCTAAAAAAGTTTCTTTTGATAGCAAAAACGTATTCATTTTTGAACTGTCAAATACAAAATCTCTTCCTTTTTTTTCAGCAGGTATTTTTTCTATTGTTACATCTTCGTTAGAAATTTGTTTTATTGTATTCACCAAATCGTTGATAGAAATAGAACGGCTTCCGACTAAGTTGATGACCCCTACATCTTTTAGTTGAATAGCGTTTACAATAGCTGTAACAATATCTTTAATATAAATAAAAGAGCGCAATTCTTCTCCTGTACCCCAAATCTGAACAGGCTTTTCTGCTAAAATATTATGAATTGTTGCGGGAATTATTTTTAGATAAGCCTCTTCTCCAGGACCATACACATGACCTATCCTTAAAATTTGAACGGATTTATTATATTCTTTTCCCCAACTTTCTACCATCTTTTCTGAATATAGCTTAGAATGACCGTACAATGAAGCCGGTTTTTCTAAAGTACTCTCAGAAATAATGTTATCATTATCATAGACGTCAAGTGTACTAAGGTAAATGAATTTTTTTAGATGAGGTAAAGTAGCTTTTAATAATTGATCTGTGTTGAATATGTTTGAATTAGATAATTGAATATTATTTGCTTCACTTCCTTTTTTGGGTGTGAAAGCTCCTGCATGAATTATTGTTTCAATATCCTGAAATCCATTTTTAATGAAAAAATCGCTTTCAAACTGATAATTGTTGTGCAATAAATATCTGCATTCTGTTATAGGTTGAGAGGTTAAGCACACAATATTATCCTTACCGTATTTTTCAATCAGTAGCGAAAGTAAGTGCTTACCTATAAATCCCGAAGCTCCAGTTAAAAGTAACATTTACAAATTTTTTATTCGTTGCTGTATCTGAATATCTGTCATTAATTTGGGTTGAGTATCCATACCTCTTAACCACAATAGCCCATCCTGTAATGGATTTATCTTTTTATTTAATTGGGGAAACTCATTATATAAAGCAATGTCTTTAAATATTTCAGGCATATTTAATCCTGCTTCGGTAAAAAATAATACCGTTGTAAAGAATCTTGAAATATTTATTTCTGTAGGATTAGGAATTCCATTTTTGTCATAAGCCATATCTACACCAAAAATTCCGTGAGGTTTATCCGAAACAGCCTTTATCGTAGCTATAGATATTCTGTCTACTTCAGGATCTGAATAGGTCTGACCCACTTTGGTGACTCCTGTAACCCCGGAAACAGTTCTGTTCCCATGAGTCCATCCTTTTCTCAATCTTGTTTGAGCAACTACAAGTTCGCCTTCATGCCAAATAGAGAGCCATGTTACCGTATCCGGAGTCAGCATTTCTGCAGCCACAAAATCTCCCCATCCATTATATCGTTCGATCCATCCCTTTGCAAAAGAAAAATCATTGGTAGGCAGAGCGCCTTTACCTCCTCCTCCAATAGATGAAGCTCTTAACCATATGTTCCCATTTTTGTCTCCTAAGTCTGAAAAAGCTTTTTTTAGATCTTCTTCATTGTTGATCATGATATTTTCTGGGACTGTTACACCAGCTTCCCTGCATTTTAAATAGGTTTTATATTTATGAACACAGGTATCTATCACTTCATGTGATGGCATAAATGTTTTGGTACCGGTAGAATGAATATCTTCTCTGATCATAGAGGCATGATAAATCTCCAGATCATTTTGAAAATGTATTAAATCAGGCTTTTCCTGATTCAGTATTTGTAATAATGATGCTTTGTAATCAGGTTGATTGGCATAAGGTATATAGGATACTTCATGAGCATTGGAGAGTATCAGGTCTGTAGGCTCACTGCCCATACCAATTATTCTCTCCTTTTTTGAGCTTTTAAGAAGTGAGTTGATTACACCTTCAGAGGGAGCGCCGCCTGCACCGGCAATTAATATTTTAATCATTCTATGAGTTTTTGAAATTCGTGATAATCCCTTATATAATCGTCTTCACTATAGGGCAAAGATGCTAAACATAAAAGCACAGCATTATGTGAAAACTTGATGTCTCTCCACACCAATTTGGGGAAGTATATTCCTTTAGATGGATTGTTCAGAACAAAAGTTTCTTTGTGACCATCTTTATTTTCGGTGTTAAATTCTATGATCCCTGAAACAGCGAATATTAATTGTTCAAGATTTTTATGTGCATGACCTCCTCTTATTACGTCTTGGGGAGTATAATAAGTCCAGTATACACGTTTAATTTCAAAAGGTATATTTTCTAAATTTTCAGCGACAGTAATGAAACCTAATGAAGAATCACCTATTTTTTCTAAATCAAAATATTGAACTTTTTCCATTAAATAAATTTATTTTACAATATAATTAAAGTCGGGTCTAATGATTCCTGGTAATGCATTGATATTTTTACCCATTTTTACGTTTTCAACTTCAAAACCTACTATTTCATTAGCTACAAAAAGAGGAATTCTCTGATCCTCTCCAAACATAAGTTTGAAGTAATAATTACCAGTATTGAGTAAGTGTGGCGGGATTTCAAATTCTACAGTATATTCTTTTCTTTGAGAATCATTTTGAGTGGTAATGGGAGCACCAGTATGGAAAACTACGGCTTCTTCATATGTTCTCAGCTCAAAAGTGGTGTCAATATTGATATTCTCTTTGAAATTGTAAAATCTAAGCAGTATTTTAATCCCTGATTCTATATCTAAAAACTGTCCTTTTGTAGGTTTAACAGAAAATTCTAATATTCTGATATTTTCATTTCCTAAAGCCGTTTCCAGTGACCCTTCATGGAGATAGCTTGATTGTTTTTCAGAGCTTTTCTGATATTCTGCAATGGTATCTAAAATACCTCCGCTATAAGACAGTTGTCCCTGATGAAGCAGAATTCCAGATGTACAAAGTTCTTTTATTGCCGTCATATTATGACTTACAAATAAGATGGTTCTTCCTTCTCCTTTGGTAACATCATTCATCTTTCCAAGACATTTTTTCTGAAAGTCGGCATCACCCACTGCTAAAACCTCGTCAACGATTAAAATTTCAGATTCTAAGTGAGCGGCTACAGCAAATGCAAGGCGGACATACATTCCCGAAGAATATCTTTTAACAGGAGTATCTATATATCTCTCTACGCCTGAGAAATCTACAATTTCATCAAACTTTCTTTTGATCTCCTTTCTTGTCATTCCCAGGATAGCTCCATTAAGAAAGACATTTTCACGTCCTGTCATTTCAGGGTGAAATCCTGTTCCTACTTCCAAAAGAGAGGCTATTCTTCCGTTGGTGTAAATCTTACCTGTCGTAGGTTTTGTAACTTTACTTAAAACCTTTAATAGTGTCGATTTTCCTGCACCGTTTCTTCCAATAATTCCAACAGCATCTCCCTTTTCGATTTCAAAATCGATATCACGGAGAGACCACACATATTCAGAATCACCTTTTGTTGTTCTGTCGTTTGTTTCTCCAATTTTCAGATAGGGGTCTTCTTTTCCTCTTACTTTATACCAGAACCTGTTGAGGTCATGAGACAGTGTTCCTGTACCGACTTGTCCCAGACGGTATTGTTTAGATATGTTTTCTGCTTTTAAAGCCAGCATGTTTTTTAATTTAAATTTTTAAAAGAAAATAATTACACGGTATCCATAAAAGTTTTTTCAACTTTATTGAATACAACAATTCCTATTATTAAAAGGAAAATAATAATAATAGTACTAATTCCAAGCATGACTGGAGAAAAGTCTCCTACGCCAATCCATGCATACTTAAAGCATTCAAAAATACCTGCTAAAGGGTTGTAATATGCTAGCTTTTTGAAGAATCCAGGTAGTGATGAGACTGGATATATTACCGGAGTTGCATACATGTATAAGCTTACCCCAAAGCCTAATAGCATTGCCAGATCCTTATATTTTGTAGTGAGTGAAGAGAAAATCATTCCCACTCCTAAAGCAAAAAGTGCTATCAGGAATATAAGAAAAGGTGTTGCAAGAATCCAGATATTAGGATGAACTTCTCCATTATAGTAATAATAAGCCCATACAATGATGAATAACAGAAACTGTACCCCAAATCTCATAAGACTAGAGATGACAATGGACAGGGGAGTAACCAGCCTTGGAAAATAAACTTTTCCGAAAATTCCCGCATTTCCCGTAAAAGTAGAGGATGTTGTCAGTAAAGAGGAAGAAAAATAATTCCAAAGAGTAACACCAGCCAGATAAAAAAGAAGAGGTGGGGCTCCATCTGTAGGGAGTTTGGCAATTCTTCCAAAAATAACCAGGTATACTATGGTTGTTAGAATGGGATTGATAAAAAACCATATAGGTCCTAAAATAGTCTGCTTAAAACTGGATATAAAATCTCTCTTTACAAACATATAAACAAGATCTTTATATTTCCAGACTTCTTTAAGCTTCAAGTCAAATAACGAATGATCAGCATCAATCGTTTCAGTCCACTTCTGTTGTGGTTCATTCATCTGTGTAAGTTTTTGCAAATTTATAATAATTAATTCTTACCTTATCTCTTAGTTTATGAATTTTCATTGTCAATAAAACTAAAAATCAACAACTAATATATTGATATTTGGTGGTATGAACAAAAACTATTGGCCATAAAGCCAATAGTCTATGATTTTTATAAATTGTATTTGTTATTTACCAATAAGTTGTTTCAGGTATTCGCCGTAACCACTTTTACCATATTTAGCAGCAGTTTCAAGAAGTTTTTCTTCGTTAATGAATTTGTTCCTGAATGCAATTTCTTCTATACAGCCGATTTTAAATCCTTGTCTTTTTTCAATAACGCTTACAAATTCTGAAGCATCATGAAGAGAGTCGAAAGTTCCTGTATCCAGCCAGGCAGTACCTCTGTCAAGAACAGCTACTTCCAGCTTTCCTTTGCTGAGATACACATTGTTGATATCGGTAATTTCCAGCTCACCTCTTGCGGAAGGTTTGATGTTTTTAGCGATGTCCACTACGCTGTTATCATAAAAATAAAGCCCTGGTACGGCATAGTTTGATTTCGGTTTTTCAGGCTTTTCTTCAATAGAAACTGCTTTCAGATCTTTGTCAAACTCTACAACACCATATCTTTCAGGGTCTGCAACGTGATAGGCAAAAACAACTCCTCCATCAGGATTGGTCTTGTTTTTCAGTAAAGTTCCCATCTCGGAACCGTAGAAAATATTATCACCCAGTACGAGTGCTGCAGAATCATCACCAATAAACTGATCACCTAAAATAAAAGCTTGTGCTAATCCATCAGGACTTGGTTGTACAACGTATTCTATATTACAGCCAATTTGTGAGCCATCGCCCAGCAGTTTGATGAAGCCAGCCTGGTCATGTGGCGTGGTAATGATCAGTATATCCTTGATTCCTGCCAAAAGAAGCGTGGAAAGCGGATAGTAGATCATAGGTTTATCATAAACAGGCATTAGCTGTTTACTTACGGCTATGGTTAGAGGGTAAAGTCTTGTTCCGGAACCTCCGGCTAATATTATTCCTTTCATGTGTTGGTGCGTATTACGCAAATTTCTTTTGTGTTACTAAGTTGATTTTCTTTTGCTATTTTACGGATTGTCTTTTTCCTCAATAGCTGGGTGTTTAGCTGTATTGTTTGTTATAGTAATCCTGATAATTTCCAGAAGTCACATTCTCCAGCCATTCTTTATTTTCAAGATACCAGTCTATGGTTTTTCCTAAACCTTCTTCAAAAGTTACTGAGGGTTTCCAGCCTAGATCTTTATTCAATTTTGTTGCATCAATAGCATAACGCTTGTCATGACCGGGTCTGTCTTTTACAAAAGTGATCAGTTTTTCAGAATAACCTTCAGGTTTTTCCAGTTTAGCATCCATTTGTTTGATCAGTTCTTTGACAAGATCAATATTCTGCCACTCGTTGAAGCCTCCGATATTGTAAGTTTCTCCGGTTTTTGCATCGTTAAAAATCTGATGAATCGCTTTCGCATGATCAATGACAAATAACCAGTCTCTGGTATATTTCCCGTCTCCATAAATAGGAAGAGGCTTTTCATTGATAATATTTGAAATACAAAGAGGGATTAGCTTTTCAGGAAAATGATTGGGGCCGTAATTGTTGGAACAGTTCGATACGATGAACGGCATTCCGTATGTATTTCCGTAAGCTCTTACCAAATGGTCAGAAGCAGCTTTTGAAGCAGAATACGGAGATTGAGGGTCGTATGATGTTGTTTCTAAAAAGAATCCTGTTTCTCCCAGACTTCCATATACTTCATCTGTAGAAATATGATAGAAAAGGCTTGTTCTTTTTTCATCAGGGAATCTGCCATGGGTATGTTCAGGATTTAATGTCCAGAATTCCTTACAAAGATTCAAAAGATTAGCCGTTCCGTTCACATTGGTGTTGATAAACGCCATAGGATCGGTAATGCTTCTGTCTACGTGACTTTCTGCGGCTAAATGCACTACAGCATCCGGATTGTATTTTTCAAAAACTTTTCTGAGTTCTTCAGGCTGGGTAATGTCTGCCTTTTCGAAAACATAATTGGGCTCATTTTCGATGTCCTTTAAGTTTTCCAGATTTCCGGCATAAGTAAGGGCGTCAAGATTGATAATTGTAATATCCGGATTGTTTTTTACAAATTCTCTTACAACATGGGAGCCGATAAATCCAGCACCTCCTGTAATGATAATGTTTTTCATTTATTTATTTTGAGATGGTCTTTCTTCCTATACTTTTATAATGGAATCCGTTTTGTTCCGGGATTTCCAATGGATACATATTTCTGCCGTCAAAAATAACTTTGTTTTTCATCTTTTTTGCCATAAGCTCAAAGTTTGGGTTTTTAAATTCCGGCCATTCTGTAGCAATAAATAGTGCGTCCACATCTTCCAATGCATCATACATTCCTTTGGCATACTGTATTTTGTCGCCCAGAAGTTTCTGGACATTATTTTCTGCAACAGCATCATAGGCTACGATTTCTGCCCCTTTTTCTAGTAAAAGAGCGATGTTGTCCAAAGATGAAGCTTCTCTGATGTCGTCAGTATTCGCTTTGAAAGCAAGCCCCCACATCGCGATTTTCTTTCCTTTAATGTCTCCACCGAAATATTTTTCAATTTCCGAAACTAAAATTACTTTCTGGGTAGTATTTACATTTTCTGTGGCTTCAAGAATCTGGAAGTTGAAATCTTCCTGCTTTCCGGATTTTATAAGAGCTTTTACATCTTTTGGAAAACAGCTTCCTCCGTATCCTATTCCCGGGAATAGAAACCGGTGTCCGATTCTGTCATCACTCCCCATTCCCAGTCTTACCTTATCTACATCTGCACCTACTTTTTCACAGTAGTTGGCAATTTCGTTCATAAAGGTAATTTTTACCGCTAAAAATGAATTCGCCGCATATTTCGTAAGCTCCGAGGATTTTTCATCCATAAAGATGATCGGGATTCCGGTATTGGTAAAGGGCTGATATATTTTAGACATGATGTCTTTTGCTCTTTCGGAGCTGGCACCCACGACTACTCTTGAGGGATTCATAGAGTCTTCAACGGCAAAACCTTCTCTTAAAAATTCAGGATTTGAAACTACATCAAAAGGGAGGTTTGTTTTGGAAGAGATCGCTTCTCTTACCCTATCCGCAGTTCCTACAGGAACGGTGCTTTTATTAACAATAACTTTGTATTCTGTCATCAGCTCACCAATATTATTGGCAACCTGAAGCACATAAGATAAATCTGCAGAACCATCTTCACCAGGAGGTGTAGGCAGTGCCAGATAGATCACTTCGCTTTTGTCTAAGGCTTCTTTAAGGTTCGTAGTGAAAAATAATCTTTCAGATTGGATGTTTCTCAAAAACATTTCTTCAAGGTTCGGCTCATAGATGGGAACAATGCCGTTTTTTAGACCTTCTACTTTTTTTTCATCAATATCAACACAGTATACTGAATTGCCAAGTTCTGCGAGGGTAGTGCCTGTAACCAGCCCTACATAACCTGTTCCTACAATCGTTATATTCAAAATGTTTGTTTTTAAATTCTAAAGACAAAAGTAATAAAAATCCTGTGACATATTCCTTTAATTTATTGTAAATGAATCTGACGCTATTTGCTTGATACTTAAGATAATTTTGCATTTTTAGAAAAAAAGCGTATATTTGCATTGGATTTACGGAAAAAATGGGAAGGCTTCGCAAGAAAGCCTTTTTTCGTACTGTAAATCAAGATAAAAAATATATGGAGTTTAGACAAAGAATTGAAGAATTGTTAAATGAATTCCTTGAGACCAGAAAAGATATGTTTCTTATTGATCTTAAATTTTCTGCAGGGGATGATATTACAGTGATTTTAGATGGTGATAACGGAGTTTCTCTGCAGGATTGTCTTGATGCAAGCCGTGCGATAGAATTTAATATGGATCGTGAAGAGCATGACTTTAGCCTTCAGGTGATGTCTGCAGGATTGAGCGAGCCATTATCCACACCCAGACAGTTTGGTAAAAATATCGGAAGAGAGATTGAGGTGATGCTGGAGGATTCTTCCAAGATTGAAGGAGAATTGTCAAAAGTAGACGATGAGAAGATTACACTTATTTTACGTTACCGTAAACCGAAAGACATCGGGAAAGGGAAAGTAGATGTAGAAGAGGAGAAAGAGATTGCTTACTCTGAGATCAAAAAAGCATTAGTAATAATTAAATTTTAAAAGAAAAAAGAATAGATGGATAATATAGCGTTGATTGAATCCTTTGGTGATTTTAAAGACGAAAAGGGGATCAGTAAGATTGATCTTATGGCAATTATTGAAGATTCACTGAAAACTCTTTTGAGAAAAAGATTTGACTCAGATGATCATTTTGATGTGATTGTAAACCCGGATAAAGGAGATTTTCAGATATTTTTAAATAAAACAATTGTAGAGGACGAAATGTCTGAAGATGATGATTTGGAAATTGAAATTTCTGAAGCTAAGAAGATTGACCCTACTTTCGAAGTAGGTGAGGACTTTACAATGGAAATTCCTGTTGCGCAATTGGGAAGAAGAAATATTCTTACCCTTAAGCAGATTCTGGCTACAAAATTACAGGAGCACAATAATGCAATGCTGTACGAGCAGTTTAGAGATAAAATTGGAGAAATAGTTGTAGGGGAAATCCACCACATCCGTCATAAGCACGTGATTTTGTTGGATGATGAAGGAAATGAATTTATTTTACCAAAAGAAAACCAGATCCAATCCGATTTCTTTAAAAAGGGTGAGAATATCAGAGCTATTGTTGAGACAGTAGATTTTAAAGGTTCTAAACCACAGATTATTATTTCCAGAACTGCACCTAAATTCCTTGAGAAGTTATTGGAGCTGGAAATTCCTGAGATCCAGGATGGAACAATCATGCTGAAAAAAGTAGTGAGAATTCCTGGTGAAAAGGCGAAGATTGCAGTAGATGCTTATGATGATAGAATTGATCCTGTAGGAGCTTGTGTTGGGGTAAAAGGATCCAGAATTCATGGAGTTGTAAGAGAATTGAGAAATGAAAACATCGATGTTATTCAGTGGTCTAAAAACCCTGAGATTTTGGTGAAGAGAGCTTTAGGAAATGTTACCATCAATAAAATTGACATCAACGAGGAACAAAACTATGCATTAGTGTATACTCCTGTTGAAGAGATTTCTAAAGTAATTGGAAAACAAGGACAGAATATCAGACTGGCTTCTTGGTTGTCAGGATATGAGATTGATGTATACAGAGAGTCCAGCGAGGATGATGATGTTGAATTGAGAGAATTTAACGATGATATCGAGCAGTGGATTTTGGATGAGTTTAAGAAAGTAGGACTTACAACTGCAAAATCAGTATTGGATAAAGAAACTGAAAGTCTTCTTAATATGGTTGACCTTGAAGAAGAAACAATCGAAGATGTTAAGCGTATTCTAAGAGAAGAATTTGAAGATTAAAATTTTAAATAAATTTTAATAAACAGTAAAAAGGAAATACTTTAATTTTAAAAATTAAAAACAGTAAATAATATAGATGCCAAAAATTAGATTAAATAAAGCGGTTAAGGAATTCAATATTTCGATGTCCAGATTAGTAGAATTTTTACAATCAAGGGGGTTCGTGGTTGAAGGCAATCCTAACGCTCAATTGGAAGAATCGGCATATTCTGCATTGGAAGCTGAGTTTGCTAAGGATGGCGAACAACGAAAGGCTTCCCATGAGGTGGTGATCACTAAAGTTCCGGAAGAAAAACTGGAAATTGAAGAAAAGAAAACCCCTGAAGTGATAAGAGCTAAAGCAAATAAACCAGAAACTAGAATTTTAGGTAAAATAGATTTAGAACCTAAGAAGCCTGAAGTTGAAGAAGCTCCTGAAGCTCCTGTAACTCCTGTTGCGGCACCGGTTGAAGAAAAGAAAGACGAAATCGTGAAAGAAGAACAACCGGAAGTAAAAGCAGTTCCTGAAAAACAGGAATTCAAGGTTTTGGATAAAATTGATTTGTCTCAAATAGAATCTAGAAACAGACCTGTAAAAAAAGACAAGCCAAAAATGGAGGAGAAAAAAGAAGAAGTTAAACCTGTGGAACCAATAAAAGAAACTCCAAAACCAGCTGTTGTAGTGGAGAAGAAAGTGGAAGCTCCAAAAGTAGAAGCTGAACCTGAATCTCAGGAACCGCAAAAAATTGAGACAGTATATCAAAAACTAGACGGTCCTAAGATCGTTGGGGAAAAGATCGACTTAACTCAGTTTGCGCCAAAACCAGGTGCCGGAGCAAAAAAGAAAAGAAAGAGAATTGAAAAACCTGGCGGCCAGAATAACCAACAAGGCCAAGGGAATAATCAAAACTCAGGAAATAACAATAATAATAACCAAGGTGGACAAGGCCAAGGAAACCGACCTCAAGGTCAAGGTGGACAAGGTGGGAACCGCCAGGGTCAAGGAGGGCAAGGAAACAGACCTCCAGGTCAAGGTGGACAAGGTGGTGGAAACCGTTTTGGAAACAACAATAACCAAAACCGCCCAGGTGGTCAAGGTGGAGGATTCAAAAAAGGACCTCAGAACAATAGACCTGGACAAAGAGTTATGCCAGTTGAACTGACTGACGAACAAGTTAAGAATCAGATCAAGGAAACATTAGAGAAACTGACTAATAAAGGAGGTAAATCTAAGTCTGCAAAACACAGAAAAGACAAAAGAACTTACCGTAGAGAGCAGGATGAGCGTCAGCAAGAGCTTGAAGCACAAGACAGAACTCTAAAAGTTACAGAATTTATTACTGTAGGTGAATTAGCGAGCTTAATGAACGTTTCGCCAACAGAAGTGATTTCTGCATGTTTCTCACTTGGGGTAATGGTTACCATGAACCAAAGATTGGAAGCAGATACCTTATTATTGGTAGCAGATGAATTTGGTTATAAAATTGAATTCTCAGATGCTGATCTTGAAGAAAATGACAGCGAAGATATTATTGATTCTGAAGAAGATCTTGTATCAAGAGCTCCAATCGTAACAGTAATGGGTCACGTTGACCACGGTAAAACTTCATTGCTTGACTACATCAGAAAGACGAATGTAATTGCAGGAGAATCCGGAGGAATTACGCAGCATATTGGTGCTTACAATGTGAAACTTGAAAACGGACAAAGAATTACATTCTTAGATACCCCTGGTCACGAAGCGTTTACAGCGATGAGAGCCAGAGGTGCTCAAATTACGGATATTGCAATTATCGTAATTGCTGCCGATGATGATGTAATGCCTCAAACGAGAGAAGCAATTTCTCACGCACAGGCAGCTGGTGTACCAATGATTATTGCATTGAACAAAGTAGATAGGCCAAGTGCAAACCCTGACAATATCCGTCAGCAGCTTTCAGGGATGAATATCCTTGTAGAAGAATGGGGTGGAAATGTTCAGGCGCAGGAAATTTCTGCGAAATTTGGTAACAACATGGACGTTCTATTGGAGAAAGTATTACTTCAGGCAGAGATGCTTGATTTAAAAGCTAATCCTGATAGAAATGCTCAGGGAGTTGTTATTGAAGCTTCACTAGATAAGGGTAGAGGATATGTTGCCACAATGTTGGTACAGACTGGTACTCTGAAAGTAGGAGACTATGTGGTTGCAGGTAAAAACCATGGTAAGGTGAAAGCTATGCTTGATGAAAGAGGTAGAAACCTTATAGAAGCAGGCCCATCTATTCCAGTAACTATTTTAGGATTGGATGGAGCTCCTACAGCAGGTGATAAGTTTAAAGTATATGAAGATGAAAGTGAGGCTAAAACTATTGCTAATAAGAGAGAGCAGCTTCAGAGAGAACTTTCCATCAGAACTAAAAAGCATACTACACTTGAAGAATTAGGTAGAAGAATTGCTTTAGGTGATTTCAAAGAATTGAACATTATCCTTAAAGGGGACGTAGATGGTTCAGTTGAAGCATTATCAGATCAGTTACAGAGATTGTCTACTGCTGAGATTAACGTTAATATTCTTCACAAAGGAGTAGGACAGATTACCGAATCTGACGTTAACTTAGCTGCAGCTTCAGATGCAATTATTATTGGATTTAATGTAAGAGCTGGTGCCAATGCTAAAGACCTTGCTGATAGAGAGGAAATCGAGATCAGAAACTATTCTGTAATCTATGCCGCTATCGAAGAAGTGAAGGAAGCTATGGAAGGTATGCTTTCACCTGAGATTAAAGAACAGGTAATTGGTAATGTTGAGATCAGAGAAGTATTTAAAATTTCTAAGGTTGGAACAATTGCAGGATGTATGGTTCTTTCAGGAAAAGTAGCCAGAAGTTCAAAAGTAAGAGTTCTTAGAGATGGTATTGTTAAATTTGACGGTGAACTGGAAAGCTTGAAGCGTTTCAAAGATGATGTTAAAGAAGTAACAAAAGGCTACGAATGTGGTCTGAACCTAAAAGGTTATAATGATATTGAAATTGGCGATATTCTTGAAGTTTACGAAGAAGTAGCAGTTAAGAAGAAACTGAAATAAATATATCCTAAATATGTGAAAACCACTTTTTTATAAAGTGGTTTTTTTATTTTTTATACCCTGATAATTTATAATGATTCTAAATAATATTTTTTGAATTATTAATAATTTGTTAAATCGAATGTGTATAGTGGAAAAATTATTTTTTATTGAATAAAAGCTGTCTATCATTAATGAATCTTATTTGATTTGCGTAATTTTTAAATGAAACATTAAAAAAAACAGTAGATTAAACAATAGTTTAATTTGCGGATGTTAATATTTATTAACATATTTGCCCATTAAATATATTAAAATTTGTTAATATGAATGTTAAATTACGTGTACTGAGTGCTGGGGCGCTGTTTTTCTTTGGAGGAATGGTTATTGCGCAGCAGCAGACAACAACTAAGAAAAAAGACACGGTAAAAAAAGAAACATCAATTGATGAAGTAGTTTTGCTAGGTTACTCAAAAAGTATCACAAAACCTAAGTCAACTGTTGCTTCTAATACTGTTGGAGAGGTATTCTTCGAGAACAGACCAAATGTCAATATGTTAACTTCTTTACAAGGGTCAGCTCCAGGGGTGATCATGAACGGTGGTTCTGGTAGCCCGGGTTCTGCTAAGTTTAGCTTATTGATTCGTGGTACGAGTTCTGTTAATGGTAATACAGATGCCTTAATTGTTATCGATGATATTCCATCGAATGCTTCAGAATATAGAAACTTGAACCCTAATGATATAGAGTCAACGACTATTTTGAAGGATGCTGCAGCAACTGCCGTATATGGTAACCGTGGTGCTAACGGGGTTGTAGTTATCAGAACAAAAAGAGGTAAATATAACAGTGGATTTAAGCTTTCCTATACAGGGATGACGGGTATGTCACTAAGACCACTTGATAAATATAATCTTGCCAATACTGAACAGTATATGGGGATTATGAAATTATACGGATTCTCTGATACTAACTCAGAATATCTTAAGGCTAAAGATGCTTTAGCTCAAGGGATAAATACAGATTGGAAAAAACAATTCTTTAAGCCGGAGATGTTCCAGTCTCACGACGTTGCTCTTTCTACGGGTGGATCGAATGTGTCTTCTTATAACTCATTTGGTTATATGGAGCAAGGTGGAGCTGTTCCAACTACGGATTTCAAGAGATTTACGGTTAGATCAAACGTTCAGGCTAAATCTAAAGATAATAAGTTAAACGTTAATTCACAGCTTGCTCTTGCATTCTCAAGAAGAAACGAATTAGTAGAAGAAACGACTTCGGGAATTAGTAACAACTCTGTACAGAACCCACTTCTTGGAGTTCTTATGGGCTTACCATATTTGTCTCCGACTAAATACGCAAATGGGCAACAGCTATTTAACTCTATAGGTACCAATTTCAGTAATGGTAACAACATTTACGTATTACAAAACCTTCTAACAAGAGGGAATCTTCCAAATATGGTAGATCAGGTATCTATCGGTGCAAACTTGGGTGCTACTTATGCTATTAACAAAAACTTTACCATTGGTAATAAACTAGGTATTGATTACAGACAAAGTGATAGAGTATCTGGTAGAGCTCCTTGGTCATATTTGGCTTTAGCAACACAAGCAGGGGCTAAGTATACAGGTTCGGAAACTCAAACTACAACAAGAGACTTAACGATCAATAACGTAGTGTCTTTATTATATAGTGGGAAACTAGGTGAGCACTCTGTGGATGCATCTGTAAACATGGAGTATAATAAAGTAAATTATAGAGCTACTTCAAGAACACAAAACGGATTAGATCCAAGAACATATGTACCAGGTTCAGGTACAGGATATGTGCCTTTTGATAACACAGCGACATCTCCTTATATTCCTTCAGTAAGTGCTTCAAGAGTTACAGCAGGAACATTAGCTGTTTTTGGAACTGTTAACTATGATTATGCCGGAAGATTTGGTTTCAGTGGTACATTAAGAAGAGATGCTTCTTACCGATTTGTTGGAGAAAACAAATGGGCGACGTATTGGTCTGTAGCAGGTAGATGGAATATCGACCATGAGAGCTTTATGGAAGGATCTACATTCAGTACTCTTAAGCTAAGAGCTTCTTACGGAACAAATGGTAACCAGAATATTATTGCAGCAAACCCAGGTTCAAACCCCTTATTGACAGCTAGTAATGTTGTAAGAGATCTATATACTTCTCCTACAGGATACGGTAACGCTCTTGGTTTTGGTTTTGCTTACGGAAACCCGTTTATACAATGGGAAGATGTTGCTCAGGCCAACCTTGGATTAGACTTCACTTTGCTTAATAATAAATTGGAAGGTACTCTTGATGTGTACCAGAAGAAAACAACTAATCTATTCAGTACAATTCCAACTTCTGCTTCTTCAGGTTCTTATACTATTAATGGTAACAACGGATCAATGACTAACAAAGGTATTGAACTTGGATTACGTTATAATGTTATAAAAACTGACGATCTTACATTCAGTGTATTTGCGAATGGTGCTTATAACAACAATAAAGTTAATGAGTATCAGATTTTTGGTGATCCGGAACCGGGATCAACTGTTACCATGGCTGGTCATACCCTAAGTGAATGGTATGTTTACAAGTATGCCGGAGTTAACAAGAGTAATGGTAACCTGCTATTCTATTCTAAAGACGGAGGAGTTACAGAGGCTCCAAAAGTGGAAGATGCACAATTTATTGACGTGAGCCCTATTCCTAAGTATGCGGGAAGTTTTGGTTTCGAAACGAATTATAAAGGATTCTTCTTTGACGGATTATTTACATTCCAGCAAGGAGTTAAGAAATTCGATAATGCACTTTATTGGTTGGCAAACCCTGAAGGACTAGGCTCTAGTGCTGTTGGTTCTTCAAACATGTCAACAGATTTATTAAATGCATGGACTCCTCAGAATTCAAATTCTGATACTCCAAGCTTAAGAGCGACTAACTGGGGATATACAGCGGATTCTGACTATTTCCTTAAAGATGCTTCTTTCTTAAAAGTGAGATCCGTAACAATTGGATATCAGCTTAGAAAAGAGCAATTGCGGAACCTGCCTATTACAGGGCTTAGAATATATGTACAAGGGGAAAACCTTTATACGTGGACAAAATGGAGAGGTTTCGATCCTGAACCAATTACAGGAACTAATTTAGGTGTATATCCTAACCCGAGAATGTATACAGTAGGGGTGAAAATTGATTTCTAAAAAAATTATTAAAATGAAAAAAGTATTTTATATATTATCGTTTTTCTTAGTGCTGACGTCATGTAACGATGCGCTAGAAATTGTCCAAGATGGGGAGATTAATGATGCAAATGTTGCTTTTCAGTCAGTAGATGATATGCAGAAGTTTCTTAACGGAAGTGTGTATCCTGCAGTAAATCCAACAAATGAGATCTTTTTTACTTCTCTTTTCACAGATGAAGTTGGATACGGACCAAGCAGTGTAAGTACATCTGATATCTTAACACATAGATTCGTGCTTAACTCTACAACTAGCCAGGTTTCCGGGATTTGGGTGAGTAACTATAACATTATCAATAAAGTAAATATCCTTTTGAAAGGAAGTGCTTTGGTTAATTATAACTCATTGACTCCTGCTAATAAATCATTATACACGAATATCCTGGTAAATGCAAGAGCTATCAGAGCGTATGCTTATATTACTCTGGAATCGTACTTTTCTACAAATATGAAGGATCCTAATGCTTTAGGAGTAATGCTTAGCACTGAACAGGCAGATCCTTTTACTACAAAATTACCAAGAGTAAAGAACTCTGATATTTTTGCTTTGATTGAATCTGATTTGCAATATGCTCTTACGAACTATATTACCGGAGTTCCAGTTTCTACAGGGGTTTCTGCTCAACATTATTTTGATAAAAAAGCATCCATTAATGCGATTGCAGCAAGATATTATAACTATAAAGGTGATGATACCAATGCAAAAGCAAAAGCTAATGCGGTTATTAGTACCAGTACTTTAAGTTTAACATCATTTGCAGCATATACTACCGTTTGGAATGATACAGCCAGAGGTGAAGTCATCTGGTCTTTATACAGACCAAACAGTGCAACGGGTTCTTGGTCTAATATTGCAGGTCTTTGGACTACTAACACTACAGACATCGATGGTTCTGTAAACTACGATATGGGGAGAAAATTATTTGCACTTCTTGATACTCCAATTGGAAATCAGAATGACAGTCGCCGTCGTGATTTTGTAGATCCTACAAGTAAATTTGATGCATTCTATCCTAATGGAGCCAACGCAAGAGAAGATGATGTAATTGTAATTAACAAGTACCCAGGGAAAACTGGGAATCTTGCAAGTGCTACAATGCGTTTAAGAAATGACATCAAGATGTTCAGATTATCAGAAATGTATTTTATTTTAGCTGAAGTAGCGGCTCACCAAGGAAACTATGCAGTGGCTGCAGATAATATCAACAAAGTGAGAAAAGCAAGATCTGAAAACGGTGCTGCTCCGATGCCTTCTTATGCTGGAGCTCAGCAAGCATATGCTGATATTCTTTTAGAAAGAAGAAAAGAATTATGCTTAGAAGGTCACCGTTATGTAGACTTAAAAAGAATGGGGGTTGCTGCTGGAGTAGGTGTAGACAGAGATGTTTATGATGATGACAACAAGTCATTACCGCTTACATTGCCTGCTAGTGATTATAGATTTACATTGCCAATTCCATTGAATGAGCTTAATGCAAATCCTAATATCCAACAAAACCCGGGTTATTAATTTTTAATAATATAAAGAGATTATGAAAAAAATTGCATTTTTAATATTGTCATTCTTTGTTTTTTTCCTAAACAGTTGTAAAGATGAAACCGCGGTTTACGAAGGAGATTCTTATTTACACTTTAATAAGGGAACAAGAGGAGAAGCTATTGTGACAGAGGGAACAGGTTCTCAAATTGTAGATGTTGAATTTGGAACAGTTCATCCATTATCTGGTTCAGCACAGGTGAAATTGGTAGTTGATCCTAGTACTTCAACAGCTGTAGAAGGAGTAGATTTTCAGATTGTAAATCAAAACTTAACAGTTAATGCTGGTCAAATCAGCGCAAAATTTCAGGTTAAACTTCTTGAATCAGGAGCTACAGTAAAACCTAGAGTCATTACGTTTAAATTACAGTCTTCATCAGTGGCTAATGCAACATTTGATCAGACTTATGTTTTAACATATACTAAAGCATGTCTTTTCACTATTGCACCATTTACAGGAATATATAAAGTTAAAGTTGACTCATGGAAAGATTACTCAGTAGATGATGAGGTTCCTGTTCAGCAAGGGCCTGCTGCTAATCAATTCAAGATATTATCGACTAACAACCCTGCTCTTTTGAATGCAGCTACATCTTATATGCTTGTAACGGTTGCAAATGATGGTTCGGTTGTAGTTACTTCTAATCAGCCTTTTAACTATGGAGGAACAGATATCTTTGCTGTAACTGGTACAGGTAAAGTTAATTTCTGTACTGGAGATATAGATATTACCAGCCTTGCTTTTGGAAGCAATACAGGATATAAATTTAGCTTATCGAAAAACTAAAATTTTTCTAAGAAAAATATATCAAACCCCACATTTATTGTGGGGTTTTTTATGTCCTTTTATTTCTTATTTTTGCTGTACAATAATGAATAATGAAGTACATCCTTTTCATACTCTTCTCTTTAAGTTTTGTAGCCAACGCTCAGGTTGTTAATAAGGCCGGTAACAAGCCTCAACCTAAAAAAGAAGATACTCTTGTTATAGATTCCGGGAAAAAAGATTCCCTGAAAATTTTCAAACCTACTATTAATGATTACCTGTATCAGACTCAGTTTTCTGAAAAGAAAGTTTTTGATACCGTAATGACTTTTGATAAAACGTACATATTTTCACAGCAGAATAATGAAGATAACTTTGGGAGAGTACAGCCTGCCAACATTGGCTCAGGATTCAATCCTCTTGTATTTGAAGTCAATGATGAGCAGAATCTTTCTTTGCTGCCCTCCAACAAATCTTATATGATCATTGGAGCGAATGATGTGAAATACTATGATGTAAAAACACCTACCGCGACATTTGTTTATCATAACGCAATGAGAAACGGGGCTGCTTTAAGATCAACTTATACCCAAAATATTGGAAAAAGATTCAATTTTGCTCTTGAATATATGGGACTTCGTTCTCAGGGACTTTACAGAAACTCATTGTCCGCGAATAACAATACTTTATTCTCTGGACACTATGTTTCAAAAAGCGGAAACTATGAACTCTTTGCTCATTATCTTCACCAAAATATAAACAATCAGGAAAGCGGTGGGATTACTGAGGATAACCTGTTTCAGAGTGGTGATAGCAATTATAGTAACAGACAAAATGCACAGGTAAATCTAGCCTCTTCAAGCTCACAATTTGCGTACAGGAGATATTATCTGAGCCATCAGTTTACACCGTTCAACTCAGGGAAATTCCCTTTCAGTATCAGACATATTATTTCTCATCAGGGGAATAAATATTATTACAACCAGACAGCATTGGAGCCTTATTGGTATGCTGCACCTACAGAATTGGTTAATGGTTTCCCGCTGACAACAAAAAAATATTCCGAAAATTTAAGCAATACAGTAAGTTTGATTTTTAATAATGAAAAATTTAAACTGGATGCTGGAGTACGTTATCAGATGATTAAATTAGGAATCAGAGATGTTGTTGCTCTTAATGGCGTACCTTTTCCTGGCGAGCTTAAAGAAAGCAGAATCGGAGCCGTAGGAAATCTACAGGTAAAACTTTGGGATAAAATTCAATTGAACTCATTCCTGGAATTTTCAAACGGAAGCCAATTTAAAAGCTATCTTAAAACAACCAATAATCTGAAATTTGAACCTATTAAAGATTATTTTGTTAATGCTAAAGTGAATTTCCAAAGTGCATATCCTTCCTTTAATTATTTATTGAATACATCCGTTTACAATAATTTCAATTATTATCTTGAAAATGCAAAGAACCAATCTGTAATGGAAATAGGAGGAAGTGTCAATCTGAAATGGTTTAAAACAGAAATTTTCGCCAACTATTTCAGAATCGATAACTATACTTATTTTGACAGCAACAGAGCTCCAAAGCAAAGTGATAATTCTGTGAATATCTCTCAAATCGGAGGTGATGCTACATTCAGCTTCAATAAATTTCATTTGAATACAAGAGTGCACTTCCAGAATACTTTAACCAATAAAGAATTACTTCCTATGCCGAGTTTCATCGGTAGAGCCAATTTCTTCTACCAGACACAAGCATTCAAAAAAGCAGCTGAAATTCAGGCGGGAGTTAAAATATACTACTTCTCTAAATTTGCATCAAGAGATTATTTCCCTGTTCTGAACGAATATATTCTTCCCAGAGCAGACTCATTTTCAATTGGAGGACAGCCTATCGCCGATATCTACATTAATATGAAAGTGAAAAAGATGTTCTTTTTCATAGAAGGTCAGCAGATAGGAACGGTTATTTCCAATAACAAAGCATATGCATTTCCACATTATCCGGTATATGATTTCAGATTGAACATCGGGATCGTGTGGTATTTGTTCAACTAAAAACGATACAGGTTGAAAACAATTAATAAAATATCATTTAACGATATAGAAAGCATTCCTCAGCTGGTAAAAGATTTTTTACAGCAGAAAATTGAGGGTTTTGAAAATAATACATTTTCCTTAGATCATTTCAGACAACAGATACATCTGAAAAAAGATTCCTTCTCATCAGAGCAAAGAAATACTCTATCTGATGTATTCGAAGGGCAGCTTTCAGACCTTTCCCTTTCTTCAAAACAAAGAGAAAATTTGGAGAACCTTAAACTGCCGAATACATTTACCATTACAACCGGACATCAGCTGAACCTGTTTTCGGGACCTGTATTCTTTGTGTATAAAATTCTTCAGACCATAAAGACATGTACCTATCTGAAAGAAAATTTCCCTGATTTTAATTTTGTTCCGGTCTATTGGATGGCTTCAGAAGATCATGATTTTGCTGAGATCAACCATTTTAAAACCGAAAATAATTATTACGAAACCAATGAAAAATCCGGAGGACCGGTAGGAAGAATTGATATCACTGACACCTATTTTATCTCTGAATTTGAAAAAGAATTCAAAGACTCTATTTTCGGAACCGAGTTGATCTTAATGATGAAGGAAGCTTATAAAGTAGGAAATACTTTAACTGAAGCGATAAAGATTCTTGTCAACCGGCTTTTCTCAGAATTTGGACTCCTGATTCTGGATGGAGACTCTAAGGAGCTTAAGAATCAGATGAAGGATGTTTTTAAAGATGAACTTCTTCATTTCAGTTTACAGAAAACGTCTAAGAATAAAGTGGATTTTCTCACTGAAAAGTATGGAAAAGTTCAGGTAAATCCTCGTGAGATCAATCTTTTCTATCTTTCAGAAACCAGAGACAGAATTGAATTCAACGGACAGAAATATATTATTGTAGATAAAACGATTCAGTTTACAGAAGAACAGATACTGGCTGAGTTGGAAAACAACCCTGAAAGATTCAGTCCAAATGCTTTAATGCGTCCGGTGTATCAGGAAAGTGTGCTGCCAAACCTGGCATATATCGGCGGAAATGCCGAAATCATGTACTGGCTGGAACTTAAAGACTATTTTTCGAAAATTGCGATTCCTTTCCCTATCCTGATTCCGAGAAACTCTATGCTTTTCCTGAAAGAAAAAACCTTAGGAAAGATTGATAAATTGGATCTTAAAATAGAGGACTTTTTCCGGAATTTCACAGTATTGACGAATCAGAAGATTTTAAAAGACAATCCGATTTTACATTTACTGGACGAAAAAGAAGAGGTATTGATAAGCAGCTTTTCAGCGTTGAAAGCTTCAGCAGAAACTACTGAAAAATCTTTTGGGAATATGGTGAAAGCAGAAGAAGTACGGCAGTTGAAATCGTTCAAAAGAATGAAAAAACGTCTGCTTCATGCCGAGAAAATAAAACAGAATGAATTACTGGAAAGACTTGAAAAATTGTTTTTAGATGTTCACCCGGCTAAAACCTGGCAGGAGAGAGTGTATAACTTTAGTGTATTCTTTTCAGATTATGGCTATTCATGGCTTGAAAATTGTTTGGAAGAAATGGTGGTTCAAGATTCCAAATTAATAATTGTTGCCATTTAATTTTAAAGAAGTATTTTTGTAAATTATAATTATCGAATATGATAAAGAGGTTTTTTATTCTATCCAGTTTATGTATGGTTTTGGGAGTTTCAGCCCAGAAATCACATACGGTTGTGCAAGGTGATAATCCTTACAACATTGCCAAAAAGTATGGAATGACTGTAGATGAATTGCTGAAGCTAAACCCTAAACATAAAGACGGCAAGCTGGCTATTGGAGATATTTTAACAATAAAGTCCGAGAAAGCAGCCACTCCGGTGGTGACCAAAACGGCTCCTGCCGAAAAAGTAACTTCAAACATAAGTGCTTCTTCTTTGGGTAAAATTGTTTTACAGCCAAAACAAACAGTATATGGCATCACAAAACAATACAGAATTTCTGAAACCGATTTGAGAAAATTGAATCCTGAATTGGATTCTCACATGAAAATAGGAGACGAGATAACATTACCTCTTGCCAGCATTAAAAAATATGGTGGTGACCAACAAGCTGTAGCCGTAGAAAAGCATGTTGAACCTGTTGTTGAAAAAACAATAACAACGACTGCACCTGCTGGCGTTACGAGTGCTGTAGAAGGAGAATCTTATGTGATCCAGTCTAAAGATAATTATTACAGAATTACAAAACAGTTTGGCATCAGCCAGCAAGATCTTTTTGCTTTAAATCCAGGATTGGAAGATAAAGGACTTAAACCTGGTGATTCTATCAAAATAAAAAAATCCAGTACTCATACAAATACCGAAGCTGTTTCTGAACCGGTGAATCCAAAAGCAAAAATGGATTCCGGGAACGAAAAATCGGCTTCCTCTTCCAATGTTGCTGTAGGAGATGATTATGTGACCTACACTGTTCAGCAGGGAGATACAGTTTTCTCCATTGTTAATAAATTCGGGGTTTCAATAGATGAGCTTATTGCTCTGAATCCGGACCTTTCGCACGGATTAAAGACCGGAATGGTTTTAAAGATCAAAAAGCAGGACGCAGCTTATATAAAGAAAAACGGCGATGCTCTTAGTGTGATTTTAATGCTTCCATTTGGGTACAGCACAAACGAAACCCAATATAGAACAATGGCACTTGACTTTTTGACAGGAGCTAAACTTGCTATTGAAAGAAATGCAAGAGGAGGGCAGAAATTGGATGTTAAAGTCGTAGATTCAGGAAATGAAGCGTCATTCAAAAACTCTTTGACGCAGATCAATCCTGATAATACAGACCTTATTATCGGGCCATTCTTTAAATCCAATGTAATTGATGTCCTTGATTTTACAAAGAATCAGAAAATTCCGGTTGTAGCACCATTTGCCAACACTCCGGAATTATATAACTATAGCAATCTTATTATTGTTGAAACCAACAATCAGACGTATGCTGATAAGATTGTAGAAGAAGTAAAAGGAATTTATTCCGACCAGAAAATATATGTAGTGGCAGATGCTAAAAAAGAAAATGCCAATTACATCAAAGCTGGACTTGAAAAAGCAGTAAAAAATCCTAATATCATTATCGTTAATTCTCCGGCAGATATTCAGTTAGATCAGAATATGATGACTGGTCAGTCTGCACCGGTTATTGCTGTTTTGGCCAATGATGACAATGCCGCAGGAGATGCTTTTGCCAACAGAATTATTGCTATTTCTAAAGAGGCACAGGGAGTGAAGGCATTTAGCATGTTCTATTCTCCAACTTTTGAGAAGAGAGTGGATGAGCTGAGCCAGGCAAGCTTGGTATACCTTATGGATAGAAAGATCAATTCTGACGGTAATTTTGAAAAAGAGATTTTGGCCGCTTATAAAAGCAAATACTGTAAAACTCCACCAAAATATGCTATTGTAGGTTTTGATGTAGTAAACGACATGTTAACCAGAGAAAATAAAAAAGGAGAGATCTTTAAGCAGATGAATAAGGTTCAGACTCAGCTTGCTACGAAATTTGAGTTTGTGAAATCTAAAGCGAACGGTGCTTATGTAAATACTGGGTACCGAGTAATTAGATTAGTCCCTTAAATGATTTATGATTCTTTAAAAGAATATTGTTAACATTATAGTTATATTTGCATAATATTTAATTCAATACATGAAAGCACTTGTATTTCCAGGGCAGGGTTCTCAGTTCGTAGGAATGGGAAAAGAGTTGTATGATTCTAGAAAAGATATTAAAGATCTGATGGAATCTGCCAATGAAATTTTAGGTTTCGATATTCTTTCCATTATGTTTAACGGAGAGGACGCGGATCTTAAGAAAACAGAGGTTACCCAGCCTTCAATATTTATACATTCAGTAGCAGCTTTAAAGGCAGTAAATGGCCTTGGCGCTGAAATGGTGGCAGGACACTCTTTAGGAGAGTTTTCAGCCCTAGTTGCCAACGGTGTTTTATCCTTTGATGACGGTTTAAAATTAGTTTCCGAAAGAGCAAAAGCGATGCAGGAAGCTTGTGATGCCAACCCAAGTTCTATGGCTGCAATCTTAGGACTAGATGATGCTAAGGTTGAAGAAATCTGTGCACAGATCAGTGGAATTGTTGTTCCGGCAAACTATAACTGCCCAGGACAATTGGTGATCTCAGGAGAGACCGCTTCAGTAGAAGAGGCTTGCGCAAAACTAAAAGAGGCAGGAGCAAAAAGAGCATTGTTGTTACCGGTAAACGGAGCTTTCCATTCACCATTGATGCAGCCTGCACAGGAAAGACTGGCGGCAGCTATCGAAAAAACAAAGTTCAGAAAAGCAACCATTCCTGTATATCAGAATATTACTACAACAGCAGTAACAAATCCTGAGGAGATCAAACAAAACCTGATCGCTCAGCTTACAGGTCCTGTAAAGTGGACACAATCTGTTCAGAATATGATTAAAGACGGGGCGTCAAACTTCGTAGAAGTAGGACCAGGAAAAACCCTTCAGGGATTGATCAAAAAAATTGACGGATCTGTAGATGCAGTTTCTGCTATCTAATAAAAAAATATGAACGCGATATTTTCACCGGGCAAGCTTATGCTTACTTCAGAATATTTCGCAATCGACGGAGCTCTTGTCTTAGCGGTACCTACCAAGCTGGGACAAGAGTTTTTCTTTGAAGAAAAAGACGATGAGAAATCCCTGATTATTTGGGAAGCTTATCATCAGAATATCTTATGGTTAAAGGCTGTCATTGATTATAAAAACTGGCAGATCTTAGAAACCAACATTCCATCAAGCGCTGAATTTATTACAAAAACCTTAAAGAACGTTCAGCAGCTTTCTGAAACTAAATTCAAAAGTAATTCTACTTACTATTTAAAAACAAACCTTCAATTTCCTGCAGACTACGGATTGGGAAGCAGTTCTACCTTAATGAACAATCTTGCAGAATGGGCAGAAATTGATCCTTTTCATCTTAATACAATCAGTCTGGGCGGAAGCGGATATGATATCGCAGTGGCGAAAGAAAAATCTGCGGTTCTTTTTCAGAGTAAACCTGAGATCAACTATGAAAAGGTAGATTTTAATCCTTCTTTTAAAAATGAACTGATCTTTATTCACTTAAATCAAAAGCAGGATAGTAGAGAAGGAATCAATTTTTATAAATCGAAAAAGAAGTCTCCTGAACTGGTAAACGAATTTTCAGAAATCACAAAGAAAATATTGTTATGCAGTGAATTGGAAAATTTTTCCGAATTAATGATGATTCATGAGCGGAAAATTGCCGATTTTCTTGAAATTCTCACAGTTAAGGAAAAAATATTCTCAGATTGCCCTTCATTTGTCAAAAGTTTGGGTGCATGGGGTGGAGATTTCGTTATGAGTGCCAAATTTGGGGGCTTTAAAGACTATTTTTGGGAGAAAGGTTTTACAACTATTTTCGAATGGGAAAATATAATTGATTTATAATCAATATTTTACAATCCTGTTTTTTTATTTGTCATTCTGACTTATATCAGTATATTTAAACCACTTTTAACAAATAATTAATATTATTTTTGTTGCAGTCAATAAAGAAATAGAAAATATAAGTAAAATGAAAAACACTAAAATCATCCAGGATTTAGAGAAATTAGGGATTAAAGGAAACTATGAGGTAGTGTATAACCCTTCTTATGAAGAATTATATCAGGCTGAAGTTTCTCCTGAAAATCAAGGATTTGAGGAGGCTGAGCTTACGGAGTCTGGCGCAGTATCAGTAAAAACAGGAATTTTCACAGGTCGTTCACCTAAAGACAGATATATTGTTCAGGATGATGTTACAAGAGATACAATTTTCTGGGATGGTAAAGTAAATTTACCTACAACAGCGGAAATTTTCGGTTCTTGTAAGGAACTAGTGATGAACCAGCTTTCTGAAGCTAAGAAGATTTATGTAGTAGATGCTTTTTGTGGTACAAATGCAGATACAAGACTTAAAGTAAGATTTATCGTTGAAGTAGCATGGCAGGCACATTTCGTGACAAACATGTTTATTCGTCCTTCTCATTATGAGCTTGAAAACTTCGGTGAGCCGGATTTCACAGTAATCAACGGATCTAAAACAACAAACCCTAACTGGGAAGCTCAGGGATTAAACTCTGAGAACTTCATTATGTTCAACCTTACTGAAAAATTGCAGATCATCGGAGGTACTTGGTACGGAGGTGAAATGAAGAAAGGGATGTTCGCAATGATGAACTATTATCTTCCATTAAAAGGTATGGCTTCCATGCACTGTTCTGCAAACGTAGGAGAGAAAGGTGATGTAGCTTTATTCTTTGGTCTTTCAGGAACAGGTAAAACGACTTTATCAGCAGATCCTAAGAGATACCTTATCGGTGACGATGAGCACGGTTGGGATAATAACGGAGTATTCAACTACGAAGGAGGATGCTACGCTAAAGTAATTGACTTATCAGAAGAAAAAGAACCAGATATTTTTAGAGCGATCAAGAGAGATGCACTTCTTGAAAACGTTGTTGTGAACAATGGAGTAGCAGATTATACAGACGGATCTATCACAGAAAATACAAGAGTTTCTTATCCTATCTATCATATTAACAAAATTGTATTGCCTTCTAAAGCAGGTCATGCTAAGAAGATTGTTTATCTTTCTGCAGATGCATTCGGGGTACTTCCTCCAGTTTCCATCTTGAATGAAGATCAGGCGCAATACCACTTCCTTTGCGGTTATACATCTAAATTAGCCGGAACTGAAAGAGGAATTACAGAACCTCAGCCATCTTTCTCACCTGCATTTGGAGAAGCATTCCTTACATTACACCCAACAATGTATTCTAAAACATTGATCGGTAAAATGCAGGAGCACGGTGCTAAAGCATATTTGGTAAATACAGGTTGGAACGGTACTGGAAACAGAATTTCCCTGAAGGATACAAGAGCAATCATTGATGCCATCATTGACGGTTCTATCGATAATGCTCCTAAAACTCAGGTTCCTATCATGAACCTTGAGATTCCTACTGAATTACCAAACGTTTCTACAGGAATTTTAGATCCTAGAGATACCTATGGAAATGTTTCAGAATGGGAAGAAAAAGCAAAAGATCTTGCTTCAAGATATATCAAAAACTTTGAGCAGTATTGTGATACTGAAGAAGGTAAGAAATTAATTGCTTCAGGACCTCAATTGCAGGAACAAACTATCTAATAGTTATATACAACATACAGAAAAGCCTCATCATTGATGAGGCTTTTTTATTTTAATTCCCATAAATCTAATGAATTATGAAGACCTTTTTCATTGAGTTTTAGCTCATATCTTTATTAGTATCCATAAGCATCCGTTAAAATCGGTGTAATCAATGGGTAAAATAATTAGTGAAAATTACTTCAAACTTAATAAAGCCAATCTGTATCCATCCATTCCGAAGCCGGATAAAACAGCATCCGTATTGGCAGCTGTCACAGATTTCTGTCTGAACTCTTCTCGTTTATAGATATTGCTGATGTGAACCTCTACTTTTGGCTTTCGGATATTTTTTAAACAATCCGCAATGGCATAGGAATAATGAGTAAAAGCTCCGGGATTAATAACTACCGCATCAAAATCATCTTCCTGAAGCCTGTTGATGAGCTCTCCTTCAATATTCGACTGGTAATATTTTAATTCATGAGACTGAAACTCGGATCTTAAAATTTCCAAATAGCTTTCCATAGAAACGCTTCCATAGATTTCCGGTTCTCTGGTACCTAAAAGGTTGAGATTAGGACCGTTTATAATCAAAACTTTCATTCTATAAAATTAAAAACTTTTTTCAATTAATGGTCAAAAATTTCATTAAAGCATACTGTATGCTCAATTGAATTATTGATAATGATATTTGTCATGTTTGTGAAAGTGATAACGGATGTAACTCCCTATTTTAATGACTTTTATTAAAATATTATGTTAATTTTCAAAAATTTATCATGAAAAATCATAAGTCTACTTGTTTTGTAGACTAAAACTTTATAGCTTTGCAGTCATATTTCGATCGGCTTATAAAGAAAGATGGAGGGAACTGACCCTGTGAAATCTTGACAACCTACCTCCAAGAGGCAAGGTGTTACGTTCAGCCTTTAAAGGAAAAATAAGCATTTGGTTTATCGTATTTATCGATGCCCTTTGCTGTCTTTTCTGCAAAGGGTAAATTTTTAATATATGATAAACAAAATTGATTATGATTAGTAAATATTTATTTAACTCTAAAGCTTGGATACCTCCGGTTGCTGCATTTTTTCTGGGAATTACCAATGTCAATGCACAAAATTCCAAGCCGAAAAAAGATAGCCTCCATGAAAAAGAAATTGATGAAGTAGTGGTGGTAGCTTATGGAAAGGCAAAAAGAAACAGTTACACAGGTTCAGTAGCAACCATTTCCGGCGATAAGATTAATAACAGACCAGTTACCAATATTACCAAAGCATTGGAAGGGCAGGTTGCAGGGATTCAAACGACAAGTGCGTCAGGACAGCCAGGTGCTGTTTCTACCATCCGAATCAGGGGAATTGGTTCCATAAGTGCTTCCAGCGATCCTTTATATGTAGTGGACGGGATTCCCTTTGACGGAAACCTGAACTCTATCAGTCCAAGTGATATTGAATCTATAAGTGTTCTGAAAGATGCTACAGCAAGTGCATTGTATGGTTCAAGAGGAGCTAATGGGATTATCATTATTACGACAAAATCAGGTAAAAAAGGAGAAGCGAAAGTTAATTTTAATATCAGCCAGGGATTCTCAGGAAGAGCGGTAAAAGATTACGAACAGGTTAATACAGATCAGTATTTTCAATTATATTGGGAAGCATTGAGAAACGGCTACCAATCTGGCAAAGTGTCTTCTCAACAGGCAGCTCAGATGGCGACAGATAATCTTGTTTCCACACTTGGGATCAACCCTTACGGAACAGGTTATGCAAAACCAGTTGGAACAGACGGAAAGCTATTACCTGGTGCATCCCCATTATGGAATGACGACTGGAGAGACATCTTGCAGAGAGTGGCTTCAAGAAATCAGGTAGATCTTGATATCAGTGGAGGAAGTGAGAAAAGCAATTATTTCTTTTCCCTAGGCTATCTGGATGACAAAGGAATGGCTATTGAATCAGGATTTAAAAGATACAATACCCGATTAAAGATCAATTCTGAAGTGAAAAAATGGCTGAATGTTGGAGTGAACTTAAGCTATACAAACAGTGTACAGCAGGCGCCTACTTCTTCAGATTCCAAAGCAAGCAATATCATCAATGCGGCAAGATTTATTCCTTCATTCTATCCTTATTATGAAAGAAACCCTGATGGATCATTTGTGTTGGATGCTTCTGGAGACAGAATTTATGATTTTGGGAAGTACAGACCTACGAATGCACTTCAGAACCAGAATGCTGCAGCAACGCTGCCACTGGATAAAAATGAAAATAAAGAAGATAACTTCTCAGGGAAAGGATTCATGGAGTTTACCTTTTTACCGGAGTTGAAATTCAAGACAAGTTTTTCTGTGGATTTAGTCAATTATTATGGGCATTTTTATTCCAATCCATTGCTGGGACAAGGTGCTGAAATTGGAGGTTCGGTGACGAAAAGCAGTGCCAGAACGCTTTCTTATACAACGAGTAATATTCTTACCTATGATAAGAAATTTGGGAAGCATCATGTAAATGTTTTGGCAGGACACGAATTCTATAAATACGATTATCAGACCATTTCAGGAACAAGAAGCCAGTTCTCATTGCCTTACTATTATGAGCCGGATGCTGCTTCTTTGTTAGGAAGTTTCAGTGGAAACAGCAATAAATTAAGCTTATTGAGTTTCCTTGGAAAAGTAGAGTACGATTATAACAATACTTATTTCCTATCAGCTTCGGGAAGAGCGGATAGTTCTTCAAGATTTGAAAAAGATAACAGATGGGGGAGATTCTGGTCAGTAGGAGGTTCATGGAAAATTTCAAATGAGGAATTTATTAAAAGTCTGAATGTTTTCAATCAGTTGACATTACGTGCCAGCTACGGAGGACAGGGGAATGATAAATTACTTCGACCAAACGGACAGCCACTTTATTACGCTTATCAGGAGCTGTACAGGTTTATCAGCCTTGGTGGAGAACCGGGAACCACACTGGAAAAAACATCGACCAATAATGTGAAGTGGGAAACGAACCTTAATTTAAATGTAGGGTTGGAATTTGCGATTCTGAATAACAGAATTAAAGGAAATATCGAATACTTTAAAAGAAAAAGTCAGGATCTTCTGTTTAATATGCCGGTTGCACCATCATTGGGAATCAGTGATTATCCAGCCAATATCGGAACGATCCAGAATACCGGATTTGAATTTTCACTATTCACAACACCGATTAAAACTGAGGATTTCCAATGGAATGTGGATGTTAATCTGAGTACTTTAAACAACAAAGTGACCAAATTACCTGGAGGCTCTCTTGTTGTTGGAACAAAATTATTAACAGTAGGAGGTTCTGTGTATGATTTCTTTATTCCGGAATGGGCGGGCGTAGACCCAAGCAATGGAAAACCATTGTGGAAAACGGTTACTACAGATGCCAGCGGAAACTCAGTGGAAGGAACTACGTCAGAATATTCAAAAGCCACAAAATTGCTGCAGGGTTCCGCATTGCCAAAACTGACTGGAGGAATCAGCACGAGCATCAATTATAAGAATTTTGATTTTTCAGCATTGCTGACATTTAAAATCGGCGGAAAAATTTTGGATAACGATTATACTTCCATCATGCATAACGGTAGTGCCGGCGGACGTGCCTGGAGTGCCGAAATGATGAACAGATGGACTCCGGAGAATCCTAATACAGATGTTCCCGGATTGAGTACGACAACGAATAACTGGACGTCAACATCTTCGAGATTTTTATACTCAGGAACTTATGCAAGGCTTAAAAACGTAAGCTTAGGATACACACTTCCTGAATCTTATTTTGAGAAAATCGGACTTAAAAAGTTCAGAATTTATATCCAGGCAGAAAACCTTCTGACCTTCTATAAACACAAAGGGATGGATCCTGAGCAAGCATTGGACGGGACAACCTATTACAGATATCCTGCTATGAGAACGATCACTTTTGGTCTTCAGGCCACTCTTTAACCTTTTAAAATTGAAACAATGAAAAAATTAATATATCTCTCGTTTGTGCTCATCGGATTTTTGTCGCTGACAAGCTGTGAAAATGACTTGGATACTGCTCCAACTGATCAGGCTAGCAGTGTGGAAGTTTTTAAAACAGCAGAAAGTGCTGAAACTGTAGTAAATGGTACCTGGGCAAAATTTAATAATGACGGAACTACCTTTGCCAATATCGGCTACTCCACAGTTTTGAGAGCCAGTGATGCGATGGGAAGTGATGTGGCAGTATTGACCAATAAATATGGTTTTAGTTCTACTTATGCTTTCACAGAAATGGTGAACAATACAGCAAGCCGTCCTTTGTTTATCTGGACAATGCTGTATTCTACCATCAATAATATGAACAATGTTATTACAAGAATAGATGGGACTGAAGGCAGCCAGGAGAAAAAGAATCAGGTGAAAGGACAGGCAAAGGCATTACGTGCTTTCTGTTATCTGAACCTGGCGAGTTTTTACCAGTTCAGTTATCTTAAAGACAAAACAGCTTTAACGGCTCCTATTTATACTGAACCTTCTACGACAAGTACAGTAGGAAAGAAAAGAGCAAGCCTTGAAGAAATTTATACTTTGATAAAAAGTGATCTTACGGATGCTGATAACCTGTTGAAAAGTTATACAAGAAATAATAAGGATAAGATCAACCGTTCTGTAGTGAACGGGCTTTTAGCAAGAACCTATCTGAATACCGGTGAATGGAGCAAAGCATCAGCTTCTGCAAAAATTGCCAGAGAAGGTTTTCCTCTGATGGCGCCGGAAAAATATAAAGATGGTTTTAATGATATCAATAATGCAGAATGGATCTGGGGGCATGGGCAGACTCAGGAACAATCTGATGCAAGTTATGCATTCCATTATCTGGATGTGTCTTCGTCAGGAAGTTATTATTACAGCTTTATGGCAGACCCTTATTTTAAAGATCTTTTTGATACGAATGACATCAGATCCCAGCTGTTTTCATGGGATGGACAGAAAGGAAGAGAAGGATTGCTGAGGTATGCTAAGTTTAAATTTAAGCCAACCCTTATTGCCGATATTGTCTATATGAGAGCTGCAGAAATGTATCTGATCGAAGCTGAAGCCGAAGCTAGAAACGGAAATGTCTCTCAGGCAGTAGCCGTTCTGAATCAGTTGAAATCAGCAAGAAATGCCAATATTTATAATGGTTCATTAGCACAAAATAATGTAATAGCTGCAGTTCTTATTGAAAGAAGAAAAGAATTGTTCGGAGAAGGTTTCTCCCTTTCAGATATTATCAGAACGCAGGGGACAGTGGTAAGAAAACCATTTGTAGATGCAGATGGTAAACCGATAAAAGTTCAGATCACGACACCGGACGGAACCGTAAAAACCGTAGACGGTAAAGGACATTCTGTTCTCGATTTCCCGGATAAATCTGCTTTTGTACCGAATAGCAACTATTATTTATTTAGTATTCCACAGAGAGAATCTGAAAACAACCCGAACTTATAAGATACAGTCCATAGTTTATAATTAGATTGATTTTTAGCCACTGCTTTTGCGGTGGCTTTTTATTTAAGATTTTCCTTGTAATAAAATGTAAAAACTTTGTTTGATAAACTTACATAGATTGTATCCATTTTCATTTTATTAATCTTCTTAAGGTAGACTTTTTCACTTTTAGACTTATCTATTTTTCCGAAAGTAGTAGATTGAATGTTTGTGACACTCTTAACCTTGCTTTTAAAAACTATGTAGATAAAATAGTCATTTTGTATATTGTAAATAGTGTTTAGCCCTACTTTTATATAATTCACTCTGCCATCTGGTTCCTGAATTTCATAATAGTCTTTAGTTTTAGATAAATTGTCAACAGGTTGGTAACTGCTGAAATTATTTGTTACACAGCTTATAGTTGTGCATAGTGTGAATAATAATAAAATATATTTGATCATCACAAGATATTCTTTCCTAAATATTTTTCTCATGAATTCCTTACAGATTAATTAATTTCTTTTTTCTGATCGGTAATATACCAAAGAATCAAAAGTCTTCATGAATTTTTTAAATTTTTCACTTTTTAAACTATCAAATTTTTCACTTTCACCAAGGAAGTATCGGTATTCTACGGATAAGAACCTTTTGTTGGTTTTTATTTTAATCTTATTTGGCTGATAGATAGAATGAGCTCTTTCTCCAATCTTTGTATCATTGTTGATCAGATAGACCTGATTCTTCTCAAAACTTTCTTTTAAAATAGCCCAGTCCTTATCCGTAAGCTCGAAGTGGAGAGTTTCTGAAGTATCAGGTTCTGTATATAACAGGGTGTTGTAAATATCAGTGCCTTTGAGAGTTGATAGGTTTCTGTTTGGCGTTGCAATGGAGATGTCTTTGGCTAGTACTTCATGATGTTCACAGGATAATATGATGAAACAAAGACAGGTTGTGAGAAATAATTTTGATGTAAACAGATTCATTCAGATTGATGAGGTATTGGATCTAATGGTTTTAAGAAATACAAAGCTAGTAAATATTAGCTGGAATGATATTTTATTTGTTTTGATGATGAGAGTGATGCATTAAATAATTAATGCTTTCACCCGTTTTAGAAAAAATCTCTACCTTTGTAACAATGAACCTCTTAAGATGGATATTGGCAATTTACTTCATGGCGCTATCATTGATGCCATGTGAAGACACGTCTCATCCATTGAATACAGGTGATAATAAGATTTCATTGAGTATTCACGGAGTTCATTCTACAGAAAAAGGAGATATCTGTTCTCCGCTCTGTGCATGCAGCTGTTGTCAGATGACAGTTTCAGCGTTTAAAATGGATCCTCTGTTGGAAATTCCTGAGCAGATACCAGCTTATTTTTCGAAGAAGATCTTATTCCATAAAAACGACTTTGCTTACCAGATTTACGATCCTATCTGGCAGCCTCCTAAAATTTAATTTTATTGACTTTTAGAAAGTTAAACTTTCTAATGCTTAACTGTGCTTGAAACTTTGCAATACCATTGCAGAGGTTTTCAGGATATTTTTGCTGCAGTATTTTAAGCTGTGTGCATTCATTTTCAATAAAAATTTAAATATAAATCGTGTTAGATAAAATCATAAAATTCAGTATCAAAAATAAGGTGATCATTGGTTTGATGACTCTGGTGCTGATCATCTGGGGAACGTGGAGTGCTACCAGATTACCTATAGATGCTGTACCGGATATCACCAATAATCAGGTGCAGATCATTACCGTATGTCCTACTTTGGCGGGGCAGGAAGTGGAACAGCTGGTTACCTTTCCCATTGAACAGAGCATTGCCAATGTTCCAGACATTCAGGAAACAAGAAGTATTTCAAGATTTGGTCTCTCTGTGATTACAGTCGTGTTCAAAGAAAATGTAGATGTCTACTTTGCGAGACAGCTCATTAATGAACAGCTGAAAAATGCTGTGGAAGAAATTCCAAAAGGAGTAGGAACTCCGGAGCTGGCTCCTGTCAGTACAGGACTTGGAGAAGTATACCAGTATATTCTTCACCCTAAAAAAGGAAGCGAAAAGAAATACGATGCTAAAGAACTGCGCACCATGCAGGACTGGATCGTTCGAAGACAGTTGAACGGAACTCCGGGAGTTGCGGAGATCAACAGTTTTGGAGGAGAATTAAAACAGTACGAAGTTGCCATCGATCCCAATCGGCTAAAAGCAATGGGAACGAGCATTACCGAAATATTTACAGCTCTTGAAAAAAACAATCAAAATACAGGAGGAGCCTATATCGATAAAAAACCCAACGCTTATTTTATCAGAGGAATAGGACTGGTAACTTCTTTGGAAGACATTAAAAATATTGCTGTTAAAAATGAAACAGGCAGCGTTCCCATCTTTATAAAGGATGTTGCCAATGTTCGTCTGGGAAGTGCTGTTCGTTATGGAGCATTGACATATGATGGTAAAGTGGATGCCGTAGGTGGAGTAGTCATGATGTTAAAAGGAGCCAATAGTAATGAAGTTGTAAACAACATCAAAGCGAAAATTCCTACCATTCAGAAGTCTCTTCCCAATGATGTTATTATAGAACCATTTCTGGACAGAACAGATCTTGTAGACAGAGCCATCAATACTGTACAGAAAAACCTCATCGAAGGAGCATTGATCGTTATTTTCGTTCTTGTCGTTTTTCTGGGAAACCTGAGAGCCGGGCTTATTGTAGCTTCAGCCATTCCGCTTTCCTTACTGTTTGCTCTGGGAATGATGAATGTTTTTGGGGTAAGTGCAAACCTGATGAGTCTTGGAGCCATAGATTTTGGGTTAATTGTGGATGGTGCGGTGATCATTGTAGAAGCGACATTACATCATTTAGGCGTAAGGAAATCTGTCCGCGCATTGACGCAATCTGAAATGGATGAAGAAGTATTCCTTTCTGCATCAAAAATAAGAAGCAGCGCAGCCTTCGGGGAAATTATCATCCTTATTGTATATATTCCGATTCTTACACTGGCTGGTGTAGAAGGGAAAATGTTTACTCCAATGGCAAAAACAGTAGGGTTTGCTATTTTGGGAGCATTGATTTTGTCTTTGACCTATATTCCAATGATGAGCGCCCTGTTTTTATCAAAGAAAATATCCCATAAAGAAACCTTCTCCGATAAAATGATGAACCGCCTGCAAAAGGTCTATCAGCCATTATTACATAAAGCCATTAAAATAAAATATATTATTGTTTCAGCTACTGCTGTGGTTTTTCTTATTTCAGCTTTCATTTTTAAAAATATGGGTGGTGAATTTATTCCGCAGTTACAGGAAGGAGATTATGCATTCCACTGTATTTTACCACAGGGAAGCTCGCTTAGCCAGAGTATAGAAACCTCCATGCAGGCATCAAGAATTATCAAACAATTTGATGAGGTGAAAATGGTGGTTGGCAAAACCGGTTCCGCTGAGGTTCCTACAGATCCGATGCCACCTGAAGCTACCGATATGATTGTGGTTTTAAAGCCGCAAAGTGAGTGGAAAACAAAAAAATCCTATGACGAACTTGCTGATGAGATCAGTGAAAAGCTGGAAACCATTCCGGGCGTATTCTTTGAGAAAAACCAGCCTATTCAGATGCGTTTCAATGAACTGATGACAGGGATCAGACAGGATGTTGCCGTAAAGATCTTTGGGGAAAATCTGGATTCTCTGGCGGTGTACGCAGATAAAGTTGGGAAAATCATTCAAACCGTTGACGGAGCCACTGCCCCTCAGATTGAAAGAGTGAGTGGTCTTCCGCAGATCAATGTACAATACGACAGAACAAGAATTGCCAATTATGGATTAAATATCGAAGACGTCAATAATGCGGTAAGTACAGCCTTTGCAGGGAAATCGGCAGGACAGGTTTTTGAAAATGAAAGACGTTTTGATCTGGTAGTCCGTCTGGACAGTCTTCATAGAACTGATATTTCAGATGTGAATAACCTGATGATCACTTCCAGTACGGGAGCACAGATTCCATTATCACAGGTGGCTAATATTAGTTACAAATTAGGACCTGCTCAGATCAGTCGTGAACAGGGTAAACGTAGAATTGTAATCGGATTCAACGTAAAAGATCGTGATGTGGAAAGCGTAGTAAAAGATATTCAGGCAAAACTGAATAAAGTGAAACTTCCTTCCGGATATTACTTTACCTATGGAGGACAGTTTGAAAACCTTCAAGAAGCTAGCAAACGTCTGATGATCGCTGTTCCGGTATCGCTGCTTCTTATTTTTATGCTGTTGTATTTTACTTTCCGCTCATTCAAACAGGCTGGATTAATTTTTACAGCAATTCCTATGAGTGCCATTGGTGGTGTATTCGCACTTATAATAAGAGATATGCCTTTCAGTATCAGCGCCGGAATTGGGTTTATTGCACTCTTCGGAGTAGCAGTGCTTAACGGAATAGTCCTGATAGGAACATTCAACCAGCTGGAAAAAGAGGGTGAAACAGATATTCTGAAAAGAGTATTTGAAGGAACAAAAACCAGATTGAGACCGGTATTAATGACCGCTACAGTAGCCTCATTAGGATTTTTACCAATGGCGATTTCCACTGGTGCAGGAGCAGAAGTACAGAAACCTCTGGCAACGGTAGTAATTGGTGGGCTGGTGACGGCTACATTCCTTACCTTATTCGTTCTGCCGATGCTGTATATCATTTTTAACACAAAGATTTTGAAAAGAAAAAATAATAAGGCGGGAACATTTACTGCAGTTCTTGTTTTAGGATTTATGATGCTGGGACAGACTTTTAAAGCACAGTCCAGACCTATTTCTGTAGAACAGGCAGTAGAACAGGCGGTGAATAATAATCTAACCCTGCAGTCAAAAGACTTAAGTATAAAATCTGCTGAAGCATTGAGACCAACAGCAAAAGAGCTTCCTAAACTAGGCTTTGAAGCACAGCTTGGACAGTACAACAGTCCGAAATTTGACCAGTCGTTTGCCATCTCACAGAGTATTCCTTTTCCAACACTGTTTAAGGCCAGGAAAGACTTAATCAATGAGAATATTAAAAGCAAAAAGATTGATAAAGAAATTACGTCCAACGAACTGATAAAACAAGTCCGTACTTATTATTATCAGATTGAATATCTCCAATATAATAAAGCTCAGCTGACAAGTCTGGATAAGTATTATGAGGAATTTATCAGAATTGCAAGCGTAAGATTCAAAGCGGGTGATATCAAAAAGATTGAAATCAGTACAGCGGAAACTCAGAAAGGAGAAATTGATCTTTTGCTCAGACAAAATGAAGTCTATCTGAATAATGCTTATAAAAACTTAAAGACCCTTATGAACACTTCAGAAGATTTTGAAGTTCCGTTCAATAAAGATTATAGCCCTTTAAAGGCTGAAAATGTACTCGACAGTGCTGTGGTAGCCAACAACCCATCGGTAAGAGCCTTTTATCAGGAAATGGAAATTGCTGAAAAAAACAAAAAGGTAGAAAAATCCCTTGGATTGCCAGATTTCAGTTTAAAATATACCAATCAGTCCTTGATAGGTCTTCATACTATCAACGGTCAGGAGAATTTTTATGATTCAGGGAAACGTTTTCAGTCAGCAACCGTAGGAGTGGCTATTCCTTTGACATTTGGGGCTACAAAAGCAAGAATCCAGGCATTGGAATATGACAGGCAGGTAGCAGAAACCAATGCAAAAATGCAGCAGAAACAGCTTTCAGCACAGCTGGAAAATGTTTTCAGCCAATATCAGCAGGATATCCAGCAGTACGAATATTACACAAGCCAGGCATTGCCGAACGCCGAGAAAATTGTTAAAGCAGCTCAATTAGGATATAAAACAGGAGAGATCTCGTATGTAGAATATCTTTTTGCACTGCAGACGGCAACCAATATTCAACTAAAATACCTGGAATCAATCCAGCAGGTGAACCAATCTGTCGTTACCATTAATTCAATCATTAATAAATAATATGAAATCGCTATTAATACAATTTTCTGCCAGACAAATAAAGACGATAGCAGATAGCATAAGAAAAAATACATATTCGCATATGAAACTCAAATATAATATCATCCCCCTTATCCTGATCTCATTATTGATAACAAGTTGTGGGAAAAAAGAAGCTACAGAAGAAAAAGCCCCTGAAAAAACAGAGCAGAAAGAAGCTGCTCATGAAGAAGCTCCGGCAACTATTGCTTCTCTCACAGAAGATCAGATGAAGTCTGTAGGAGTAGCTTTGGGAACGGTAGAAATGAAGGAGTTGACATCTACCATCAAAGCCAATGGTCTGCTGAGTGTACCCAACAGTAATAAAGCGACCATCACTTCTCTGTATGGAGGAATTATTAAAACCATCAATATCCAGGTAGGAAGTATTGTGAAAAAAGGACAGGTGATTGCCACTATTGCCAACCCGGAATATATACAGCTTCAGGAAGACTATCTGACCACAAACAGTAGAATAACCTACGCAGAACAGGAGTACAGAAGACAAAGAGAGCTTTTTGATAATGATGCAGGAGCCAAGAAAAACCTTCAGAGTGCCGATGCTGAGCTGAAAACCTTAAGAACAAAAAGAGCCTCTCTGTTGAAACAGCTTCAGATGATGGGTATAAGCCCCGGAAAAGTAAGCAATGGGAATATGAAATCCGGTTTGGTGATTACAGCACCTATCAGCGGGACGATCAGCAGTATTACCGCTCAGATTGGAAGCTATGTAGATATTTCTTCTCCCGTTGCAACAGTGATAGATAATGGTTCTATTCATCTCGATCTTCAGGTGTTTGAAAAAGATCTTCCGAAAATGAGAGTAGGGCAGATTGTTCACTTTAAGCTGACCAACAATCCGGAAACGGAATACGATGCAAGAATTTACAGCATAGGATCTTCTTTTGAAAACGAAAGTAAAACCATCTCTATGCACTGTGAAGTGATCGGAAACAAATCCGGTCTGATTGACGGAATGAATATCACCGGAATTGTAAGCCTTGATAAAAGTACAACTCCCGCAGTTCCTACGGAAGCTATTGTAGAAGCAGACGGAAAATATTATGTTTTTATCCAGACTGACAAAAAACAGGAGGAAGAACATGACGAAAAAGGAAAGCCTCATCCGAAAACCTTAAACTTTGAAAAAATAGAAGTGGTGAAAGGAACATCCGACATGGGATATACAGCCATAACATCGGTAGGAAATATTCCTGACAGTGCAAAAATTGTAGTGAAAGGAGCCTTTTTTGTGAATGCTAAACTGGTGAATTCAGGAGAACACGAACATTAATGAAAGCAGCCGGAACCAGTAAAAGTCAATTTTTATCCTTAAATTAGAACTGTTTACGGAATTGTGTTAGGCTGGAAAAGAGTAAAGATCATCTCACCGAATTTTAATAAATAACCCGATTATGTTATTAAACAAAAAAATATCAGTCTGGTATTTCATCCGTGAAATAAAATCCCAAATTCTGTTTATCGGAATATTTGCTGTAGCCATTGGTCTTTTGGACATGCTGCCAGGGTTTCGTAAAATATCGCTTCCCTTGAATATTCCTGCATTACTGGGAACGGCAGTATCATTACTGCTGGCTTTCAGGACTTCCCAATCTTACGAAAGATGGTGGGAGGCAAGAACCGTTTGGGGGGCTATTGTGAATGATTCCCGAACTTTTGTGAGACTGATCATCCAGTTTATGCTCGCAGGAGATGAAAAAGCAATAAAAGATTTTGCCGAAAGACAGATCATCTGGACGTATGCACTTGGAGAATCTCTGAGGAAATTGCCGTTTTCAGGAAAAGTTCAGCAATATCTGGATAAACATCAGATCAAAGGAACAAATATTCCCAACGCGATTCTGGACGAACACTCCAGACAGCTTAAAGAAATTGCAGCTTCCAAAGGATTGACCGATTTTCAGCAGATGCAGCTGAATGACATCATCACAAGACTCTGCGACAGTATGGGAAAATGTGAAAGACTGAAGAATACAGTTTTCCCCCGCTCCTACAGTGTTTTAGTTCATATTTTGATCTATGTTTTTGCGGCTATCCTTCCTTTTGGGCTTGATGATTCTCAGCTGGTGGTAGAAATTGCAATTACTTTCCTGGTTCCGATTACCTTCATTGCTATTGAAAAAACATCCATCATCATGCAGGATCCGTTTGAAAATGGTCCTGTAGACACTCCGATGACTTCTCTGGCTCAGACCATAGAAATCAATATCAGACAGATGATCGGTGAGCAGAATGTTCCTTCCAAAAAAGAAAATACATCTTATTATGAAATGTAATTAAACCATACACAATATGGAAAAAACACCAACACAAGCAGTCTCGGCAGCAAGCAGACATAAAAAGAGTTTATTGATTGTACTCTGCCTTAGCGGTACCTATCTCATTGCTGAGGTAATAGGAGGAATCATTACCAATAGTCTCGCTTTACTGGCGGATGCAGCACATATGCTGACCGATGTGGTAGGCTTATTGCTGGCATTTATCGCCATCAAAATAGGAGAAAGAAAAGCAGATCCTTCCAGAACATATGGCTATTACCGGACAGAAATACTGGCGGCAGTCATCAATGCTGTTGTTTTATTGGGAATTTCGATCTATGTTTTGTTTGAAGCGTATAAGCGGTTTCAGGATCCGCCGGAAGTGCAAAGCAAATCGATGCTTATTGTAGCCGGAATCGGATTGATCGTCAACATTGTCGGAATGATGATTCTAAGAAAAGACTCAGGAAGCAGCCTGAATATGAAAGGCGCCTATTTTGAAGTACTTTCAGACATGCTTACTTCTGTAGGAGTAATGATTGCAGGAGTGATTATGCTGACAACAGGCTGGTATTACGCCGATCCGTTGATCTCAGCAGCAATTGGGCTATTAATCTTCCCAAGAACATGGAAATTGCTGAAAGAAGCAATTAATGTTTTATTGGAAGGAACTCCTAAAGATGTGGATATTCATGAGCTTCGTCAATCATTGGAGAAAACTCCCGGAGTGAAAGATGTTCATGATCTGCACGTGTGGTCGCTTACATCAAGTGTCAATGCGATGAGTGCCCATGTGGTAAAAGATAGCGGATATTCTCAGAATCAATTATTAAAAACATTGACAGATACTACGGTGAATAACTTTAAGATCAGTCATACCACTTTTCAGATAGAAGACGAAGGTTATGAAGAAAATGAAGTCCATCTGTAAAATTTTAAACAATGAAAAAAGATATAGAACATAAGCTCATTGATAAAAATACCAAGCCTACGAGTATGAGGATTTTGGTCTATGATTTTTTAAGCTCTCAGGAAGCGGCCTTATCCCTTTCTGAAATAGAAAATCATTTTGAAAATGCTGACAGAATAACCATCTACAGAACATTAAAAACTTTTGAAGAAAAAGGAATTGTTCACAGCATTCAGGAAAATACAACCACAAAATATAAACTATGTGAAGACGACTGTGACGAAAAAACACATAAAGACTGGCACTTGCATTTCTACTGTAAAATATGCAAACAAACCACCTGCAAAGAAGATATTTCCTTCCCTGAAAACATACAGACCAATTTCAGGATTGATGAAATACGACTGTTTGCCAAAGGAATATGCGAAAACTGTCTTGAAAGTTTGCAATAGCATTGCATCAGTCTCACCTTTACATTTGTATAAAAATATTAGTTATGGAAAAATGCTGTAGTACAACCCCGGAAAAACCAGATACAAAAGGACACAAACATAATCACGCAGAAGGAGATGGGCATGACCATGACGGCCATGACCACTCTCACGACTCCGGAGATCAGACGGTCTTTCAGATGTTTCTTCCTGCCATTATATCTTTTTTGATTCTGTTATTGGGAATCGCTTTTGATAATTATATAAAACCCGCATGGTTTACAGGCTGGGTACGTTTAGTATGGTTCCTGGCAGCCTATATTCCTGTAGGATTCCCGGTGTTAAAGGATGCCTATAAAAGTATCATTAAAGGAGATGTGTTTTCAGAATTCTTTTTGATGAGTATTGCTACTATTGGAGCTTTTGCCATCGGAGAATATCCTGAAGGAGTCGCAGTAATGCTTTTTTATGCGGTAGGAGAGGTATTCCAGTCTATGGCTGTTACCAGAGCGAAAGGAAACATAAAAGCTTTATTGGATCAGCGTCCCGATGAGGTAACGATTATGGAAAATAATCAGCCCCAAACGGTAAAGGCAAAAGAAACTAAAATAGGAAATATTATTCAGTTGAAGCCTGGTGAGAAACTGGCATTGGATGGCGAACTGCTTTCAGATTCAGCTTCATTCAATACAGCAGCCTTAACGGGGGAAAGTAAGCCGGATACCAAAAATAAAGGAGAAGTCGTTCTTGCAGGGATGATCAACATGAACAGTATCGCTTTGGTAAAAGTAACGACTGCTTATGAAGACAGTAAACTGAGTAAAATTCTGGAGCTTGTTCAGAATGCTACAGCTCAAAAAGCCCCTACAGAACTATTCATCAGAAAATTTGCGAAAGTATATACCCCTATCGTTGTATTTCTTGCCATAGGAATCTGTTTGCTGCCTTATTTCTTTGTAGATGACTATCAGTTCAGAGACTGGTTGTACAGAGCATTGATATTCCTTGTGATTTCTTGCCCTTGTGCCTTGGTTATCTCAATCCCATTAGGATATTTCGGAGGAATTGGTGCAGCAAGCCGAAACGGAATTTTATTCAAAGGAAGTAATTTCCTTGACAGCATCGCGGAGATTCAGAATGTAGTGATGGACAAAACAGGAACCATGACAGAAGGCGTATTCAAAGTACAGGAAGTAACTTTCAGCTCTGAATTCGATAAAAATGAAATCCTTCAGATGGTCAATATTCTGGAAAGCAAAAGTACCCACCCGGTAGCAACGGCCATTCATAATTATGTAGGAAATATCAATCATGCTATTCCGTTAGAAAATGTAGAAGAAATTGCAGGCCACGGACTGAAAGCAACCGTTAACGGCAAAGAACTTCTGGTAGGGAACTTTAAACTGATGGATAAATTCAATATCAGTTATGATATCAACCACGCCAATATTGTGTATACTGTAATCGCGGTGGCATATGATAAAAAGTTTGCAGGATACATCACGATCGCAGACAGCATAAAAGAAGATGCCAAAGAAACGGTAAACAATCTTCACAAAATGAATGTAAAAGCCACCATGTTAAGTGGTGATAAAAGTACCGTTGTGAAGTATGTAGCAGATCAGTTGGGAATAGACAATGCATTCGGAGACCTGCTGCCGGAAGATAAAGTAAATAAGGTTAAAGAAATCAAAGCCAAAAACCAAACGGTAGCCTTCGTAGGAGACGGAGTGAATGATGCGCCAGTAGTTGCTTTAAGTGATGTAGGCATTGCAATGGGAGGTTTAGGAAGTGATGCTACCATTGAAACGGCTGATGTTGTGATTCAGGATGACAAACCTAGCAAAATCCCAATGGCCATCAATATCGGAAAACAAACGAAAAAGATCGTTTGGCAGAATATTATTCTCGCCTTTGCTGTAAAAGCAGTAGTGTTAGTCCTTGGTGCAGGCGGTCTGGCAACGATGTGGGAAGCTGTTTTTGCGGATGTAGGAGTAGCGTTGCTGGCTATTTTAAATGCAGTAAGAATTCAGAGAATGAAATTTTAAGAAGCAAATAATAAACACAACTAAATTATATTCAATAAAAGCTCTGCTGAATTTCAGTGGAGCTTTTGTTTTAAAAAAATATACATCATGCCAGTCATTTCGTAGGAGTCCCAGCAAAACAAGCTTTATCCTATCAATAAATCTGCTTAATCATCCTCATCCGCGAGAGAAAATAAACCCATCATACAATTTTATCGCAGATAAAATCCCTGTGCCTTTAATATACGGTATCTATAAAAAAATTGCGTCTTTGCGTTTCCAACATCGAACGCACCTCAAAATTTAATTTTAAACAGATTTTTTGTTGTAAAACGCAAAGGCGCAAAGGAAATAAAAATTGTACTGCTTTTTAGGACGCAAGAAAATCAAAGATTTTCAGCAAGGTTACTTATTAATTATCAGTCTCATTATTAGCTTTATTAAATTTTATCGAAGATAAAATCCTTGCGCCTTCAAACAGTAAGTATTCAAAAGCATTTTTGCGCCTTTGCGAATTCCAACAAATAAAAAGCTCTGCCAAAAACATCAGCAAAGCTTTTATCAACAAGATTAAATTTGATATAAAGAACTAAATTTTTCACTTAGATCTCAATTTTCAATCAAAGTTCGGGATAAAATAATACTGGTAACAGCCACAGTTTTGTAATTTTTGTGGGTAACAGTAAGCAACCCTAATGACATTCATCATAAATCATGCATAAAACAGTTTTGAAGTAGTATATTTGTAACAGAGAACAGAATCGTTGAGGTTATTCATTTCCATATTCATCATTTTTACTGTTGCAATACGTCCCGTTTTGCCATTGGTAAACTATGCTGTGAACTATGATTATATTGTGAAAAACCTTTGTGAGAACAGGAATGTACCACAATCAACGTGTAAGGGAAAATGCTACGTGGAAAAAGAACTTGCAAAAACAGAAAAACAATCCAATAGCTCCCAAACAATAAAGATTGCAGGATTAGATGTTTTTATTTCTCATGATATTCTTTCCTTCTCCTGCCATTTGAACTCAGAATCACTTTCTGAAATTCCTGATTCAAGTTACTTTAATTCTCATTCTTCAGAATACTTTTCAAGGATATTCCATCCTCCGTTAGCTTAATTTTTATCATAAACTATATTTTTAGTTAATGAAGTGAAAGTGCTTAAAGCTTTTATTAATAAGTCATTGAAGATATAGCCCACAATTAAAATGAACAATGGTAAGCCGTTAGAAATCCCTTGATTCTTTTGAAGAATTCTGTGGTTTTTCAGACTTGTACATTGTGTCATAACTTTATTTAACATTATTAATTTCAATTTAACATTAAAATGAAATCTCCCATTTTTTTGACTGCCCTGCTGTCAATAGCATTACTGTCGTGTGCCAAGGAAACGCCTAAGGTAAAGCACGCAAGCCACATGGACTCCTCTGGAAAGAACGTGGAAAATGTACAGGTAGTGAATGAAGAAGATCCTATCTGCCACATGAAAACTGCCGGATCTATTAAAGATACGGCTGTATATAAAAATAAAACGTATGGTTTTTGCAGTGTATCCTGCAAACGTGAATTCAAAAAAAGCCCCGAGAAATATGCCCAAAAATAGAAAAAACAATAATAAAAGTAAGGTGATCATACCGATCGCGTTATTTGCATTGCTTTTCCTGGGAATAGGGGTAGGAATGGGATATTTTAAAAAGAACCTTTATACCGTAATGAAAGTTCCCGATTTTGAAATGACAGATCAGAACAGTAAGAAAATTACCAATAAAGACATGTTGGGAAAGGTTTATCTGGTAGAATTTTTCTTCAGCAAATGTCCTACGATATGCCCGGTGATGAATACCAATATGAAGGCTATCCAGAATCAGATCGATGATCCCAACTTTGGAATAATCTCCATCAGTATTGATCCCGAGAACGATACCCCTGCAGCATTGAAAGAACATGCCCAAAGAATAGGTGCGAAATCTCCAAACTGGCATTTCCTGACCGGAGACCGTACCTATATTGGTGATCTTGCTGATAAATTTAATATCTACGTAGGCGATAAAGAAGATGAAGGAGAAAGCCTGAATCACAGCGGAATGATTGCCCTGGTAGATCAGGACGGAAATATCCGATGTAGATACAACAAAGAAAATATGCCTATTCTGTATTATTCAGGATTAAATTATGAAGATCCGGAAGGTAAAACTCCCAAACTGACTGGGAAATACCACCCAGACAGAGAAATTCTGATTGAAGATATTAAGAAATTATTGAAATAGAGAAGAGGGAGGCTGGATGTTTGAAGCTGGATGTTATTCCAGACGATGAGGATCTGGCGGTTTTTTGATATAAAGTAAAATAGAAGTTGAAGAAGTTATACTTTATGCTAAATAACTTCTAACCTCCATCTTCCCTCTTCCAGCCTAATAGAAAACATTGTTAAACCATAAACAAAAACGTTATGAAGATTTTGAAAATAGCTGCTCTAAGTGCAGTTTTCGCGGCCCAGTTTGCAGTGGCTCAGTTTAAGCAGACACCTCTGCCATATGCTTATAATGCTTTGGAAGGAAATATTGATGCCCAAACAATGGAAATTCATTATTCAAAACATGCCGCAGCGTATGTAGCTAACCTGAATAAAGCCATTACGGGAACTCCACAGGAAAAAGAAACTTTGTTTCAGATTCTTTCCAATGCTTCAAAGCTGCCTGCTGCAGTGAGAAACAATGCAGGAGGACATTACAACCATGAACTGTTCTGGACTGTTCTTACTCCTCAGAAAAATACACAGCCTTCAGCAAAATTAGCAAAAGCCATCACTGAAACTTTCGGAAGTATGGATGCTTTTAAAGAAAAAATGGCTAAAGCCGGAGCAGATCGTTTCGGATCAGGATGGGCATGGCTTTCTGTGGATAAAAGCGGAAAACTATTTGTTTCTTCAACACCCAATCAGGATAATCCTTTAATGGATGTAGTGGAAGAGAAAGGAAATCCTATCTTCGGAATTGATGTATGGGAACACGCTTATTATTTAAAATATCAGAATAAAAGAGCAGATTATCTTACCGCTATCTGGAATGTTACCAACTGGAAAGAGATCAGCAGAAGATATGATGAAGCTATAAGCAAGAAATAATCTGATGAAATTATTTTACAGCATACTTTTTACTTTTTATATGGTGCTAAGACCTTTGGTGCCATTGGTAGAGTATGCTGTAAATTATGATTATATCGTCAAAGTTCTCTGTATTAATAAAAGCAGGCCGGAGGTTCACTGTAACGGAAAATGTTACCTGAGTAAAGAATTGGCGAAAACCAATGATTCAGAATCTTCACCCTTTCAGAAAATAAAAAATTCAGGACAGAAAATTCTTGATACTTATATCCTGCCTGAAACCACAGAGATTATTACTACTGAAAAGCGTTCGTTTTTCAATTTCAACTTTACTTACGAAGCAGCTTACTCTTTTCTGTTTCTTACCCACATTTTCAAACCACCGGTTTTTTAAGTTAAACTATCACTATTCAACTACAAAAGTCACAAAAGCTTACATCAATTAAAAATCAAAGATTTTAAAAAGCTTAAGTGTTCTTATTATGCATAAAGCTTATCACTTAAAATAACTTAAGTGTAAGAACTTCTGTGCCTTTTCTGGTAAAAAAATGTCCGCATTTCAAAAATATAATTCAACTTAAAAAATCAACAATGAAAATTTATAAATTTTTATCACTATTCTTTATTGCCTTTACTTTATTCTCTTTTGTAGCCTGCGAAAGCAGCAGGGATGATGATAATCCACAGGATACCACCCCCGGAAAACTTCAGATCAAATTTGAAAACGGATTTAATAATGTAGGAGATATCGTCTTGAACCAAACGACTCAGACTTCTTCTAATGGACAGAAACATAATTTTTCCGCTTTAAAATATGTAATCAGTAATATCGCCCTGATAGACGAGAATGGAAATGAATTTAAATACAATGAAAACAACCCTGATAAAGGCGCTTTTATCGTTGACCAGGCAGATGCTGTAGCCGGAATTATATATCTTAACCTGGATGGCATTCCAAAAAATAATTACAAAAAAATAAGATTTGGATTGGGTATCAGTCAGAAAGCATATTTGCTGGGACAAGACGGACAAGCAGAATTCTGGACAAAAGCCAAGCAGAAAGGAATGACGTGGTCATGGGCTGCCGGATATGTCTTTGTAAAACTGGAAGGGAAATATGGGAATGATGCTCCTTCAAAGGAATTTATGAATCACACAGGAAATATGGGGAATGTTACAGCTAATGAGCAGCCTGACCTATACCGTGAAATTACATTGAATCTTCCGACAACAGCAAGAGTAACCGGAACAATCCGCCCTTCTGTTCATATTTTGGCAGATCTTAACCAGTTTCTGAGCGGAGAAAAAGCTCTTAGCCTGACAACAGCTAATGATATGTTGATGGGTTCAAACCAACACCTGGCAGATGTTACCAATAATCTTACAAAAATGTTTAAAGTAGACCACGTTCACAATGATTAATTTTTTTGTTAAAACGATACTGGTTCTGCTTGTATTTCTGTTGAGTTGTATTTCCTGTTCTGATGAGGTGATCCAGCCGTTGGAAAAGGATGAAGCATATAACCTGCAGTTTCCTTCTTATTTCCCGGAAATGACTTTTGATAAATCAACTAATCCTGTGACAAAAAATGGAGTGGAGTTGGGACGAAAATTATTCTATGAAGGCAGACTTTCCAGAAATAATACCATTTCATGCGGTTTCTGTCATATTCAGGAAAATGCGTTTACCCATCACGGGCATACTGTAAGTCATGGTGTGGATGACAGAATCGGAATCAGGAATGCACCACCTATTCAGAATATGGTTTTTTTGAAAAGATATATGTGGGACGGAGTGATTCATAATCTTAATGAGCAGCCCATCAGTCCGATTACAGATGTCAATGAAATGGACAGCTCCATACCGGAAGCTATTTCAAAGATAAAAGATGATCAGAAGTATAAAAAACTTTTCAGAGAAGCCTATGGAGACGAAACGATTACAGGAGAACGAATTCTAAAAGCTTTGTCGCAGTTTATGGCCTCGTTGATCTCTGCGGATTCAAAATACGATAGATTCAAGCAGGGAAAAGAGCAGCTAACTTCAGCAGAATCCCAGGGAATGGCTTTGTTCGGGCAGAAGTGCGCTTCTTGTCATAGCGGAGAACTGTTTACTGATGAGAGTTTCCGGAATACAGGAATGTATTATAACACGGAATTCAAGGATGCAGGACGTTACAGAGTAACCCTTAATCAGGTAGATTGGATGAAATTCCGTGTTCCGAGTTTGAGAAATGTAGAATATACAGCGCCTTACATGCATGACGGGAGGTTTTACACCTTAGATGCGGTCCTTAATTTCTATTCGAATCAGGTAGAAGATAATGCCAATCTGGATCCACAGCTGAAACAGAACGGTCATATAGGAATAGCCATGAACAGACAGGAAAAACAGTCGATCATTGCATTCCTGAAAACACTGTCCGACAAAAGTTTTATATCCAATCCAAAATTTGCAGAATAATTTATAGAAAACATGAAGAAGATTATATTGATAGTAAGTTTGATCCTGTTTAGCCAGAATCAGGCGAAGACCATTAGAGACAGTGCTTATAGTGCTCCAAATACCTTTAGCAGATTCGATTTTGATGATGATTGTGATGCTTGCGGCTGTGCAGCAGGAAATGGATCTTCAGGCTTTGAGTCTTTATTGAACCCACAGTTTATCGGAATCAAATACTTTGCCCAGCATTACAAAGCCAAAGAAAATTTATTTGTAAAAGATCTTACGCAGGATCAGTATTTCAATACCCTGCAGCTTTGGGGGAAAATTCCATTGACTAAAAAACTGAGTGTATATGCAAGTCTGCCTTTCCATTTCCATGAAAAGAAAACCTTACAGGGAGATATCAAAATCAATGGAATAGGGGATCTGAATCTGATGGGAATTTATCAGCTGATGAGCTCTAAAGATAATTTCCACCATCTGAGTGGAGGTTTAGGAGTGAAAATTCCTTTGGGAAAATTTGATGAAAAAGGAGTTTCCGGTGTTAATCCGAGTTTTCAGCTGGGAACCGGAAGCTGGGATTATCAGGCCGCTTTGAATTATAAGTTTCAGAAAAATAAAGTGGCGGTAATGGTCAATACAGACTATACGATCAAGACGGAGAATAAGAAAAATTACCGTTTTGGAAACCAATGGAACTATGCTGCGACAGGTTTTTATCAGGTTGCGGGATATGAAAAATCTATATTTTCTGTAAAAACGGGCGTTCAGGGAGAAGTGTATGCCCAGAATAAACAATTCGATGAAGCTTTACCCAATACTGCTGGAAGTGCGTTATATGGGAAACTAGGATTTGAAGCCTCTTATAAAAAACTGAGTTTGGGAAGTGAGATAATGCTTCCCATGTACACTCATCTGGCAGGAGGAGATATTGAAGCAAAATCGAGATTCAGTATTTTTCTGAATATTGGAATTTAAAGTGAAACCCTTAATAAAATGATGTTAAAGCTCCTTCGGGAGCTTTAATTGTTTATGAATCATGATTTTAATTGGGGGTTAGGAATAATTCTTTATCTTTGCCGAAATTTGGTGAGCCCTAAAAAGCTCTTAAAAGGGAATCCGGTGAAAATCCGGGACAGACCCGCTGCTGTAAGCTCCACACCAAGATTTTTGAAGAATATATCCACTGTTTTTTTTAATGGGAAGGATTTCAAAAATGGAGTAAGTCAGAAGACCTGCCAGAAAATAATCGTTTGACGCTTTCGTGGAATAAAGCTTAGGACATCAATGATTCTGTGCAGTGATAGCTGTGCTTTGTCGTTGTTTTCTTATATCCATTAGCGTCATCATTATCTTAAATGAGCTAATGGCAGCAAAACTAACTACTTCTACAATTCATAAAGCTGTTTTCACAATACTGGTGATAACATCTCAACTTTTGTTTTCTCAAACCAAGAAAAAAGATAGTCTGGAGGAAGAGACAATTAAAGGAATCAATCTTTACAAAAAGAATTTTAAAGAAATCCTTCCGGCACAAACCTTACAGGGCGAGCAGCTGGAAAGACTGAACAGCCACTCTGTTGCAGATGCTCTGCGGTATTTCTCCGGTGTTCAGATCAAAGACTATGGAGGGTTGGGTGGTTTGAAAACCATTAATATCCGAAGTATGGGAAGCCAGCACGTTGGTGTTTTCTATGATGGAATTCAACTGGGAAATGCCCAAAACGGACTGGTAGATCTGGGAAGATATTCTTTGGACGATCTGGAAGAAATATCATTGTATAACGGGCAGAAAAGTGAAATTTTCCAACCTGCAAAGGATTTCGGGTCTTCGGGATCTATCTATTTACAGCCGAAAACACCGGTATTTAAAGGAACAAGAAAAACCAATCTTGTGATCAGAGCAAAAAGTGCTTCTATTGATCTTTTCAACCCGTCATTCCGATTGGAACAGAAGATTTCAGACCGGGTTTCTGCCAGCTTCAGTGGAGAATTTATGCAGAGTGACGGAATTTACAGATTTCGGTATGCAAAGAAATATCCCGATGGCCAGCAGGCTTATGATACCATTGCAAAAAGACAGGATTCGGATATCAAAGCAAAACGTTTTGAAACTTCTCTCAACGGAACTTTAAATAACGGAAGCTGGAATATCAGAGGCTATGGTTATATTTCAGACCGTGGAATGCCGGCGCCTATTGTTAACGGTCGTTTTGGAGGCAGAGGCGCAAGGCTTTCCGATGAAAACTATTTCGTACAGGCTAACCTGAGAAAAAAGCTGTTTCCAAAATTTGAAACCCAGCTGAAGGCAAAATTTGCTTACGATTATACCCATTTCATGGATACGGTTCGTTCGCAGTCTATTATTTATACCGATAACACCTATATCCAACGAGAACTCTATCTTTCCTCATCCAATATCTATTCTATCACACCCAATTGGGATGTCAGCCTGAGTGGGGATTTTCAGTACAATAATCTGGATGCCAATCTGGATAATTTTTCTTATCCTACCCGTTACACCACATTGGTAGCAGTGGCAACGACTTATCAGTGGAACAGGTTCAAAATCCTGGGAAGCCTTTTAGGAACCTTTACTTTTGAAGAAGTAAGAAAAAACAAAAGGCCGGGAGATGCGAGAGAGTGGACACCTGCCGTATTTATGAGCTATCAGCCGGAAATTATTCCTGAACTTACTCTTAGAGCTTTCTACAAAAGGATTTTCCGACTTCCAACCTTCAATGATCTGTATTATACCAATATCGGAAATACGTATCTGAAGCCGGAATTTACCAATCAGTATGATGTAGGATTTACCTATCAGAAGAACTATAACAATCATTTCTTTAAAAGCTTTTATGCTAAAGTAGACGGCTATTACAATAAAGTACAGGATAAAATTGTAGCGGCACCTAACGGAAGCATGTTCCGCTGGCTCATGATGAACCTGGGAATGGTTGAAATCATTGGAGCAGATGTAAATCTTCAGACTGAAATGCAGCTGGGACAAGTAAAACTAAGACCATTGCTTTCCTACACTTACCAAAGTGCAAGAGATATGAGTGATCCGGAAGATACCTTCTATCGAAATCAGATTCCTTACACTCCATGGCATAGCGGATCTTTCAGTCTGATGGCAGATTATAAAGACTGGAGTTTTAATTACAGTGTTATGTACGTAGGAGAAAGATATGACGTGAACCAGGATAATATTCAATATAATTATGTACAACCCTGGTATACTCACGATCTGTCTGTTCAGAAAAAATTCAACTGGGCCAATCATCAATTTAAAGTAAGCCTTGAAATGAATAATATTTTCAATCAATACTATGATGTTGTCATCAATTATCCGATGCCGGGAAGAAACTTTAAACTTATTCTAAACTTCACCTTATGAGAAAACTAAACTTTTATTTTTTATTTCTTGTATTAGCTTTTCTTACTTCATGCCGTACAGATGACATCATTGTCCGTCAGGAAGTGGTAGAAGGACTTCCTTCAGAAAATACAGCAATAAAAGGGTTTTATATGCTGAATGAAGGGAATATGGGAAGCAATAAATGCACTCTGGATTTTTTTGATTACACCAAAGGAACCTATTACCGGAATATCTATGCAGAAATAAATCCCAATGTCGTAAAAGAATTAGGAGATGTAGGAAATGATATCAAAGTCTACGGCAGCAAACTCTACATTGTTGTTAATGTTTCCAACAAAATTGAAGTACTGGATGCCAAAACAGCCAAGCGTATTACTTCTATTCCATTACAGAACTGCAGATATCTTGCCTTCAAAGACGGGAAAGCTTATGCCAGCAGCTATGCCGGACCGGTAGCTATTAATCCAAAAGCACCTAAAGGAAAAGTAGTGGAAATTGACACCACTTCTCTTTCCATTCAGCGTGAAGTCGTAGTAGGATACCAACCGGAAGAAATGGAGATTGTAGGAAATAAATTATTTGTTGCCAATTCCGGAGGATATAAAGCTCCCGATTATGACAATACTGTTTCTGTAATAGACCTGAATACTTTTACAGAACTTCAAAAAATAAATGTGGCCATCAATCTTCATCATATTAAAAAAGACAATTATGGTGATCTGTATGTAACCTCAAGAGGAGATTATTATAATGTCCCTTCCAGTCTTTATTTAATAGATGCAGCTACAGGAACTGTTAAAAAAGATTTTCATCTCTCCGTCAGTGAAATGACGATCGTTAATGATAAGCTCTATTTCTACGGAAATGAATTCAATTACAATACTCATAGCTATAAAAAAACCTTTGGGATCATCGATGTAAAAACCGAAGAGATTATTGCCAACAGGATTTTTGATAAAGAATATGAGACTGCCATTAAAACACCTTACGGAATTGCAGTAAACCCCATCACAGAAGATATCTACATGACAGATGCCAGGAATTACGTTTCCATGGGATTTGTGTATTGCTTTGATAAAAACGGACGCTTTAAATGGAAAACGGAAGGCGGAAATATTCCTGCCCACTTCGCTTTTTTATACAAATAACCAAACTTTAAGAAATGAACAGAAATACCTTTACTTATTTAAAAATCGGAGTTTTATCATGCTTCCTGGTAGGTGTGATAGCCTGTAAACATGATGATGAAGATGAGTTTACATTTAATGGCCTTGATGATTCCTATTCCATTGAACGTTTTAGAGTGTTGAGTATTCCTACCAATGCTTCGGGAGCTGTCACATGGAGTATTAATGATTCTATTATTTCTCAAAATTCAGAACTTGAATTTATCAGTCCGAAGGCAGATGCTTATCCTTTGACTTTAAAAATTAACAATAAAGGAAACGAGCAGGTTTATCATTCCAAAATCATCGTTACCAAAGAAAAAACACCTTACAGTAAATATATCGCCAAAGTATTGGAATTCCGTCCTGCTGTAGGACAGTTCATGAACGAAATCCCGGAATATTTACCAGGATATACAACCGCAAATATGCTTCAGAAAGCAAACGAATCATTGGTAGGGGGAAATTCTACCATGATCACTCTTGGCGGATATGGCGGATATGTTGTTTTTGGATTTGATCACACGATTCCGAACCTGAATGGACGGGATTTTAAAATACTGGGAAATGCATTCTTTGGAAGTGATGCCAGTGATCAGCGCTCAGGATCCTGTGAGCCGGGAATTATTATGGTTGCCTACGATAGAAACAAAAACGGGAAACCCGATAATGACGAGTGGTACGAAATCGCAGGCAGTGAATACTTCAAAAATACAACCGTAAAAGATTACAGTATTACCTACCATAAACCTGATGAAAATAAAACTCCTGTAGCCGGAAGTGAATTCTGGCAGACCGATGTAGAATATATCAAATGGAATGATAACCTGGGAAATCAGGGTTTTAAAACAAAAAATACTTTTCACGTACAAAGTTATTATCCTCTATGGTTTACAGATCCTTCTTACAGTTTTTCAGGAACCAGACTGGCAAATAATTTTTATGATCAGAGCGGGAATGGATCCTATTGGGTAGGAAAATCATATGATTTCGGATATGCGGATAATGCTCCGAATAATGATGAAGCTTCCAATATTGATATTTCCTGGGCGGTAGACAGAAGTGGGAAATATGTGAAGCTTCCGGGTGTTGATTTTATGAAAATATATACAGGAGTCAATCAGGAAGCCGGCTGGCTGGGTGAAGTTTCTACAGAAGTTGCCGGAGCTTACGATTTACATTTCAAATAATGATTCAATAATACAATCTATTTAAATTAAAAAAGAATGAAAAAGTTTTATCTTTTTATGATGCTTTTTCTGTTTGCATGCGTATCGAATGCACAGATAAAAGTTCAAGGTGTGCCCCGAAATGATATTTCCGGGATCAGTCAACTTAATACGACTACGATCAGTTTTTCTGATATCCAGTATTGGGTAGGATCAGGATCCAATCAGGCTGCTTTTGTAGTACAGTGGAATGACAGTAAAAATCCTGATGCGATGGTTTGGGGATTCAAATGGGATGGAAATGCTACGGGAGAAGATATGCTGAAAGCTATTGCTAAAGCAGATCACAGACTATACACATTACTGTATCAGGGAACTCAATTTGGATCAGCTGTCGGAGGAATAGGTTTTGACCTGAACGGGCAGAACACCAATGCACTGATCAAAAGCGGAAATACCACCTATCCCTTATATCCGGTAAATGGTTTTGTCAATACTAATGCTTATGATTTTGATAGCTATACAATCGTAGATGCTGCCAATGATCACTGGCAGTCTGGATGGACAGTGAACGGATATTGGTCGTATTGGGTAAAAGATCCGGCAGATGCTGATTTCGGATATTCTAGTGTAGGTGCTTCTTCACGTGTATTGGAAAACGGGTCGTGGGATGTTTGGAATTTTAATGTAGGATTTAATCAAACTCCTATTTCTTCTACCATTACTCCTGTTTCGCCATATGTAGCTTCTACCAACTTTACGAATGGATATTTCATGGTGAATGAAGAATGGTTTGGCCATACAAACGGTTCTGTAAATTTCATCGACAATAACGGACAGATCAATTACCGTGTGTACAGTAACGCCAACAATAACCAGGCTTTCGGAGCGACTACACAGTATGGAACGATCTACGGAGATAAATTCTATTTCATATCAAAACAGGCTGCTGATGGAGGAGATACTCAGTATACTCCGGGAGGAAGACTTGTTGTAGCTAATGCTCAGACAATGCAGAAAATTGCTGGATTCAACAATATTGGAGGCGGTGACGGTAGATCTTTTGTAGGTGTGAATGAACATAAAGGATACATTGGAACTTCTACAGGAATTGTTCTTTTTAATATTGACAATTTACAGGTAGGTACCCTGATCAGCGGAACAGGTGGAACTGGACAGATCGGAAATATGATCCGTACTTCACAATATGTATTTGCCGTGAAGCAGGGTGCAGGAATTTTAGTAATTGATCCTAGCACCGATACAGTAGTGAGTACGATTGCCGGAGGTTTCTATTCAGTGGCTCAGGCTAAAGACGGAAGTGTATGGGGAATTCAGGATCAAAAACTGATTAACATCAATCCTACAACTTTTGCTACGCAGATCTACAATATTCCAACTACTAAATATATCGGTGATTGGGGAGCATGGAATGCAGGTAAATTTTCAGCAAGCAATAAAGAAAACGCTTTATACTGGATCAACTCATTAAGCAGTTGGAGTTCAGGAACACAGATTGTAAGATTCGATGTTACCACTAAGACATTTAACGAAAACTTTGCTGCAATTCCAGGGCAGACAGGACAATTTAAGCAGATCCCTTACGGTGCAGCTCTTCGTGTAAATCCTATTACAGGAGAATTGGTTCTGAATACAACAGAAAGCGGATACGGAGCACACTATCAGAAAAACTGGATTCATACTTATGATATGACCGGAGCTCTTATCAATACCAAAACTCTGAATGATTACTACTGGTTCCCTTCATTGACAGTATTTACCAATAATTCAGTTCCTGTTGTAAGCAACGTTTTGCCTTCACAGGTTACAGCTGGAAATACTACAGCGATTGACCTGAAATCAATAGTTTCAGATGCAGATAACATGGCAGTATCTGTTGTAAAGTCTATCAAATCGAACAGCAATCCTACAGCAGTTTCTGTAGCTATTAATAATAATGACGAATTAGTTCTTACGCCACTTACTTCGGGAACATCTGATATTGTAATCAGCTTTAACTCGAATGGTAAATTGGTTGAGAAAACAATTACAGTAAACAGTACAGCTTCAACATTGGCTACGGCTGAGGTGAAGAAACTTGAGTTCGGAATTTACCCTAATCCGGTTACTGATATTCTTACCATTAAAACACAGGAGAAAATCCAGAATGTTTCTATCTATGATGCTTCAGGTAGAGCAGTCAATGCACAGCTGAACAACGGACAGATTAATGTAAGCACGCTTCCAAAAGGTGTTTATATTTTAAAAGCTGTTACAGATAAAGCAGTATATCAGCAAAAACTGATTAAAAATTAAGAATACTTTAGATCTTTAATCTTGTCAATATAACCCCAACCATTTTTTTTTGGTTGGGGTTTTTATTAATTTAAAAAGACAATATAAATGATAAAAACAACCTTACGCTGATAAGATCGTGAAACATCAGACATATAAAAAACCCGGCAAGCTTGAAAAGCTTGCCGGGTTCGATTTGTTATGGATCTTTTTTATTTGATGATCACCTTTTTAGAATATGACTTACCTTCTTTTGTGGTAATGTTCATGATATATACTCCTTGTGGCTGTTTCGTTTCAAATGTGTTTGATGTCAGCTTAGAACGGAATACTTCTTTTCCTGAAGTATTGGTTAAAGAAACCTCTGAACCTTCTGCAGAAACATTTTTGTCAAGAGTAAACAATCCGTTTTGGCTGTGAGCCATGAAATTGATGAATGGATCTTTGTACTGATAAGCATAGTATACTCTAAGCTCACCACCAATATTCAATAATCCTGAATTCACGTTTATTTTAATACGGTCAAAAGGAATATTCATCGTAAGTTCGATTTCAGCTTTGCTTGGATCTGTGTCTCCAAGTTTGATTAGAGTAGAACCAAGACTCTGGTAGTCGTTGTTGGAAACATCTCCGTTAAATGTTTCAATAGATACACCTCCCAATACCTGAGCCGATAATGGAGTTCCGTTTGAGCCAATCCCAAGAACAAGTTTGTTGGTGTTGTTAGCGATATTGGTAGTTGGGAAGATCAATGTTTGTTCTGTTCTTGCAAGGAGCCCCACTGAAACCTGTATTGTAGAGTAGTCGGTTTCGTTACTTCCTACTGCATTTTGAGGGTTCAATACACCGCAGCCCAAGCATACTCCCAATACCTGATTGGTTTGACTGCTTGCATATGTTTTTACAATCTGTGCAAAAGACATAGTGCCTGTTAGGAATAAGAATGATGCCAGAACAGCAGCTTTCATTGTGCGTTGGCTAAGTAATAAATAAGTTTTCATATATGGAAAATTTTGGGTTTTAGCTTTTTGTAAATTTATAAATAAAATGATTATGTTGCTTATTTTATTTCATATTTATGTGATTTGTTGATAATTTGTTGATATTTATGATTATGAATTTATTTTTATTTAATGATTGTTTTTTGTATTTCTCTGAAAATGAATGCAAAAAAATACGGCAGACTTGAAAAGTCTGCCGTATTGAGTTTATCTCTTATTTAATTATTTGATCAAAATTTTTCTTGAAAACGTTTTTCCTTCTTTTGTATGTACGTTCATAATATAAACACCTTCAGATTGTCTGGGCTCAAATGTATTTGATTTTAGTGTAGAACGGAATACCTCTTTCCCGGAAGTGTTGAACAACGTAATTTCAGAACCTTCCACAGGAACATTTCCACCAAGAGTTACCTGTCCGTTTTCACTGTGAGCCATAATATTGATCAATGGATCCTGGTAGGCATAATAAATTCTGAAACCACCGCCAAGGCTTAATACACCTCCGGTTAAGCCAACTCTAATTCCATCATAAGGCTTTGCTGGCTTGAATTCTACCGTACCTCTGTTAGGTGTTGCTCCCAGTTTAAGAAGACTTACATCAACAGTTCTGCGGTCATCATTGGAAGTTCCCCCGTTCATGGTCTCAAGAGTTACTCCACTTAATAATTGTACAGATAAAGGGATGTTGTCTGTTCCGATTCCTACAACCAGTCTGGTGTCCGATCTTAAATCAGGAAAAGCCAGAGTTTGCTGGATTCCTCCTAATAGTGCTGTGCCCAATACCATTGTTGAATAATCATCTTCGTTACTTCCGATTGCATTCTGAGGATTGTCTACACGACAGCCAAGACATGTTACCCCAAATACACCAGAACTTTGAGCGTGTGCATAAATTCTGTTCTGCGCAAAAGATAATGTGCTGGCAGAAAATAAAAATAAAGCCGTTAATCCAGCTTTAAAAGAGAATTGGTTTCCCAAAAGTAAATTAAATTTCATGTTATATTTTTTTAGAATGAATAGTTTTATCCAAATTTAGGCATTAATGTGAAAAGTAGGAAATAATATTTCCATTATCGGTGATATTTTTAATGAAAATTAATATGGCTTAACAGTTAAGAGTAAAAATAACATGATCTTTGATTGATGGGAGGTCTTAGGTGAAAGGAAATAATATTACTTTGATCTGGCTGTAGCGTGGCCTGGGAAATCAATATAATAATGACCTGAAGATGTGGATCTTTTGAATAGAACTTGCTGTAATACAGTCTTACTATATATAAACGAAAAAAAGACTTTCGAAAAAGTCTTTTTTGTAGCCCGTAGGGGAATCGAACCCCTCTTACCAGAATGAAAATCTGAGGTCCTAACCGATAGACGAACGGGCCCTCTATCTTCCGTCACCGAAATAACGTGTTAGCTTTTGTTTTTATAAGTATCAACTCTTAATCTTGTAGCCCGTAGGGGAATCGAACCCCTCTTACCAGAATGAAAATCTGAGGTCCTAACCGATAGACGAACGGGCCGGTTAGATTTTTTGTTGTAAAGAATAGCTTTTCTACTTTGTGTTTAAAAAACCACTGATGTTATACAGTGGTTTTTTAAATTGAAGTAGCCCGTAGGGGAATCGAACCCCTCTTACCAGAATGAAAATCTGAGGTCCTAACCGATAGACGAACGGGCCAGCTATACTTTTACGCTAATTTATTAACGTGCTTTGTTAATTTACTCTTCAAGTTAGCCGCTTTGTTTTTGTGGATAATATTTTTCTTAGCTAATTTATCCAGTAAAGCGATCACTTTTGGTAGTTGCTCTGTAGCAGCAGCTTTGTTTTCTTCACCTCTTAAGGCTTTCAATGCTGTTCTAGCAGTCTTGTGGTAATATCTGTTACGAAGTCTTTTAGTTTCGTTTTGTCTGATTCTTTTTAACGCTGATTTATGATTTGCCATATCGTTTAAATGTGAGTGCAAAACTATAAACTTTTTTTTAAACTACCAAATTTATTTTGAAAATTTTTAATTTTCTTCTGATAGGTATTTTCTAAGCTTATTTATTGCTTGTTCTATTTTTAAATTTTCTTGTTCTTTCTCTATTTTTTTGATCGTATTTCCTAGCATGATCAGTGCATTATTCCATTCTCCAGTGGTATTGGTGAAAGTAAGTCCGTCAATTGTTACTTCAAAAGCAATCCTTTCTCCAGTCCTGTAAAGTCTGAAACTGATTTTATCATCTTTGCCTGTAATCCCGCCTTCATTGATTTGTAAATCATAACTTTTTGGGTTAGAGTGGATTTTCTTAAAAAGCAATTTTGCTTCTTGTATTTTTAAATCCGGCATGATATAAAATTTGGTAGCCTGTAGAAAACTACAGACAATGATTTATCAATATTTTTTTTCATCAGTGTGACCATATTTGTGTGACCAATTATGGCTGAAATTTTTGCAAATATAATACTTTTGTAATATATAAAGTAAATAGAAGGGTATTTTCATCATCCATAATAGTAATTCTCAGATTGTCAGTATGCTATAAATGCATACATTTAATTGTTCTATCAGATTGCCCCAAAACAATCCTGTTTAAAATGATTTTAAACGGGGAAAATAGAAGAAAATAGCCAATAAAAAAACCTTTAACTGATGCAGTTAAAGGTTTGTAATTTGTAGCCTATAGGGGAATCGAACCCCTGTTGCAAGAATGAAAATCTTGAGTCCTGACCACTAGACGAATAGGCCAAATTTTGAGGTTGCAAAAATAACAATTAACTTTTTAACCTCAAAATTTCTTTTTAAAATTATTTATAAACTTTTTGTATCACGGTGTTTTTTACACCTTTAGCCTCAAGATCTTTTTGAAGTTTTGCTGCATCTTCAAGGGTGTATACTTTTCCATAGGTGTAATAAAAGACTCCATTATCTTTCTCCCTTTCTACATCTTTCAAGTTCTGAAGGATATAAGAATTACCATTCAATTTATCACCGGCATAGACTTCTATCGTATAATATCCCATGCTGATCCTTTGGTTTGGCATGAATCCTACCGCAAAAGAGTTTCTGAAACCTGCATCTTTAGCTGTTTTAAGATTGATGTCTTTTACAGAAGCCATATTGGTTACAGCATAGTAATACTTGTATTGGCCATTTTCTTTAAGGGTAAGAATGTAATTCAGACCCTTCAGGGCAGGGTCATTTTCGTTGTATTTTGTAGGAGAGCTCATCAATAGAATTCTGAAATCATTTTTCAAAGGTGCTTCAGCTGGTTTCTCAGGCTCAGGTTTTTTAACGGTAAGAGAACCTCCTGATTTTCTATCAATAGCTTTCTTATAATCTATAATCGCATTGTAGATACTTTCTGCAATCTCAGTCTGTCCTTTGTCTGAAGCAATATAATGACTTTCTTCAGGATGGTTGATAAAACCTGTTTCAATAAGTACAGATGGCATGGCATTCATACGGAGAACGTGAAGGTTCTTCTGGAAAACTCCTCTTGAAGACCTTTTGTCTTTGTTCACAAAATTATCTTCTACTAATCCTCCCAAAAGAAGACTTGATTCCAGATATTTACTCTGCTGAAGTTTTAAGGCAATTAATGACTCTGGAGAATCAGCATTATAAGATCCGAATGTCTGCTTATCTTTTTCATCCAGGAAGATCACGTCATTTTCTCTTTTGGCAACCTCAAGGTTCTCATTGTTCTGGTTAGGTCCCTGTACATAGGTTTCCGTACCATAGGCTGTAGGTCTTTGAGAAGAATTACAGTGAATGGATATAAAAAGATCCGCTTTACTTCTGTTAGCCAGATTGGTTCTGTCGGATAGAGAAGGGTACTCGTCGATTTTACGGGTGTATATTACTTTGAAGTCTCTGTTTTTTTCTAACATGGCTCCTACTTTTAATGTAATAGCAAGTGTAATATCTTTTTCTGCGACTCTTCCGATGTCGGAATAGGACCTGTTAGCCCCATGATCACTTCCTCCGTGTCCCGCATCCAGAACGATAGTAAACTTCTTCTGAGAGAAAATAAAGTTGCTGGTAAGGAGAAGGAGAAATGATAAAATTATTTTAAAATTTTGTTTGTGCATCTTACAGTTATAAAAATTATATTAATTTTGGGCCTTAATCATATATAATAAAATTGGCCAAAACCGTCCTCAAAAATATATTACAAATTTTAATTATCCTAATTTTTAACAATTTTTTAGCACAGAAAACTCCTGAAAAATTGCCTAAAAATGCGGTTAATGATACTATTTCCAAAAAGGATACCATAGTTGTAAAAAAAGAATCTCTTGATGATATTCTTCGTACAAAAGCTGACGATCAGAGGAGAGACATCCCTAAAAAGATGACTTTCCTGAACAAAAATGCGCAGGTAAAGTACCAGGATATGCAGATTGATGCAGATTATATTTCTATTGATGATAATAAAAGTCTGATCTACGCGAGAGGAAAACAAGACTCTTTAGGAAAAATCATCGAGCCTGTAATTACCACACAGGCTGGGAAGAAATACGAAACCAACGAATTCAGCTATAATACAAAAACCAAACAAGCCATCGCTTTCAATGCAAGAACAGAAGAAAGTGAAGGGGTGATTATCGCTCAGAAGACCAAAAAATATAACGATTCCGTATTCGCGATGAGAAAAGCGGATTATACCACGGATGATTATTTCATTAAGAAAAAAGATACCGCTGCGGATTATTTTATGAGAGCTTATAATATTAAGCTGATAAAAACCAAAAATAAATCGCAGATCGTTACAGGTCCTATTCAAATGTTTATAGAACAGGTTCCGACTCCTCTTTATCTTCCGTTTGCTATTTTGCCGTTTTCAGATAAAAGGGCAGCAGGGATCCTGATCCCAAGTTTCGGGGAAAGAGAAGATGTAGGGTTTTTCCTTAACGGAATAGGGTATTACCAGCCGATTGGGGAGCATTTTGATCTTAAAGTACTGGCTGATATTTATACAAAAGGAAGCTGGAATATACGTCCTCAGATAAATTATCAGAAAAAATACCGATACTCCGGAAACTTTACAGCAGATGTGGGTACGATGGTGAGAGGAATCAAAGGTTTGGATGATTATACCAAAAACAGTACCTATAGAATCAACTGGACGCACTCTCAGGATTCTAAAGCGAATCCGTTTCTTACCTTCAGTGCTTCCGTAGATATTGTGAGTACAAAGTTTTATAACAATCCGCTTAACAACAACTATATTTTCAACCAGAATGTATTGAATACCCAGCAGAACTCTACGGTAACTCTTACCAAAAGATTTCTGAAACTTCCGGCAACGATTACAGGAACAGCTTCTTATTCTCAAAACTTTGCAACAGGACTGGCGGATCTTCGTCTTCCACAGATGAACGTAGCCATCAACCAGTTTTATCTGTTCAAATCAAGAACGGGTATAAGAACGGGACTTCTTGAAAATATTACGGTGAATACAGGTTTCAACCTTACCAATTTTGTAAATACCCAGGAGAATGAGTTGTTTAAAAAAGAAATGTGGGAGAAAATGCAGACGGGGCTTAAAAATAACATCGCACTGGCAACCAATACAACTTTAGCAAAGTATTTCACGTTCAGTTTAAGTGCCAATATCGATAATGCTTTGACCACGAAAACGCTTAACAGATATTATGATCCAATAAAGAATGTAACTGTTGACGAGATCAATAAAAACCTTACCGGATATTCTACTTTCTCTACTTCAGCCAGTCTTCAGACGACGCTTTATGGAATGTTGAAATTCAAAAAAGGATCTGCAGTGGAAGCGGTGAGACATATGATGACTCCAAGTATTGGTTTCACGTATGCACCGGATTTCTCAAGTCCTAACTTCGGATATTATAAAAACTATTACAATGCAACCGGAGCTTTGACTCCTTATTCTATTTTCGAAAAAGGAATTATCGGAAGCCCTTCAAGCGGAATGGTAGGAGCTTTAGGTTTCAATATCGGTAACAATATCGAGATGAAAGTAAAGTCTAAGAGCGATTCTACAGGAGTGAAAAAAATCAAGATCTTTGAATCTTTAAACCTTGCTGGAAGCTACAACTTTGCTGCTAAAGATCACCCTTGGTCTGTATTTTCAATCAACGGACAATCTTCTTTCTTCAATAATAAACTTACTGTAAATACCAGTCTTTCACTGGAGCCGTATAGGATAGATTATTCTTCGGGGCAGGATACAGGAATAAGAACAGAACAGTTCGGGCATTTCAGTGTACAGGGATTCAATGTTCAGTTATCTTATCCTTTGAGCAGCGAAATTTTTGGAGAGAAGACCGATTATGCTAAAAAATATTCTTCAAAAGGAGAGGTCCGAAATGAAAATTATTATTTTGATGATGATCATTACGCTCATTTTGATCAGGCATGGACTTTAAATATCAGTGCGAACTATGCTTACTCAAAAGGGTTGAGCAGGTTTGCCAATAAAATTGCATCCATTGGGTTGGATGGTAGTATCAAGCTGACTCCTTACTGGAATATCAACGGAAGTACACATTATGACATGGTGACTAAGGAATTGGCGTATACAAGGATTGGTTTTTCAAGAGATCAGCGAAGTTTTACGATCAATTTTAACTGGGTTCCTTTCGGTCAGTACAAAGTATATGACTTCTTTATTGGTATAAAAGCCAATATCTTAAGTGATGCATTGAAGTACAAAGACAGAAGCTTTACCCAGCCGAATGCACCTTTCTAATATCAGATTGGCATTTGCAAATATAAATTTTATATTTGCAACCAAAATAAATTCTAATGAAATCACTGTTGGCAAAATTCTCATACCAACGAATACAGCAGATGGTGATTGTATATGACCTTAGAAAAAAATAAATATCCGCTATGAAACAAATAATCAACACAGTTAATGCACCTGCAGCTATCGGGCCTTATTCACAAGCTAATATGGCAAACGGAGTTTTATATATCTCCGGACAGATCCCTGTAGATCCTGCAACTGGTAAATTGGTAGAAGGAATTGAAAAAGAAACGCACCAGGTAATGAAAAACCTTGAAGCTATTCTTACGGAAGCCGGAATGACTTTCAAAAACGTTGTAAAAGCGACGATCTTCCTTAAGAGTATGGATGATTTTGCTGTAATGAATGATATCTATGCATCTTATTTAGATTCTGAAAGCTATCCTGCACGTGAAACAGTACAGGTTTCTTGTCTGCCTAAAAATGTGGATATCGAAATTTCTATGATTGCACATCAGGATTAATGAATTTTTTTAGAAATACAATTGCGGTTTTGTTGGGCCTTGGTATAGCAGGGCTTATTATTACTCTTGGAATAAGAGCTTTTCCGCAATGGGTTACTTTTGACGCTTTTGCTCCGTTTGAGCATTGGCAGAGGTTTCTTTTCAGTATGAAAGATGATAAGGCATTTTTCGGTTTCCTGTTGTTTATTTCCGGATTGGGAACTACCATTGGTGGGGTGGCAACAGCTATTATCGTTAAATATGCTAAAGTAGCCTATGCTATTCTGATCGGCTTTATTATGCTCTTTATTGCGATGTTGGATGTCATTATATTTCCGTATCATCCTACATTTTATAAGATCTCTATTTTCCTTACATTCTTTCCGTTTTCCTGGATCGGGGGTAAAATTGTAGAAATTATTTACGAGCGGAACAAGAAGAAAAGAATCGCTGAAAAAATGAATAAACCTAAATAAAATAATAAAAAAAACGCTGCAGATCTGCAGCGTTTTTTGTTGATATGTAAAACTAACTTTGTTTTTTGATTAAGGCATTTTAAATCCTTTTGTGTAGATTCTTCCGTAGTCATCCACAAACTTCACCTGTACATTTCCTTGGTATCTATCCAGGATCTTTTCTACATCTTTCTGTGAATTTACGGGTTTACCATTGACTTCAATGATGATATAGTTGTCTACGATTCCGATTTTGGCCATTTCACTGCCCTCAGATACGCTTTTAGCAACTACACCACTGTTCAGTCCGTATTCTGTTTTGAAACGCTCTGTAAGAGGGTCAAATTCAGCTCCGATTTTTTCAGTTACCGTAAGGTCTGCTTTCGTCTTCGTGGAAGTTCCTCCTTTCTGATCCCTAAGCGTAACGCTGGTTGTATTTACTTTACCATCTCTGGTATACGTTAGCTGTACTTTATCACCTGGACGTTTGCTTCCGATAGACATAGACAGATCAGCAAAATCTGTGATGTCATAGCTGTCTATTTTAGTAATGATATCTCCTTTTTTCAGACCTGCATCTTCAGCACCACTTTTCTCACCAAATCCTGTAACATATACTCCGGATCCTATTTTAAGATTAGTCTTGAACTGTTTATTATAGGAATTTACCAATTGATCATTCGAAAGATCTAAAGATTGCACCCCTAAGAATCCTCTCTGTACAATTCCGAATTTTTTGATATCCTCAATAATTTTTCTCGCTAAGTTAGAAGGAATTGCGAATCCATATCCCTGATAATATCCTGTTGTAGATTGAATTGCAGAGTTGATTCCGATCAATTCTCCATTGGTGTTGACAAGAGCTCCTCCAGAGTTACCCGGGTTGATTGCTGCATCTGTTTGGATAAAGCTTTCAATAGGGTTCGTTGCTTTCCCCTGACCTCCAAGAATACCAATACCTCTTCCTTTAGCAGAAACGATACCTGCTGTTACAGTAGAATTTAATCCAAGTGGATTTCCTACGGCAAGCACCCATTGTCCTACATCGATATTATCCGAATTCGCAAAATTCAAATAAGGAAGCCCTTTTTCTTCAATCTTTAATAGAGAAATGTCTGTATTAGGGTCTGTTCCTACCAAAGTAGCGATGTATGATTTCTTATTGCTCAATACAACTTCCAGCTTATTAGCACCCGCAACCACGTGGTTGTTGGAAATAATGTAACCGTCTGGAGAGATGATGACCCCAGAACCCATTCCGGATGGCATATTGTCAGGAGCCTGCTGTGGCTTCTGTCTCTGCTGTCCTTTTCCTCCGAAAGGATCTCCGAAGAAAAAGTCGAACAGATCCTGTTCTGAAGCTCTGCTTGCGGTCCTGCTTTGGTAATTTTTAATAGTAACTACAGCCGGAACGGTTGTTTTAGCTGCTTTTACAAAATCATCGCCTACTGCTCCCGTGTTCATTCCTGCAAATGAGGTATTCGGTGCTGATGTTGTGAAATAAGATTGATCTCCATTGTTGGAGGTGTGTCCAAAATATTGTAAGGCTCCAACGGTAGTAGCTCCGGAGATTACTCCTACTACTGCAAATGGTAATAGTTTTTTTAAAGTACTCTTCATTGTATATCTTTCTGGTTTATTAATTAATTTCTTTTTTATGTTTTTGAGTAAACAAATTTACTGTTAAATAAGTAAGCAATTAGCATGCTATGTTTCAACTTTAACTAAAATTTAACTGCTATTATGTCATTTTATGTCTTATGTCATAATTGTTAATGTCAGAGTTAACATAACTTAAAAAAAGCTTAAAGAAAAATAGGTCAGACTTACTGATATAAAGTACAGCTTTCTTTTATAATCTCCTTTCCTGATAGTTCGTGATTTGTGTCATAGACAGACTTAATTCAAAAATTATTATCTTTGCAAAAATTTTATTCTCACTTAAAACGTTTATAGCATGCAACTGTATAACACCTTAAGCGCAGAAGAAAGAGCTCAACTTATTGATGAAGCCGGTAAAGACCGTCTTACTTTGTCTTTCTATGCGTATGCCAAAATTGAAGATCCCAAAAAATTTCGCGATGAATTATTTATAGCCTGGAACGTACTGGATGCGCTTGGCCGTATTTATGTTGCTCATGAAGGAATTAATGCTCAGATGAGTGTTCCTGCGGATCAGTTTGAGGCATTTCGTAATACACTGGAAGCTTACGACTTCATGAAAGGAATCCGCTTGAATGTAGCGGTAGATCAAGACAATTATTCTTTTTTAAAATTAACGATAAAGGTTAGAAATAAAATTGTTGCTGACGGATTGAATGACGAAACTTTTGATGTTACCAATAAAGGAATACATTTAAAAGCACAGGAATTCAATAATTTACTGGATGATCCGAATACCATTGTGGTCGATTTCAGAAATCACTACGAAAGTGAAGTAGGACACTTTGAAGGAGCTATTACTCCGGATGTGGAGAATTTCAGAGAAAGTTTACCGATTATCAACGAACAATTACAGGACTTTAAAGAAGATAAAAACCTGTTGATGTATTGTACGGGCGGAATTCGTTGTGAAAAAGCCAGTGCTTACTTCAAACATAAGGGCTTTAAAAATGTTTACCAATTGGAAGGCGGAATTATTGAATATACACGCCAGATAAAAGAAGAAGGAATAGAGAGCAAGTTTATCGGTAAAAACTTTGTATTTGACCACCGTTTAGGAGAGCGAATTACTGACGATATTATTTCACAATGCCACCAGTGTGGGAAACCTTGTGATAACCATACCAACTGTGCGAATGATGCCTGTCATCTTTTATTTATCCAGTGTGATGAATGTAAGGCTGCAATGGAGAACTGTTGTTCTACAGAATGTCTGGAAACAATACATTTGCCTTTGGTAGAGCAGGTAGCATTAAGAAAAGGACTGCAGGTTGGAAATAAAGTGTTCAGAAAAGGAAAATCCGATGCACTGAAATTCAAAAATTCGGGAGAGTTATCAGACAAACCTTTAGCAAAAGCTGAAACGAAAAATATCCGTCAAAAGATTGCGGTTAAAAAAGAATTGATTGGTAGAGCAGAACATTATTTCTCAAAATCAAAAATTGCACAGTTTTTAATTGAAAATAAAGATTTGTCAGTAGGTGATAAAGTATTAATTTCAGGTCCTACAACAGGAGAACAGGAAATTACAATTACTGAAATCTACGCCAATGGAGGTCCTTGTGAAACCGCAAAAATAGGAGATCAGGTTACTTTCGAACTTCCATTCAGAGTTCGTTTATCTGATAAACTGTACAGAATTTTGCAAAACGCATAATTCATCATAGTGATCAAGCTTCAAAAAGCTTGTCCGGTAAGAATTATTTCAGTTACAATAACTTAATAATGATGCTAAAAGCCGAGCTTAGAAAAAAATATATGCAAAAAAGAAAAGCCTTGTCTACAGATGAGGCTTTCTTGTTATCTGAAAAGATTTTTGAGAATTTCATTCAATATTTCAAGCCTAAAGAATCGGAGAAAGTACATGTTTTTATCCCGATTGCGGCTAGAAAAGAAATTGATACCCAAATCTTCATTCAATATTTTATAGCGAATAATATACGTGTTTACGTTCCTAAAATTGTAGGTGACCAGTTGATTAATATCGAAATTTTTGAAGATACTGCTTTTGAAACCAACAGCTGGGGGATCTCAGAACCTGTTTCCAATGAGGATTCCGGTAAAACGGATTTCGACTATGTCATTACCCCCTTGTTGTATTGTGATAGAAAAGGAAATCGGGTAGGGTATGGGAAAGGCTTTTATGACGGATTGTTCCAAAGTATATCGGTAAATACAAAAAAAATCGGAGTCAATTACTTTGACCCCGATGAATATGTGGATGATGTCTGGGAAAATGATATTCCCTTAGACTATTTGGTGACTCCTACAGAAGTGCTGTCTTTCTTAAGCGGTTTGGAATAAAAATCTAAAAAGTAGAATTTAAATTCTTTTTTAAGCTTTGAAGTAGACAACAGAATATATTGTGCATTCTTTTCAAAGCTTCCTAAAGACCTGTTTTTATTGTCAAAATATTCCACATTGAACTTAGCGTAATCCAGTGTATCTTTTTTATAAAACTCTTTATAAACATTCAGATTGCTCACCTTTGCTGTTTTTGCTTTCATACTGTCCAGTTCTTTTAACAGTTTTTTAAAGGTCAAAGAATCGGGTTTGTGGAAATAGCTTTCCATCTGTGAGTAAATAACAGTATCTATTTCTGTATTTCTGTTTCCGGTAAGATACAGAGTAGAAAGATCAAGCAGTTCCTGAACTTTCTGTTTTGTGATGGAATTGATCGCTTGCATACTGTCCATCTGTACAGCAGGATAGCTTTTTTCGTTGTTGCTGTTTCGTAGTTTATCGAGGTCGCTTACCTCTGAGGTTTTATTATTACAGGCAATGAATAAAGTCAGAAGCACGGTGAAAATTAAAAAATTATTTATTCTTTTCATCTGTGGTAGCAATTTTAAATTTGATGGATACAATTTTCCCTTTCGTATCCTTTTTCATTTCTATTACATTCAGGTTTTTCAGTGAGGTCGTTGGAGTGGTTACCAGAGTGATATATTTCTGTTTGTCCAGTCTTTCTATTCCATAGGTATCATTGTCATATACCTGATAGATCACAGCATTGCTGCTGATAAGATTTTCCAATTGATTTCTTTTCTGCTTAATAAGCGCAAACTGTTCATCTGGATTTCCTCCTTTTATATCTTTTATAGAGAAATAATAGACCGCCATTTTATAATCATCCGGCTTTAGCTCTATTTTTTCTTCTTCAGGCGCATTTTCAAGGCTTCTGTTTACCTCCAGAGGTTCGTAGAAAGGTGCACTGATCCGCATTTTCAAATTCTTATCCTTGGTAGAATAATAAAAACAATCACCCGGTTTTATTTTATACATCAATGGAGATTCATTTTCTTTTACCACCATTATTTCTAAAGTGTTGATCACAGAAACTCCTCTGTCCTTATCAATGAAACAATATTTATAAGTTTTTGAAAAAAGAACATCTTTAAATCCTAACAGACCAGTAATGGTAATCAAGACGGAAGTAACCAGTGCCCAGGCATTCTTTTTAAAGAAATTTTTCTTGGATGGAATGAGTGAAATTTCAGTATTGTTTGTTGCTGTTGTGTTTTGTGTAACTTTTTGATTTTCAGTATTTGTTTTTTGTAAATCAGTGTTTTCAGCGGTGTTTGTTTCAATTTTTTTAGGTTGAATTTCGCTTTTTGGAAGTTCAGGAGCTGCTGCAACGATTTTTTCAAGTTCATCGATTTCTTCCTCCTCCAGAATCTCATTTTCCTGTAACAGTTCACCCGCAAAAAGATGCGTTTTTTTGAACTCATACCAAGAGTCATAACCCGCATAGATACTCAATAAATTGAGCATGTCTATCCTTGGTAATTTAGTGACTGGAGAATTTTTAAAATAGGTGTAAAATGACTTTTCACTGATGTTACCTTTCGCTTTTTTGCGCAGGTCTTCCTGAAAATATATTATATCTATACCCTTCCACTTGGAAATATCATCCTGTGAAGGGGTATACTCTTTTAAGTATTGACCCTGAACATCCCTTTTTAGCTGTTCAAAGTGTAAAAGATCTAAATCTGTCAATTTTTCAAAAAATAATTAAATTGTTGATTATCAGTTGTTTTTATTTGTAAAACTATTTTACAAAGGTATTACAATTATTTTTCATAAACAAACTTTCCAACTGCTCTACCTTTGTCTTGTTCAAATAACAGAACAGAATAAAATTTTATAAAACAATATTAACAAAATTAAATTTAATTTATTATGAAAAAGTCATTATTCGTAGCTGCTATCGCTGCAATCTCTCTAGTTGCTTGTAAAAAAACTGAAGCTACTTCTACTGAAGGAGCAACTGATTCTGCTGCTGCTAACGTAGCTGATTCTGCTGCTGTAGTTTCTGATTCTGCTGCTAAAGTTGTTGATTCTGCTGCAACTACTGCTGTAGAAGCTACTAAAGATGCTGCTGCTGCTACTACTGCTGCTGGTGCTGAAGTTGCTAAAGATGCTGCTAAAGGAGCTGGAGAAGCTGCTAAAGGTGCTGCTGATGCTGCTAAAGGTGCTGCAACTGCTGCTAAAGATGCTGCAAAAGACGCTGCTAAGAAATAATTCTAAGCAAACGCTTAACAATAAAAGAACCGTTTCACCCAGTGAAACGGTTTTTTTATGCTTAGTCATTGCGAGCCGAAGGCGAAGCAATCTCATTGAGTTACTTAACGAAGGGATTATTTATCCTTTCTTCTGTTTTAAAGATTCATAGCAGGTAATGGCCACAGCATTACTCAGATTTAGAGAATCAATACTTCCAGCCATAGGAATTAATGTGTTTTTTCCTTTTCCAATCCAGAAATCACTGAGCCCGGAATGCTCTGTACCGAATAATACAGCAGAACGCTGTTTGAAATCTCTCTTATAAAGATCTTCAGCGCTTTCATCCATAAGCGTAGTATAGATATTGAAACTATTCTTTTGCAAAAACGCTAAGGTTTCTTCATTTTCAGCCTGATATACTTCCATCCCGAAAAGACAACCTACACTGGATCTGATCACATTGGGGTTGTAGAAATCGGTTTTTCCGTCAGCAACAATCAGTGCATCTACACCAAATGCTTCACAGCTTCTTAAAATAGCACCAAGGTTTCCCGGTTTTTCTACTCCTTCAACAATAATTACGGTAGAATTTTCTTTAGGTACAAATGAAGAAAGAGGGGTGTCTTTCGCAGTATAAATTCCGATAATCCCTTCTGAGCTTCCTCTGTAAGCTATTTTTTCGTATACTTTTTCACTTACATAATGAATTTTCCCTCCGGGAAGATTTCCTTTAAAGATATTTTCACAGATAAAGAACTCCAGCGGTTCAAAATTATACTGCATCGCCCTTTCATTCTCCTGCTGGCCCTCTACTACAAAAACATTTGATTTCTTACGAAACCTGTTGTCAGTAAGGAGCTTAGTGACATTTTTTATTTTATCGTTTTGAAAACTTTCTATCAACATTCCGCAAAATTATGCAAAATTTATGATTGAAGTTCTCTGGTTTTGATAAAAAGACTTTTCCTTGTTATTTCAAATGAGATTTTATTTTTTCTTTTGAAATAGATAACAACTGCTATTATGACGATAATGGAGAGTAGTTTATAGAGATTTCCATAGAGGTTTCCTGAAACATTTTCCGATACATTGAAGATTTCCCAGTACAGATTCATAAAAAAATGAAGGAATATTGCTGTCCATAAGTTGTATTCCGATTCAAAATATACCCAGGCAAAGAATAATGATCCCAAAAATGTAATAACAAATATCTCGGCAAGTTCTGTTATATCATGACTTTGGTATACATGTACCTGTGCAAACAGTAAAGAACCCAATAAAGCAGAAGATAGAAAACCGAGCCTGGTAAACCGATATAGTGTCCCAATAAGAAAAGCTCTGAAGATGACTTCTTCAAAATAGGCTGAAGAAAACGTATTTATAAACAAATATTCAAAGTTGATAGTACTGATAAGTTTAAAATGAATCAGATATCCAATAAGCATGGGAAGGGTTCCGATAAGAGCGAGGAAAAATCCTTTGATTATAGACTTGTTTAATGAAAATACCTCGGGAATATTTCTTTTGGGCAACAAGAGTTTTGAAGTGATCACTAATGGAATTAGAGTCACAGAATAAGCAACAATATGCGCTATAGCTTTGCTCTGAAAGAGATTTTTTGAGAAGGTCTGGATACTTTTGAAACACAAAAGATCAAAAAAGTAATAGGTCGTAAAGCCCAGAATGAAAATTGAAGAGAAGCGGATGTTTTTACTCATGTCATTTAATTTTTGAGCAAAATTGTAGCTTTAAATCAATGCCTTAAAATTAATGTGATGAATAGCAAGGAATAGTGACGAATGACAAAAATTATGAATTCTGTTGCTGCAGTTGAGGGATAATTTCCGGAATAAAACTTCTTGAAACAGGAATTTCAAAATCGATTTCCGGAAGAATTAATTTATATCCCTGAGCGTTTCCTTTAAGGTTCTTTATCCTTCCAAGATTCACAATATAAGAACGGTGGCATTTTTTGATGGAACCAGTTTCGATTTGTTGTAAAGCGTTGGATAAACTGATTCTGACTAACATCTTTTTTACACTATTATTCTCTAAAAAGTAAAATGTACAGTAATTTTCCATGGACTGAGCACACAGGAAATCATTCTCATTGATGATAAGCTCAGTATTCTGTGTTGATATTTTCAATAGACTTTGTTGCTGACCAGGAATAGAAACAGTTAGATGCTGAGAAATATCTTTAGCCATATTTTCATGAACGTTTTTCAAATAGATATACCGTGATAAAATATAAATGACCGATATCGGAATGCCCACAGCCAGAGAATAAAGAAGCATATAGAAGTAATTTCCAAGGTCAAGTTCTACATGACTTAAAAATAATGAATTATAAAAGTAGGAGAGTACAGATCCCAGGAATAAAATGATAATTATTTTCACCAATTCTGATCCAATATTCCAGTTGGTGAACCTTGAAGTCGTAAGGTTGGCAATAAAAAAAGAAGCGCCAAAAATAATACAATACGGGAAAAGCAATGCAAACTTATAAGGATGATGAAAGTTTTCCGTACCGAAAGGCTGAAAAATAATCAGAAACAGATACACAGAAATTCCGGCTCCCAGAGAAGAAATAAGAATTTCTTTGAAGGATTCAGATGTTGGATAAGGATATGAGGCAAAAGAAAACATAAAATCCAGGATTTAGTTTTCTGATGGTTCAATAAGATTACTGTTGTCAATAAGGCTTTGAGGCAGATCTTTTTTGTTTTTGATTCCTAATGATTTCAGTTTCTGAGTCTGGATTACAAGATTATCATTTCCGGTATGAAGCTGTTTATAGGCATCATTAAATACATTCTTCGCCTGGTCGAGATTTCGCCCAACTTTCTCTAGGTTTTCTACAAAACCTACAAATTTATCATACAGTTTGGCACCACGTTCCGCAATTTCCATGGAATTTCTGTTTTGGTACTCGCGTTTCCAAAGATCAGCAATTAGCTTAAGGGAAGTGATCAGGTTACTTGGGTTAAGCAATAAGATTCTTCTTTCATAGGCGTAATTCCAAAGGTTTTGGTCTGCCTGCATGGCTGCAATATAAGCCGGCTCACTGGGAATGAACATCATCACGAAATCTAGTGATTTGCCATAATCGTCATAGGCTTTTTGGCTCAATTGTGTGATGTGATTTTTGATAGATCCAAGGTGCTGGCTTACTTTTATAGCATATACATCTGCATCGGTTTCGTCTACCAATTCTGTGAAAGCGGTAAGGGAAACTTTAGAATCAACGATGACATTTCTTTCATCCGGATATTTTATCACAGCATCCGGACGCATTTTTTTTCCGGAAAATTCAGAGAATAAAGCATTATTATCTTCGTCACGTAATTCATGCTCCAGGAAATATTCTCTTCCTTTTACTAGCCCTGATTTTTCTAGAATACTTTCCAGAATCATTTCGCCCCAGTTCCCCTGAGTTTTGCTTTCTCCTTTCAGAGCGCGGGTCAGTTTTTTGGCATCCTCAGAAATCTGTTGGTTCAGTTCTGCCAGCTCTTTCACTTTTTCAGCGAGAGAGAAACGTTCTTTATTTTCCTTTTCGTAGGCTTCGTTGACTTTATTTTTTAAATCAGCAATTTTCTCCTGAAAAGGCTCGAGGATATTTTTTAAGTTATTTTGATTTAAAGTGGTAAACTTTTCTGTTTTTTCCTCTAAAATCTTATTCGCCAGATTTTCAAACTGTAGCTTAGACTCCTCCTGGATTTTTACAATTTCATCTTTTTGAGTATCCAGTGATTTTTGGAGACCTTCATTTTTTGCTGAAAGCTCAGAGTTTTTAGCAAAAATTGACTGCTTTTCAAGAATGTGAGTTTCTATCTGGGAAGTCTGTTTCTGATTGAGCTGTTTCAATTCCTGAAACTGGATAGTGAGCGAAGAATGCTCTGCAGAGATTTTAGAAAACTCATTTTTCAGATCATCCAACAGATCCTGCTGTAGGATATTTAATTCTTTTTCTTTGCTGATATTCTGATTAAGTTCCTGAATCTTCAGCGTTGAATTTTCAAGATCAGATTGAGTTTTAATAGATAAGGTATTTAATGAATCATAAGAACTTCTTGAAACCATTGATGATTTCAGTGCAAAATACAATATCACTGCTCCCAGTATACCACCGGCAGCAAACCCAATAATTAAATATATCATCTCCATCTTCCAAAATTATGAAAAAAGGCTGGAAGAAGGAAGAAGGATGTTGGAAGTTACTTCTGCGCAGGTAAGAACTGACAACTTTTACATTAATTTCAATGTTTTTGAAAGGTGAATAAAATGGGAAACAATTGTTTTATAAAATTCTATTACGTCTCTCTTCCCGCCTTCATCCTCCTTTCTTAATTAGATTACCTATATTTATGGGAAATTTCAGAGACTTATGAATATTTTGTTGGTAGAAGATGATCAAAGAATCAGCAATTTTCTGATAAAAGGCCTTTCCGAGGCTGGATACAATCTTACCCTTGCAGATTCCGGTGAAAAGGCGCGTGAGCTTCTTCATACCTATAATTTTGATCTTATTCTAATGGATATCATGCTTCCCGGATTGGATGGAATGCAGCTTACCCAGATCATACGATTTAAAGGAAATTATACTCCGATTCTGGTTTTAAGTGCCCTGAACAGCCCTGATGATAAAATAAAAATGCTGGACATGGGAGCTGATGATTATTTATCAAAACCTTTTCATTTTGAAGAACTGATTTCAAGGATTAAAGCTTTAACAAGAAGAAATAAATTAAGTTATCAGAAAGAAGATCAGTACTTGACTTGCGGCAATATCACCATTGATACAGATCTTCATAAAGTAACACAAAACGATAAGGAAATTGAATTTTCCCCCACAGAATACAAACTTTTTACGTTCCTTATGGAGAATAAAAACAAGGTACTGAGCAGGACTCAGATTTTACACAAAGTATGGGGAATTGATTTTGATAATACAACGAATGTAGTAGATGTTTATATTTCTTATGTCCGTAACAAGATTGACGAAACAGAACAGAAAATTATTCATACGGTAAAAGGAACCGGATATTTAATTAAAGACTGAAAATGACTCTCAGAAGCAGATTTACCCTTATTTCAAGCCTTTCATTCGGCATTGTTTCTATCATCACATCTGCGGTGATATTTTTTGCCTATTATGACAGTACCAAGATTTTTTATTTTGAAAAGCTACGGAATACAGCGCTTATTTCTGCCATTTATTACCTTGATAAAGATGAGCTCCCGAAAGACAGGCATGCCCAGATCAAAAAAGAATACAATCACCTGATTCAAAATAACAGGGTAGCCGTCTACAATCAGAATAATGAGGTTACTTTTGGGCAAAATCTTCATGATCAAAATATAAAACTTTCCCACCTGCAGGCAGTAAGGAATAATAAAGGCATGCAGTTTATGTCGGATAATCAGTTCTATTATGGAATTTTCTATCCGGATAACCAGGGAGATTTTGTGGTTTTTGTAAAATCCCCGAATGATTCATTTCAGTCACAGATTTTAAGACTGGCTATTATCATGCTTTCTGTATTGGTCATTGGACTGCTGGCGATTTATTTTCTGAGCAGATATCTTTCTAAGGTAGTTTATAAACCTATTTCCAATGTTGTAGAACGCATCAATAAAGTGGAATATAATAATATTTCTACTGCAATTATTGCTTCTACCAATACCCATGATGAAATTGAAGATCTTATAAAATCTTATAATAAACTGCTGGGCAGGATTTCTGAAAATGTACTCTTACAGCAGAACTTTATCAATTATGTTTCTCATGAATTTAAAACTCCACTGGCTGCAATCTCCGGAAATCTTGAAGTTTTCGCTCAAAAAGACAGGACTCCGGAAGAGTATAGGGAAGTGGCAAAAGAATCATTAGAGAATGTATATGAGATTGAAAATATTCTCAACAATCTTTTACTGATGTCCGGAATGACCAAACTTGAATCTTCTCATAAGCAAATGAGAATGGATGAGCTGGTATGGAAAATTTACGAAAAGCTTGATCCTAAAGCAAAAGAAAACAATTCATCTATTAAAATACAGCTTCAGGTGACAAAACCTGCTTTGCTGGAATTTCCCGGAAATGAAACACTGCTCTATCTGGCATTATATAATATTGTAGAAAATGCAATCAAGTATTCCTATGATAAACCTGTGGTGCTTACATTATCTGAGAAGAACAGCCGGCTTTATATCGAGGTCAGAGATGAAGGAAGAGGAATTCCGGCAGATGATCTTGTGAAAATATCTGAAACTTTTTACAGAGGAAAAAATGTAGATACCGTGAAAGGAAGTGGAATAGGCTTATCTCTCTCAAAAAGTATCTTTGATCATCATCATATTGTAATGAAAATTGATTCTGCTATTAATGTCGGAACAAGCGTTCTTCTTGAATTTCCGTCCCATTCATAATTGTGTTATTTGTGAAAACATTCGTGGTTTTTAAAAGTTCTAATCAAACTCTAATGTTGAACTAACCGAATTTTAATTTTGTTTAAAATTCCCTCTAATATTAGAAAAATAGCTTTGTAGTCTTAAATAAAAGACCCTTGAAGAAGCTATTTTTTACCCTATTTTATATTCATTGTTTCAGTTTCTTTTCTGCGCAGATTTCAGATACCCTGAAAATTGACAGAAAGGAAGCTGAAACAATTTTTTTGGCTAAAAACCTTGACATTATTGCCCAGAAGCTTGAAATTTCACAAGCCGAAGCAAGAGCTGTTCAGGCGAAATACTGGCCCAATCCAAAATTAAGCATCAGTGAAGTCAATCTATGGAGAACCTATGACATAGAAGAACAGCCTGCACTCATCGGAAACTGGGGAAAAAACACCCAAATTTCTGCTGAGATAGAACAGGTCATTCAGACCGCTGGAAAGAGAAGAAAAAATATTGAGCTCCAGAAAATAGAAATTGAAGGAGAGAAATATGAATTACAGGAAGTTTTACGTGAGCTGAAGAAGACATTAAGGAATACGATTACCGAGATTCTTTACAATCAGGAACAACAGAAGATTTATCAGGGACAGATTGCTTCCATTGAGAAATTAACAAAATCCTATAACAATCAATTGAACCTGGGAAATATCAGTAAGGCTGAATATGTCCGCTTAAAAGCTCAGGAAATTGAGTTTAAGAAAAAACTGATTTCATTAAAACAGGAAATTGAAGATCAACAGGTAGAACTTAAGGCCTTATTGATGTTACCTTCTCAATCTTATCTGGTAATCACAGATTCATTTGTGATGCCGGAAAGACAACTTTCAGAATTGGAGGTGGCACAATGGATGGAAAAGGCAAAAGAAAACCGCCCCGATATTATGATCTCAAGAAATAAAGAAAAACACGCTGCCAAAAACCTCGAAATACAAAATGCGATGAAAACTCCGGATGTAGCGGTTTCCATTGGATACGACCGTGGCGGAAATATCATGAAAGACTTTATAGGCTTAGGGGTTTCTATGGATCTTCCCATTTTCGACCGTAATAAAGGAAATATTCAGGAAGCCAGACTTGAAATTGAGAAAAGTAAACTTGAGACTCGTAAAAATATGCTGAAATCGGAAAATGAAATTGTCTCTGTTTTCAGAAACTATATCCGGACACAACAGGTTTCGGAAGAAATTGATGAAAATTATGAATCTACATTGGATAGTTTGCTGGTAAGCCATGAAAAAAACTTCAGACTCAGAAATATCAGCATGCTGGAGTATATGGATTTTCTGGATACCTACATAGGAAATAAAATGATCATACTGGATACTAAAAAAGAGCTTAATCAATACTACGAAAACCTGCAGTATGCTGTAGGACAAGATTTATAAGATATGAACAAAAATATTACCCAATACATTGCTGCAATCTACCTCTCCGCCTTCGTGATTTTTACAGGTTGTACCGGAGAAAAAGAAAATAAAGAAGTTGAAAAAAACTATTGCATCAGTAAAGAGCTTAAAAAAGATATTAAACTGGTGAAAGCAGAAATGCTTCCCATAGAAGAAAGTATCACCCTCACCGGAGAAGTGGAAAGTAACTCGGATAAAACGGTTCCTTTTGTAAGCCTGGTGGATGGAGTTGTGATGGATACCTATTTTTCACTCGGTGATTATGTGAAAAAAGGACAGAGTCTGGCAAGTATAAAAAGTACAGCGGTAAACGAAATGCAGGATGATTCCCAAACTTTGCAGGCTCAGCTGGCAGTAGCCAAAAGAAAGCTGACCTCCGTGGAGGCGATGTATAAAGATGATATTGCCTCTCAGAAAGATTTACAGGAAGCACGGTCGGAAGTAGCCATATTGCAGTCTAATATTTCCAAGACCCAGAAAAATATGCAGCTGTATTCAGCAGGAGGAAATACGATTCAGATAAAAGCTCCTGCGGACGGCTACGTTATTTCAAAGAATATTTCCAAAGGAATGCCTGTTACAGCGGGTGGAGATCAGCTTTTTACCATTTCCAATCTGGATAAAGTATGGGTAATGGCCAATGTGTATGCTACCAATATGAGACATGTGTATGTAGATCAGCCTGTAATAGTGAAAACACTGGCGTATCCGGATGATAGCTTTTCAGGGAAGATCAATACTATTTCCCAGGTCTTCAATGAAAACGAAAGAGTACTTAAGGCCAAAATCATTATGGACAATAATGGGATGAAGCTAAGACCCGGAATGTCTGCAGATGTTGTATTACCTGTTAACTCACAGAATAAATCTGCATTGGCTATTCCTGCTAAAGCTTTGATCTTTGATAATAACCAAAGCTATGTAGTGGTATACAAAAAAGACTGTGATCTGGAGATCAGACCGGTAACTGAGATTGCTTCCAATAGCCAGTATATATATGTAGAAGGAAATTTAAAGCCAGGTGAAAACGTCATTGCTTCCAACGGATTGCTGATCTACGAAAACCTGAAAACCCAAATAAATAATTCCACCAAGTAATGCGAAAGTTTGTACAGAATATAGTTTCCTTCTCTTTAAAAAATTCATTGATCGTTCTTTTGGGGACTTTTCTTTTGCTGGCCGGAGGAATCTATTCTTATATGCATACCCCTATTGAAGCATTTCCGGATGTTACCAATACAAGGGTAAGAGTCATTACCCAATGGCCGGGAAGAAGTGCTGAAGAGATCGAAAAATTTGTCACATTACCCATTTCCAAAGAAATGAATGCCATCCCGAATAAAACATCGGTGCGTTCTATTTCCTTATTCGGATTGTCTGTAGTAACCGTGATTTTTGATGATCATGTCAATGATTTTTATGCCCAGCAATATGCTTCCAATAAACTCGGAAATGTAAACCTTCCTGCCGGGGCAGAATATAGTATTGAGCCTCCTTCCGGAGCTACGGGTGAAATTTACCGTTATATTATTAAAAGTAAACTTCCCATCAAAGAAGTTACGGCAATCCAGGACTGGGTAGTGGAAAGAGAATTACTGGCAGTTCCCGGTGTTGCAGACGTGGTGAGCTTTGGTGGAGAAGAAAAAACCTATGAAATAAAAATTAATCCTACAGAATTACACAATTATGACCTTTCCCCCCTGGATGTGTATGAAGCAGTTTCGAAGAGTAATATCAATGTAGGAGGAGATGTTGTGGCAAAAGGAGATCAGGCTTATGTAGTGCGGGGGATCGGTCTTTTGGAGAAGAAAGAAGATATTGAAAATATTAAGATCGAGGTAAAAGGTTCTACCCCAATTCTGGTAAAACATGTGGCTGAAGTAAAAATTTCAGCAAAACCAAGACTAGGGCAGGTAGGGTATAATAAGGAAAATGATGTTGTAGAAGGAATTGTCATTATGCTTCGTGGTGAAAATCCAAGTGAAGTAATTGCCAGACTGAAAGACCGAATTCAAGAGCTGAACGGAGGAGAGCTGCCGGGAGATGTTCAGATTGTTCCGATCATTGATCGTACAGAACTCGTGAATACCACCGTTCATACCGTTTCCAAAAACCTTATTGAAGGAGTAATTTTGGTTTCGATCATCGTATTTATATTTTTATATAACTGGAGAACAACTTTCATTGTAGCATCAGTCATTCCTTTGGCTTTCTTGTTTGCCATTATTATGCTTAAAATTCAAGGGCTGCCGGCCAACCTGATTTCGATGGGAGCGCTGGATTTCGGACTGCTTCTGGAAGGAACGCTGGTCATCGTAGAACACGTCTTTGTGGCTCTCGAACTTAAAGCCAGGGCAATAGGAGTGCGGAGATTCAACAAAATCTCCAAACTGGGGATCATTAAGAAAAGCGCAGGAAGTGTGGCAAGCTATATTTTCTTTGCCCTGCTGATTCTTATTGTTGCTCTGATGCCAATCTTCTCATTCCAGAAAGTGGAAGGAAAAATGTTCTCTCCTTTGGCGTTTACACTGGGATATGCATTATTAGGATCATTGATATTAAGTTTGACCTATGTTCCGGCGATGTGTAAAATTTTATTGACCAAAAATATTGAAGAAAAAGAAAATTTCATCTCAAGATTCTTCAAAGTAAATATCTATAGGATCTACGAATTCAGTGACCGCCATAAAAAAGGATTTATCATCGGTTTTGTTGCCTTACTTGCTGTTTGCGGTTGGAGATTCTCAAATTACGGTTCCGAATTTTTACCAAAACTGAATGAAGGAGCAATCTACGTGAGAGCAACACTTCCCAACAGTGTCAATCTGGATGAATCGGTACGGTTGACCAAAGAGATGAAGGAGATTTTAATGAAATATGATGAAGTGAAATTTGTCATGACTCAGACAGGCCGCCCGAATGACGGTACAGATCCTACAGGTTTCTTTAATATCGAATTTAATATCCAGCTGAAGCCGGAAGGAGAATGGAAGAAAAAAATATCCAAAGAAGAACTTCTTGAAGAAATGAGAGTTTCCCTTGAAAAATATCCGGGAATCAATTTTGGATTCAGCCAGCCAATACAGGATAATGTAGAAGAATATGTTGCAGGAGTAAAAGCACCACTGGTTATTAAGATTTTCGGAAATGATCTCTTCGAGCTTGAAAACTATGCCAATAAAGTGGCCAATTCCATCAGAACAGTTCCAGGAATTTCAGATGTCAATGTGTTTAAAAATATTGGACTTCCGGAATTGAGAATACAGCTTCATGATTCTAAAATGGCAAAATATGGTATTTCCACAGCAGATGCACAGGCTGTCATCGAAATGACGATCGGCGGACAGGCTGCCACCAAGTTTTATGAAGAAGAAAGAATGTTTGATGTCATGCTGAGATTTGAAAAACAATATCGTGATACTCCGGAAAAAATGGGGAATATTCTCATTCCTACACAGGATAATAAGAAAGTCCCATTGAAAGAAATTGCAACCATAGATTATCATACCGGACCATCATTTATTTACCGTGAAGGAAACAGCAGGTATATCGGAGTTGGTTTTAATATTGAAGGACGTGACCTGGGAAGTACGATCGAGGAAGCAAAAGCGAAAGTAGATAAGGAAGTAAAACTTCCGAAAAATCATAAAATGACGTGGGCTGGGGAATTTGAAAGTAAAGAAAGAGCAGCAAAACAGCTGGCAATGGTAGTACCGATATCTTTAGTTCTTATTTTGATGCTGTTGTATTTCAACTTCGGAAATGTAAAAGATACACTGATCTCTTCCATTACACTGGCATTTGCTTTTATTGGAGGGTTTTTATCCCTTTGGTTTACGGGGACTATCTTCGGAATCTCAGCGGGGATTGGATTTATCATCCTTTTCGGAGTAGCTACGATTGATGGTATTGTTCTGATCGGAGTGATGAAAGAAAATCTGCAAAGCAGAATGTCTCTTAAAGAATCCATTGCACAGGGAGTGAAAAGCAGAATACGCCCGGTGGTTATGATTGCCCTGATGGGATCTATGGGACTTCTTCCTGCAGCAATGTCGAATGGAATGGGCTCAGAGATTCAGAAACCTTTAGCCATTATGATTGTTGGAGGGCTGATTGTCTGTATGCTGCTGTCATTTACAATACTGCCAATTATTTTCCATTATGCCTATCGTAAAAAGCATAAGGAGGCACTATAGTTTCTTTTATTTTGTTCATTATGAGGCCGGGATCCGTGAGGAAGATCCCGGCCTTTTTATTAAGAACTCTTTGTGGATTCCAAAATCTCAATATTTTTCACGATGTCAATGCTTTCACACTTTTTAAATTCTTTTAAAAGAGCGGGAGTGAGGATCTTCGGATTCAGAATTTGTGTAGCAACTTTAGCTGCGGCGTAATCTACGATGCCAATAACCGATTCTCTTAAGAAATTCGGAGTATTGGAGGCTATTACAGCGGTCGCCCAGGAAGTATCTCTTGCTTTGGAAATGGCAAAATCAAGTACAACATTATCTTTTCCGTTGGATAGCTTGTCAATAAGATCCACGGGATAACATATTTTGTTCAGAGAATCCTGTACATTCTGATTGATGGAAGCAATGACATTATTAATGTTCTCGAAATCTTTTTTTAACGGATTTATTTTCCGGTAGGGCATGATGGCTGCGGCAGAAATACCAAGATCGAGATTGATATGAGCATTCATGCCAAGGAATATATGCTGTAATATCAGCAGGTTTTTGTTTTTAGCAGCTTCAAAAGCGATATACCATGAATTGGTACATTTTTCTCCCCTGTTATAGCTTTCCCATGCCTGAAGATATCTTTGTGCAAAAGCAATATCGAGTGAGGTCATTCTGGGATTATCCTCAAATTTTTTCTGCTGAATTCCTTTCAGAACCTGTGCGGTCATGATCCGGTAGGTACAGGCAAAATATCCTGCAGGACTCTTGTTTTCTTTGCACCAGATGATGATTTCATCCAGTTTTTTAAGAACTTCCTCAATGGTTTTCATGATGGTTTTTGTTTATTTAAAGATAATAAAAAAGTGAGCCGGGAAGACTCACTGTATTTATTTTCATAGACTATGTTTATGGTACTAATGTTCCAGGATCAATTTCAATAGGTCCAATGGGTACTAAAGGACCGCAAGCCCAGCTATTGACTTCGCATCTGTTACCCATACATATATAATTAGTCATAGTGGTAGTGCCGTCAGGACATCGGATCATCGCTTCACCATGGCAGCCTCCGGGGCATTGTGCAGGATATAGTGTTCCTCCGAATACCTCTTTCAATTCTGTTCTTAAAAGTTTTGTTAAGTTCTTTTTCATGGTTTAATTTTTTTTGTTTAGTAATTTAATTTATTCTTAACGCTCTTATAATTAAATAAGTAGGTTTAAAAAAGATTGAACTAAAATAGCAAATTATATTATGATAAATGTTAAAATGAAGGTTAGTTTTTTTTAAATGTAGAATAAGATTAAAATAGAAGAATGTCAATTAGATTTGAAATCTAACCATGAATAATAGAGTGGTGTAATTTCTGTTTATTTGTGCTTTGTTTTTGCCTCCAGTTTAGGTAGGTCTTTTTTATATTGTTCAGCATCCCATTTAATTTGCCAATTCTTTACATACTCTGCCAATGGAGGAAGTCCAACATCTGCGCGTCTTTTATCTACATTTTCAGGATCTTCCAGTGGGGATACATAATATATTTGTGTTTCAGGATCACGTCCGATCTGGCTGCCGTAAATTTGTCTTTTACCTTGTCTCAGGGCCACCCTGTCTTCGAGAAGGGCCAGACTGCTGCTTTGTGCTTTACCTTTTTTTACAGCATCTCTCATCATGGGCAAATATTTTTCCTGTGTTGCCTGATCTGCATGTTGGATAACAAGAAATAATGTAATGCTTCCCTGTCCGCCCACAACATCAGGGCCCACCCAGCCATATTTATCAAGAATGGCTTTTACCTCAATAAGATTGAGAGAATCTTTTTTATTGATAAGCTGCCAGTGCTCATTCATTTCTTTTGAGTTTCCGCCGTATTTTTTTTCAATATCCTCGATTTGTTTTCTATACTTTTGGTCTTCATTATAAATGTCACCAAGCTTTGCAACCAAGGGTTTATTCAAACCTGCTTCTGCTTTCTCCTGATTCTGTTTGATTTTTTCGATTAGAGGCTTCCATCGTTTATCACTATGTAAAGAGCTAAGGTCTGTATCCGTTGTTATATGGTTATAATTACTGAATTTTACTGCAATCCTGTCAAGTTGGGAAAATGCACTGTCTGGCCCTGATGCCATTGCCCAAGAGCATGCTGCGTTGTACCTGTCATTTAGAGATGCTTTCCAGCCGTTAGACTTAAAGGCTTCTGAATAGTTGCTGGCAGAGTTTTTGAAATCCTTGGCTTGGTAAAGTGATTCCGCCGTTTTTACTTTATCGGTGTATTCTTTGGGAACAGTTTGTCCGAAGATCAGTTTTGTTGATGCTAAACACAGCAAAACGAATAGTCTTACTTTCATGGTAAATTTTATTTATTTAAAGATAATAAAAAGTGAGCCGGGAAGCTCACTTTATTTATTGTTCATTCAGATTATGGGGTGATTATAATCGGATCAGGAAAAGGTTCGAGAACCAGTGGCTTGCACATTGCTGCCGGTTGGCAGCTTCCCCCCATACATATAAAATTAGTCATCGTGGTTGTACCGTCAGGACATCTGATCAAAGCTTCACCATGGCATCCTCCCGGGCATGGTGCCGGATACAGTGTTCCTCCGAATACCTCTTTCAATTCTGTTCTTGAAAGTTTTGTTGAATTCATTTTTTTCATGAGATTAATTTTTAATTTTAACTTGGTTTGTTGTTAACTTGCTTACAATGAGTTGTGTAAGTTTAGTGTACTAAATGCTAAAATAATTAAATTAATTCATTATGACAAGAGATATTGTTGTTGATTTAAATAATTTTAATTTATAATGATTTGAAATGTAGGTTTTTAATAAATAAATTGTATTTTTAATTCCAGGTAAAGAGAAATAAAAAGAGGAATCCGAAAATCTTCAAGAGTAGGAAATTAAACTAAACAAAATTAATCATGAAAAATTTAAAAAACTTAAACAGGAAAGAGTTAAAAACTGTTTTAGGAGGTGCAGCATTAGCTTGTGAAACACCGGTAGATGGAGGATGTCAGGCAGGATATATTTTCTGTAGCAATCCTTATTGCTGCTATCCGCCAAGAAGGCCGTATATCTGTCTTGATTAAAAGCAAATAAAAATAGGCTGTCTTCAAAGACAGCCTATTTATTTTTAATAAGGTGATTTTTTACGTTTGTATATAAAATAAGCTTGACTTTATTATCCATAATTTCCAGAATGCCATGTTTATGTTGAAGATAAATACTTTGATGGCTCTCTGATTTTTTTATAATGAAAGGGTTGTCAGAGAAAAGTTCATTACCAATTGTTTGTACAGTATGAAACTTATCGTTTCTAAGTTCTGAAATGGTAGTTTTTGTTTGGTTATAATTTGATAAAATTGAGTACAGTTTTTTATCATATACAAAGCTAGTCATGAGGGCTACTCCGATGGAATCAACCATTTGTTTTGTTCCTTTTGAAGAATGAGACTCATATTTTCTTGTAATAATGTCAGGATTATAAATAGGGATTGTATCGGTTTGTTCCATCTTTTCTGGATCTGTAATTTCTAGAATATCCGAACTACCAGTACCATGTGACATAGAATTGGAAATGTAATATTTGTTTTTGATTTTATTTACAGCAACCGGGCAGGTTGCTTTTGCGTAATATATTTTTTTTGATTTTTTATTTTTAAAATAGACCGTTCCTCCCCATTCTCCTGAACAGGTTTTCCATACTTCATATGTTGTATCACTATAAAGTAGCCCCTGAGGGGATAAGGCTTTTAATTTTTTTAAATCATTAACAATATCTCTGTCAACCTTTTCTGTTGTAAATTCAAAAATGGCTGGCTGTTTTGTACAGTTTGTCATTAATAATATAGAGAAAAGCACAAATAGAATTCGTGCTTTATTTTTATTAAGGATTTTCTTTTGAAACTTCATCATGATGTTTAAGATATAAAGGAAGAGCTGCAGATCCATACCATGGGAAAATTTCATAACCGAAAACCCCAGCCTGAACTGCGGGATCTGTTTTTACCCATTGTTCAGCTTCTTCCTTAGATTTGGTATTGAAGATAAACATGCCGCGGTAGTTTTCCTTATTCTTTTCAAGGAAAGGTCCGGCTACGATGATTTTGCCTTCATCTGCCAGTTTACCGATATTGGCCATGTGGCCTTTCATAAGCTCGCCCATTTTGGTTTTATCTTCAATCTTAACAGAGCCTGTTGTCAGCATAACAATAGTATAAGGTTTCATACCATATTGATCGGCTCCTAAAGAAGTTGCCAGTTCCTGATTAAATTTTAGCTTTTCTGCTTTCTTTTCCTGTGCAAAGGACAATGCGGATATGAGGAGGCACGCGGTTAGTAATGGTTTTGATTTCATCTTGTTTTATTTTGATAAATATAATAAAAACCTTAAAGATTTATGAGCACTGAATTTCAAAAAACGATATGATACAAAAAAACCTCGATGGTTACGAGGTTATATCTAATTGTTCAGATAAGTTTATTTTAATCTTTTATTCTTAAAAATTCTTTTGCCAGTTCAATCATTTTAGGATCTCCGGTATATTTACCATGTTCATCAGACAATTTTACTGTAGGAATCCATTCTTTATTAGTGGCTTGTACTCCAATAAGTTTCATTACGATGTTCATGGGTTTCAATCCTACATCATTTGTTAGATTAGTTCCTATTCCGAAGGATATTCCTATTTTTCCTCTGCAGTAGTTGGTAATTTCTTCTACTTTTTCAAGATTTAAGGCATCAGAAAAGATAATGTATTTAAACATAGGATTGATCCCGTTTCTTTGATAGTGAGCAATCGTTTTATCGGCAAATTCCAAAGCATCTCCACTATCATGACGTACACCATCAAAAAGCTTTGCAAATTTCTTGTCAAACTGCTGGAAGAAAACATCAGTGGTATAGGTATCAGATAAGGCAACTCCAAGATCACCCCTGTATACATCTACCCAATGTTCCAAAGCCATTTCATTGGCCATTTTGAATCCATATTCCGCAGCGTGGAACATAAACCATTCGTGAGCATGGGTCCCGATGGGCTTTACGCCATACTTCATCGCGAAATGCACGTTTGAGCTTCCTATGAAAGTAGACTCTTTTTTTTGTGTTAAAGCTTCCATCACCAGATTCTGTACCTTATAAGAATGTCTTCTTCTGGTTCCGAATTCGGCAAACGTTACTCCAAGCCTGCCCAATGAGTCTGCTTTTTCCAATGTTTTGCTCATGACCACTTCATTGGAATCTCTTTCCATATGGTTCATTTCGTAGTGCAGCTCACTGATTAATGCCAGTAAAGGAACTTCCCAAAGGATCGTTCTGTACCAAAGCCCTTCTACAGTGACGGAAAGGTCTCCTCCTTCCTGATGAATTTTCACTTCAGATGGATCAAAATGATATCCTTCTAAAAAATCCAGGTAGGGAAGGTCAATATAAGGACATGTTCTTGCCATGAACTTTTTTTCGTCTTTCGTAAGTTTAAGTTCTGCCATTTTATTAACAGCTTCCCTTAAAGCAGCATCAAATCCCGCCGGAAAGTGGTGTTTTCCTCTGTTGATAAATTCATATTTTACAATAGAACCAGGGAATAGTTTTACCACGGCATTCTGCATGGTTATTTTATAGAAATCATTATCCAGAATAGAGTTCAATCTTACGTCGTTCATAATATGTGTAATTTTAACGCAAATATAAAAATAAAAAATAAAATCGCCTAAATGTAAGGCGATTTTTTTGAAATATTTCAATCCTTTTTATGGAGTTATTTTCCAAGATAAGAATTGTACATCCAAACTTCTTTCTCCTGTTCGGTAATATAGTCGCTCATTTGCGAATTGGTACCTTCATCTCCCGCTTCATCGGTAATTTCTAAAAGTTCTCTCTGCAGGTCAATCACTACTTTGAATGAGCTTAAAATCAACTCAACACTTTTTGTTCCGTCAGTTACCTCTTTACTTTCTTTAATTGTAGCCACCTTTAAATAATCTGAATAGTTGTGGGCAGGAATTGCACCCAGTGTCAGGATTCTTTCTGCAATTTCATCAATCTTTAAAACAAGGCTGTTGTATAATTCCTCGAACTTCGGGTGAAGTGTAAAGAATTGTTCACCTTTGATGTTCCAGTGTGACCCTCTTGTATTCTGATAAAATACAGAATAGTTGGCTAACAGTACATTTAATTTTTCTGAAATCTTTTTACAATCGGCCTCTTTAAGGCCAATGATACTAGCATTTTTCATATGTATATATTTATTTTTTAAGGTTAAATAGAATCGCCGGCTTCCATTGGATATGTTTTGAAATTCCGTTTGGCAATTGTATGTGTTTATCATTTGTATATCCCAAATTTACGAAATATCGTGCCGAACACCTCTCTTTATTAATAGATGATAACTATAAGAAAATTTTTAAAAATAGTTTGGATGTATCAGATAAAATACTTGGGTTCTATTTTGGATATGAAACTTTATAAATAAGATTCAATGATGCAGATTTCATAATTATTTAATACTCTTTTTTTACGCTGTAAAATATATTTTTTCACGTCTCTTTTCCGTATGTAGATTAGGCTTCTTTGATGATCATATTGAAATGTATTTGATTTTGGATGTAAGTCTTTGATTTTAATTTTTATATAAGTGTTTGCAGATTAAAAAAATATTACTATTTTTGCACCCTAAAATAAAAAGCAATTAAATGCCTACTATTCAACAATTAGTAAGAAAAGGAAGAGCCACGCTTGCCAAGAAGAGCAAATCGGCTGCCCTTGATTCTTGTCCACAAAGACGTGGTGTATGTACGAGAGTATATACAACTACACCTAAGAAACCTAACTCTGCACTTAGAAAAGTAGCAAGGGTAAGACTTTCTAACGGTAAAGAAGTTAACGCCTATATCCCGGGCGAAGGACATAATCTTCAAGAGCACTCGATAGTATTGGTTAGAGGCGGAAGGGTGAAAGACCTACCGGGAGTACGTTACCACATCGTAAGAGGTGCATTAGACACCGCTGGTGTAAATGGAAGAACTCAGAGAAGATCTAAGTACGGAGCTAAGAGACCTAAACCAGGACAAGCACCTGCTGCTCCTGCAAAAGGAAAGAAAAAATAATCATTAAATAAGGTACAAAAGCAATGAGAAAGACAAAAGCGAAAAAAAGACCGTTGTTACCAGATCCAAAGTTTAATGATCAATTGGTAACGAGATTCGTAAACAACTTGATGCTTGACGGTAAGAAGTCAATTGCATTCAAAATATTCTATGATGCACTAGAGATCGTAGAAACTAAAAAAGGAGAAACGGAGAAAACTGCCCTTGAAATCTGGAAAGATGCACTTACAAATGTAATGCCTCACGTAGAAGTACGTTCTAGAAGAGTAGGTGGAGCTAACTTCCAGATCCCTATGCCAATCAGAGCTGATAGAAAGATTTCTATGGCAATGAAATGGTTAATTAGCTATTCTAAAAAGAGAAATGATAAGTCTATGGCTTTGAAATTAGCTAATGAAGTAGTAGCTGCTTCAAGAGAAGAAGGTGCTGCTTTCAAAAAGAAATCTGATACTCACAAAATGGCGGAAGCTAACAAAGCTTTCTCACACTTTAAATTCTAATTAGAAATGAGTAGAGATCTTAAATTTACAAGAAACATTGGTATTGCTGCCCATATTGACGCAGGTAAAACTACCACTACAGAAAGAATCTTATTCTACACAGGAGTTAACCATAAAATTGGAGAAGTTCACGATGGTGCTTCTACAATGGACTGGATGGAGCAGGAAGCAGAAAGAGGTATTACTATTACTTCTGCTGCAACTACTTGTTCTTGGAACTTTCCAACAGACCAGGGAAAACCTCTTGCGGATACTAAGCCTTACCACTTCAACATTATCGATACACCGGGACACGTTGACTTCACAGTAGAAGTAAACAGATCTTTAAGAGTATTAGATGGATTGGTATTCCTTTTCTCTGCAGTAGATGGAGTAGAGCCTCAGTCTGAAACAAACTGGAGACTTGCTGACAACTACAAAGTAGCTAGAATGGGATTCGTAAACAAAATGGACAGACAAGGTGCTGACTTCCTTAACGTGGTAAACCAGGTTAAAGATATGTTAGGATCTAATGCAGTTCCAATCGTTTTACCAATCGGTGCTGAAGAAGATTTCAAAGGTGTTGTTGACTTAATTAAAAACAGAGCGATCATCTGGGATGAAGCAGGACAAGGAGCTACTTTCGAAGTAGTGCCAATTCCTGAAGACATGAAAGATGAAGTTCTTGAATATAGAGAGAAATTAGTAGAAGCTGTTGCTGACTACGATGATACTTTGATGGAGAAATTCTTCGAAGATCCAGATTCTATCTCTGAAGAAGAAATCAACGAAGCTCTAAGAAAAGCTACTATTGATCTTTCTATTATCCCAATGACTTGTGGTTCTTCATTCAAAAATAAAGGAGTACAGTTTATGTTGGATGCAGTATGTAAATACTTGCCTTCTCCATTGGATAAAGATGATATCAAAGGTACTGACCCAAGAACTGACGCTGAAATTACAAGAAAACCAGACGTAAACGAGCCGTTCGCTGCTTTAGCATTTAAGATTGCTACTGACCCATTCGTGGGAAGATTAGCATTCTTCAGAGCATACTCTGGAAGACTAGATGCAGGTTCTTACATCTTGAACACTCGTTCAGGTGATAAAGAAAGAATCTCTAGAATCTATCAAATGCACGCTAACAAGCAAAACCCAGTAGAATATATTGAAGCTGGTGATATTGGTGCTGCGGTAGGTTTCAAATCTATCAAAACTGGTGATACTATGTGTGACGAGAAAAACCCAATCGTTCTTGAATCGATGGTTTTCCCTGATCCGGTAATTGGTATCGCTGTTGAGCCTAAAACTAAAGCTGACCAGGATAAAATGGGTAACGCTCTAGCTAAATTGGCTGAAGAAGATCCAACGTTTACAGTGAGAACTGACGAAGCTTCTGGACAAACGATTATCTCTGGTATGGGTGAGCTTCACTTAGATATCATTGTAGATCGTATGAGAAGAGAATTCAAAGTTGAAGTAAACCAAGGACAGCCTCAGGTTGAATACAAAGAAAATCTTACAAGAGTTGCTCAACACAGAGAAGTTTACAAAAAACAATCTGGTGGTAAAGGTAAATTTGCTGATATTGTATTTGAATTAGGACCTGCTGACGAAGGTAAAATTGGTTTAGAATTCATCAATGAGATCAAAGGTGGTAACGTTCCTAGAGAATTTGTTCCTGCAATTGAAAAAGGCTTTAAAGCTGCAATGAAAAACGGTCCTTTGGCTGGTTTCGAAGTTGAAGGTATTAAAGTTGTTCTTAAAGACGGATCTTTCCACGCAGTGGATTCTGATGCTCTTTCTTTTGAAATGGCTGCTAAATTAGGATTTAAAGAAGCGGGACGTGCTGCTAAGCCAGTAATTATGGAGCCTATTATGAAACTGGAAGTTGTAACTCCAGAAGAATATATGGGTAACATCATTGGTGACCTTAACAAGAGAAGAGGTACAATCAGTGGTCAGGAAGAGAAAAATGGAGCTGTTGTAATCAAAGGTTCTGTTCCACTTTCTGAAATGTTTGGATATGTAACTACTCTAAGAACACTTTCATCAGGAAGAGCTACTTCTTCTATGGAATTAGAGAAGTATCAAGCTACTCCACAAAACGTTGCTGAAGATATCATAGCTAAAGCAAAAGGTTAATTTTTAAATTAAAGAAATGTCACAAAGAATCAGAATAAAACTAAAATCTTACGATTACAACTTGGTAGACAAGTCTGCTGAGAAAATCGTAAAAACGGTAAAGGCTACTGGTGCTGTTGTAAACGGACCAATTCCATTGCCAACGAATAAGAGAATCTTCACAGTGTTGAGATCTCCGCACGTAAACAAGAAGGCAAGAGAGCAGTTCCAACTTTCAGCTCACAAGAGACTAATGGATATCTACTCTTCTTCTTCTAAAACTGTTGATGCTCTAATGAAATTAGAACTTCCTTCAGGTGTAGACGTTGAAATTAAAGTGTGATAACTGCATACTTTGCAATGATTATACAATCCGTTCCTTTTTAGGGACGGATTTTTTTGTGCAGTAATCTTTGATAAACATGAAATAAAACATAAAGGGCAAATTCATATCACAATGAATTTACCCTTTTTTGCATTATGCTTTCAGTAATCATAAAATAGGTTTAAGGGATAACCATTAAGGATAGATTATATCTGTTTGGGGATTCTAAAGAGACCTTAGGGAGGATTAATGATCTGATATTAATAGTTCTTTTTAAGGTGACATATGTCAGTGTTCTTTATTTATTTAGAATTAATAAAAATAATAATTTTGCAAAAAATTATCAGATGAATAAAGTAATATCCTTTTCTCTGCTAGTATTAGGTGGGGTTCTTGCCAATGCACAGAAAGTAAATGATTCAGTTAAACACAAGAAAATTGAAGAAGTAGAACTATTTGGTGAAAAAAAGAAACAGCCGCAAGGTCTGGATGCAATTACAAGATTGCCTTTGAAAACCAGAGATCAGATTCAGAGTATTTCTGTAATTTCCCATAAAGCAATTGAAGAATTAGGAGCACTTACAGTCACTGATGTTGCCAAAAACGTTCCAGGGGTAACCTTGTTTTCAAGTTATGGCGGAGGAAACGAAAGTATGTCCATCAGAGGGTATCGTGGAGTTCCCGTATTGAAAAACGGAGTTCAGCTGGATTCAGATTTCCGTACTGCAGGGATGATCACAGATATGCAGGGAGTAGAAAGCATTCAAGTGATCAAAGGATCTGCCGCAATTGGTCAGGGAATAGGAAACGGATTGGGATCTGCAGGAGGAGTTATCAATGTAGTAACGAAAAGACCACAGTTTATTGATCAGACTAATGTAGGATTCCGTTACGGAAGCTGGGATTTTTACAGACCTACGGTAGACTTCCAGAGAGTGTTAGATTCTCAGGGCAAAGTTGCTGTAAGATTCAATGGTGCCTATCAGAATAACAATTCATTCAGAAGCCATGTAAAAGGAGAAAGAATCTATGTAAATCCATCTATAGCTTTCCGTCCGGATGATAAAACATACATTAATGTGGAAATGGATTATCTGCATGATAAAAGAACACCGGACAGAGGAACAATCAACCTTGCTCCGGGAACTGTTGAAGCATTATATCATATGCCAAAAGGTAAGTTTTTAGGATATGCATCTGATTATTCAAAAACTGAAACTTTTAACTTCGCGACTACAATCGTACGTAATCTTACGGATAAGTTAAAAGTAAGAGCCGCTTTTGTTAATTCTGTTAGCAATACAGATTCTGAAGCTTCATCCGTATCATTACCGGCAGGTGAAACCAACTATAATATCAGACAGCGTACCATAGGAAAATCACAGGGTGAAGACATCAATAAAGTATTACAGTTAGACTTCATCGGAGAACAAATAAAAACAGGATTTATTAACCATACATTCCAGGTTGGTTTTGACTGGAGAGAAACAGAAACTTCATCTACAACCTACGAAGCATATAAAAACTCAATCGCACCTGGAAATTTAATTACGGCACGTGCTACAAAAATTGGAAATACAACCTATGCTGCTAATCCACTTGATATTTTTGATGTAGTGAATGGAAGCATTCCAAATCAGCTTCCGGTAAATGTTATCTATAAAAATCTGGGAAGATCAAACGCTGTATTGACTCCAAGTATTGGTGCAATGGCTCAGGATGTAATGACCATCGGGAAATATGTAAAAGCACATTTGGGAATTCGTTATAGCAGATTAAATGGTTCTGCTAATGAATCTGTAGATACTTGGAATCCTAATTTCGGATTAATTGTTTCTCCACTTCCAAACGTTAATGTATTTGGGTCATATACCACTACAACATCTTTAAGATCTTCTAATAACTTCCTTTTAGACGGTGGTAAAGTAGGTCCGTCAATGACTAAGCAATGGGAAGCAGGTATTAAATCAGACTGGTTTAATGAGCGTTTAAGATTTAACGTAACCGTATTTGACATTAAAACAGATCACCTTTCATTCACTATTCTTGACGAAAACTATAACCCTGTTGTGATCAACAAACAAACGATGTATGGTCTTGCAGGAAATCTTAGAAGAAAAGGAATTGAAGTAGAACTGATCGGTAGAATTCTTCCAAACCTTCAGGTGATGTCAGGATGGGCATATCTGGATGCTCAGTATCAGGACAGCCCTGCTTACATGAACGGATCAGCGCCAATGAATGCTCCTAAGCATACCGCAAACGGATGGCTTAATTATAAATTCAATAAAGGGACTTTATCAGGACTTGATGTTGGTGCAGGAATTTATTATGTAGGAAAAAGACCGGTTGATGAATGGACTCAGAAAACGTTTACAGCAGGTCACCTGAACAGTGTAAAACCTGGAGATAAACCTTTCGATATGCCGGAATATACCACAGTAGATGCTCAGGCAGGATATTCACTGAAAAATGGAATGGGAATAAGAGTATTCTTTAATAATATTTTTGATAGTGTAGGGTACAGCTCTTATTTCAGAGGAGGATACATTGATCAGATCCAGCCTAGAAACTTTGCGGTACAGGTAAATTATAAATTCTAATCAACAAAATATTATTATGAAAAGTATCAAAACATTAATTTTTGCATTGGCTTTAGGCGCTGTTACGCTGTCATGTTCCGGAGATAAAAAGAAAGGAATAGATTATAACCAGTTCAAAACTGAAGTAAAGCTTACTCCAGAACAGGAAAAAAGCTTTGACGAGATCACCCAAAAATATCAGGATCTTCAGGAGCAGAACTTTCAGGCAGCAAAAGCGCAGGGAGGAAATATGGACCGCGTAGCTTTAGGAATCAAAAGTGAAGAACTGAGAGCACAGCAGTCTATTGAAATTGCTACGGTTTTAGATACCCCACAGATGGAAAAGTTCAACAAATTTGTGGATGAAAATGCCAGAAAAAGACCAAGATATGACAACGCACTGTTAGAAAAAATCAAAACTGAAGCTCAGCTTTCTGATGATGAATTCAAAGTAGTGAATGCATCCAATGATGCCTTTGAAAAAGCATTCAATGATGCACATGATGTCTATCACGGGAATAATGATCTGGCTAAGCAATACTGGGAGAAATTTGATGTCCAAAGAAAATTAGCTATTCAGAAAGTCTTGAGCCCTGAACATTATACTAAGTTTGAAGACATCGTAAAAGACGTTCAGTTCAAAGGAAGAAAATAACAACATTGATACCAGTGAGGGCTGGAAGCAGGAAGAAGGAAATGGATATGGATATGGCATTGGGCTAAAAGTTCTTACTACTTTTGAGAAAACATATTCAATTTGGTGAATGTAAATTAAAGTTAAATTGTAAGTTTTTACTCTAAAATAACTTCCATCGAGAGCTTCATGCTTCCTAACCCGAATTTGTATTAACTTTTTTTAATTTATTCATATCAATTTTAATTTAAAACATTAAGACGGTCCAACTGTCTTAATGTTTTTGCTATTAAACAATGAAATTATTATTTAAAAGCCTTTACAGGAAAAGAAGAAAAAACGAATCCATCACAAAATATCTGATGTGGATCATTCATCTCTGGCTGGGACTTTTATCAAGTGCTATTGTTTTTGTGATGTGTCTTACCGGATGTCTGTATGCATTCAAAAATCAGATCATTGATGTTAGCAATAAGGACAAAGTTTATATAAATTCCCACTCAGGACAAGTCAAAAATCCTGATGTGATTCAGGCAGAATTATTAAAGCAGAATAAGGAACTTACCTCCTTAATGATTCCTGATGATAAAGGAAAAAGTTATGTGATTGGTTACCGCGAAAACCAGTTGGATAAAAGCACTTATTATAATCAGTACACGGGGGAAATTCTTGGGCAGGCCAATGTGGGATCTGGTCAATTTTTTGAAATAGTTCTTGATCTTCACAGAAATCTGATGATGGGAAATGTAGGAAGACAGATTGTAGGAGCATCGGTTCTGATGTTTTGTATTCTTCTGATCTCTGGTTTCATCCTTTGGCTTCCGAAGAAGCTGAAGTTTTTGAAACAGGGATTGACGGTTATGTTTAAAGCGAAATTTCAGCGGGTCAATTATGATCTGCACAATACGCTTGGGTTTTATACTTTTTTAATGCTTTTCTTTATTGCTGTTACCGGATTGTATATAACCTATCCATGGGTGAAGAATGCACTTATTGTAAGTTTGGGAGGGGCTTCAATAGATGATATTTCAAAAGAAAAAGACAGTGGTGAAGATGCCTTTGGAGGACTTCTTGAAGACATGCTTCAAAAGCAGGATGAAAAGAAAAACCTAAAGAACACTGCTTCAGCTTCTGTATATAAGATTTTAAAGCTGGCAGATCATCACCTCCCTTATCCTGCGGTTACCAGTATAGAACTGCCCAACAAGGAAAATCCGCGTTATGTTGTGATCAAAACCAACAGACAGAACTTCCTTGGAATGATGTTCCCGGATGAAGTAACATTTGATAAAACAGGAGTTTTCAAGACCAAAGAGCTATTCTCAGACAAACCTTTGAATAAACAATTTACAGCTTTAGCAAAGCCATTGCATACAGGAGAGATCATGGGGCTGCCGAGCATCATTCTCTACTTTATAGTATCTCTTATTGGCTGCTCTCTGCCTGTGACTGGATTTTTCATCTGGTGGCACAGGTTTAGAAAGATGAAATAAGATAGGATATGCAATGGTCTGAAGTGTTTTGGTACCATATCTTCATTTCTTTTTCCGTTTTCAGATTATTTTTTTATACATTTAGTATATAAAAAAGTAAAAGTTATGGGTCATAAAGGGAATCATTTTTTTGAAAATTTTTCAAACTGGGCTGTAAAGTTTACAGGAAGTGCATATGCTTTTATAGGAGCTTTCCTCATTGTTGTGGTCTGGGCGGTTTCAGGTCCTTTTTTTGACTATTCAGAAACCTGGCAGCTGGTGATCAATACCGGCACTACAATCATTACTTTTTTAATGGTATTCCTGATTCAGAAAGCTCAGAATAAAGATTCAAAAGCAATACAGATAAAGCTGAACGAGCTTATTGCAGCTCACGAAAAAGCCAGCAACAGGATTGTAGATATTGAAGATCTTACAGAAGCAGAATTGGATCAGCTTCATATCTATTATGAAAAATTAGGTGAGCTTGCCAAAAAAGATGCAGATATCCATACTTCTCACTCCATTGATGCTGCACAGAGAAATCAGGATTATAAATATGAATTCTTTAAAAGAAAACATGAAGAATGGATGCAGAAGCATGAACAGAGAAAATAATGGGGTTTTTTGGTTGAAAAGATTCTTTAAATTATCAATATTGTGATATTATTTTAATTTCGCGTATCGGTAATTTATATTTTACTTTATATTTTTAATTTTTTAATTGTTTTTTAGTGTTTTCTTTGATAAATATTTACATTTGTTAAAAAAAATAAATGAAAACAAAATTACTTTGTTTGCCAGTATTATTTTTAGCAATAGCGGCAAATGCACAATGGAATAGAGGCATCCCTAGCCAGAAGATCACTAAACAAAGTGACAATTCTGTTTATTATCAGCTTGATATAGATCAGATAAGAACACAACTTCTGAGAGCTCCAAAAATGGGTGAGGGTGCTCCCATTACAATCAGTATTCCTACCCTTGAAGGGAAAATTGAAAAATTTACCGTAAATAGTTTTCCGGTAATGGATGAGACTTTGGCCAATAAATACCAGCTAGGATCATATGTAGGGATAGGAATTGATGATCCTACGAAGTATATCAGATTTAGTGTGGCTCCCAATGATTTCCAATCGATGATCATTGGCTTAGATGGTAAATATGAATTTATAGAGCCGGCAACGTCAGATAAATCTTATTATTCTATACACGGAAAGACCAATAAGAGTGGACACGCTTTTACCTGCAAGACTAAAGAAAGTAAAGAATCTGTGGAAAACCTGCAGAAACTAATGAATGCAGGTGCTACAGCTAAATCCAATAACAAAACTTTTCATACCCTTAGATTGGCTATGTCAGTGACAGGTGAGTATACAGCTTATTTTGGTGGTGTTGCCGGAGCACTCGCACAGATCAATGCTACTTTGTCAAGAGTAAACGGTGTATTTGAAAAAGAATTTAATCTTCACGTCAATGCGATCGATGCTCCTAATCTTATCTTTACCAACGCAGCTACCGACCCTTACAGTACATCTGAATTCATGTGTAAGTGGAATTATGAATTGATGAATGTTTTGCATGGAGGATCTTACGGTGTTACTGATACTAATTTTGATATCGGACATTTGTTCGGAGCTTCAGGAGGAGGAGGAAATGCAGGTTGTATTGGTTGTATAGGAAGTAATGATATCTCTACAACCTCTTATACAGTAGCTCAAAGTGACTGTCAGGATAGCGGAGGCAATTATTATGCTTATATATCTCCGGATAACTACAAAGGAAGTGGAATTACTTCTCCTGCCAGTAATGTTCCTATGGGTGATAATTTTGATATAGATTATGTAGCTCATGAAATAGGGCATCAATTGGGAGATAATCATACATACAGTTATAATGAAGGAACAGGTGTTTGTGTGGAACCAGGATCTGGATCTACCATTATGGGATATGCTGGTATCACAGGTGCAAATACCGATGTTCAGCAACATTCTGATGCCTATTTTCATAGTGTAAGTATTGATCAGGTACAGACCAACATGGTAACAGTAACAGCTGATGTAGAAACGCCAATCACAAATAATCCACCGGTTGTTACTCCAATGACGACAAGTTATACTATTCCGAAATCAACTGCTTTTGTTTTAACAGCTTCAGCAACAGATCCGGATGGTGATGCATTGTCATATAACTGGGAACAGGTTAATTTAAGTTCGTTGGCCAATGGTATTGGTAAAGCATCGGGTACAGGCGATGGAGCTGCAGCGATAGGGAATACAACATCTGGAGCAAGCTTCAGATCTTGGCCAGCAACAACAAGTCCTACAAGGTATTTTCCTAAATTGGCAACTGTTTTAGGAGGAGCCGTAAAAAATACGACAGATCTTGAAGCTGCAAGTACTGTGGCGAGAAATACAAGCTTCCGAGTAACCGTAAGAGATAACAAACCTGGAGGACAGGCTCAGACGGCTTATGCAACACAGACTATTGTGGTAGGATCTGCGGCTGCGTTTACGGCTAATACAACATCTCTTAGCCCTAATGTAAACTCTACTATTGCATGGACGGTTTCCGGAACTACAGCTTCTCCATACAACGTAGCTAATGTTAAAATTGATTATACAGAAGATAATGGAGCAACCTGGAATAACCTGGCGGCATCAGTGCCAAACAGCGGATCAGCAAGTGTTTTCATTCCTGCATCACTAGCTGGTAAAACAATTTATTTGAGAGTTTCTGCAATCGGAAATGTGTTTTATGCAGTGAAACAGGCTACTGTAGCCAGTCTACTGGCTGTTTCTGAAGCTGGAAGTGTGAAGTCTGTTAAGATTTATCCAAACCCTGCGGAGGATGTATTGAATGTTCTGAATATCTCTCCAAACGCATCTTATGAAATCTTCAATGCTCCAGGGCAATTGATTTCAAAAGGAAGTATCGGAGATGGTAAAATTAATGTTAGAAATCTTGTAAAAGGAGTTTACTTTATTACAATCAACAATAAAGAAGAAAAAAGTACCACAAAGTTTGTTAAGAAATAATTTAATAAACAATAAAAATAAAAACCTCTGAGTCATCAGAGGTTTTTTTATGAAGATATTATTTCATGAAATAACTAAAATAGCTACAGCTTCCCATCAGGTTTTTCGTAGTTTCTGTATCAGAATACTGAGCTTTTAACTGAGCAAAATAGGTTCTGTATTTTTGATTCTTAAGATGGTCCATTTCTTTCTGGCGGGCATCTTCTTTCTCAGACCATTTCGGATCGGAATAATCAAAGTCTTTTGGAGCTTTTGCTTCGTACTGGTAATATTTACCCTGTTCAGCACTTGCCATCTGGAATAGCAGTCTTGCTTTTTCTTCTTTGTTATTAGAAAGCTTAAGAGCTTTTTGATAATAGCTTATTGACAGATCAAAATTATCAGGTTCAATATAAGAAGTGTCAAGGAAGTTTTTATAATAATACTTGTAAGGATTCTTTCTGTCGGTGTTCCAGAAGTTGTATTTACCTCCGTTGCTGTTGTCAATGTCCATGACAAACAATTCGCGGTAGTATCCTAAAATAGACGTATTATATAACAGGTTTCCGATAAGCTGGTTGGCCTTTGCTGCTTTTTCACCCGTTCCGTTTCCAATCTTTTTAAGTTGAATCAGTACATCTGCCAGTTCAAGTTTATCCATGCTCGTTTTGATGAAAGGAAAATCGGTGTAGTTTTCTGCTTTCATACTTTCTGCGTCCGGACTTCCGAAACTTTCCCATACATTATGCCCGAATACCAGATCTGAAATGTTTTTAAATCCGTCATATTCTGCAGGAGTATATTGCTTGGTCGTTATGGTTTGACCGCTCTTTTCTGTCCATTCGTAATTTTGTCTTGGAATGCCTGCGAAGCTTTTTGCTTTTTCGTAATAAGATTTCGCCTTTTCAAAGTCGGCAAGTCTCATGGCTCTGTCTCCGTAAATTGTACTGAAGAATGCATCAATGTTACCTACACTGTCCATGTTTTTGGCGATGATCTGCTGCTCAAACTGGGTTTTATTAGCCTTTCTGTAGAAATTTTCTACACTTTTTACCAAGCCGGAGTTTGGATTGTACTGAAGATCAGAAAGTTTATTGTTCATCAGGAAAGACTTTCCGTCTTCACCCTGAAGTAAATAACGGTTGGCCATAACATCCTTCAGGAAGTCAGCAGTAGAAGGTACTTCACCATAATAATCGAAATTATCTGTAGTGGCTGTGTCTTTCACTACTTTTTTCTCTACGAAATACTCCGCATAATCTTTCATCAGATGATCTTCATATTCGGCATCAATTTTTGGCTGGGAAACAATATCATTAAGAACTTTCATTCGTTTGATCTCTTCCAGATATTCAGGATTGGTTGTTTTGATATCATTCAGAATTTCTGTGCTTTCTTTGTAATCCTTTTTCAGGAATTTAAGATAGGCATTGGCAATCTGCCAATATTCATCCTTAGATTTCTCTTTGGTTTTGTCAGTGAATTTCTCAAGATCGTCAAGATAATCCTTCATCTTATCATCGTATCCATAGCCGGAAGTAGTATAGAACGGAATTCGGTTCGGATTATTCAGTAATTCATCATCACTCTGATCTGTTTTACTTCCATCGGCAGATTCTTTAGATTTTGAACCTCCAAAGAGATTTTTAAAGAACCTTACAATCTTTTGCCAGAAAGACAATTTTTCCTCTTTTACTTCAGTTTTGGTCGTGGTATCAGCATCTTTTGAAGTAGTATTGGTATCAGCTTTTCCTCTTTGTACATACGGATTATTGGCCGCATCTGAAGTATAATAATAAGTAGGCAGGTAACTTCTTTCCAGTTCATTGATGCTTCTTGCTGCCATTACCTTCAGGATTTCAGAATCAGGGTTTATTTCATACATCTTTTCCATGGTAGGAATAGGATTGTTGAAGTCCTCATATCCCAGAAGGAAATAAGCCATATTCTTTTCTTCATTGGTATTGGCTCTTTTCATGATATTGCTGAAAGATGCCGTATCAGAAAGTTTCATAGAAACAAATGCAGATTCCTTGCGGTCTTTGCTGTTCATGAATACCTGGAAGAAATTCCAGTTGGCGTCACTGTTCATTTCCAATCCTCTTTGTGCTCCCCCCAGCTGATCCAGAGACATGAAGTAAACCGATCCTTTCAGTTTTATCGGAGCAACATAGCTTTTGAAAGCCTGTACGGCAGAATCATAGTTTCTGGTATAATGATTCAGACGTACCAGCTGATATCCGTATCGTTGTTTGATTTCAGGGTTTCTTGCTGCATTGTACAAAGACGTTAAGGCAGCAATAGTTTTATTATAATCAAGAGCTGTGGCATTTTTTCTGTTGGCATCCCGGTCGTAATAAAATGAATTGTCATTTTCAACATAATTGATGCTCATATAAGGCTCCAGATATTTGGCCTCAATTAAATAATCAACGCCTTCCTTATATTTCTGGTAAAATCCGGAACCCAGTTTTTGTAAAAGAGGATTGGACGGATTTCCGTTTTTTAAAGCATTCAGATCGTTCATGCTGATCTTATACACCAGATTCTGAGTTTCAGAATAGCTAAGCTGATTATTAAAGAACTTTTTCCATGTTTCAATATTGTCATCAGGAATCAATGATGGGTTGTATCCTCCATAGAACCTGCTTGAATAGCTGTGCAGAAAAGGAAGATAAGCCTTGTCTTTGATAATACTTTGCGTAAAAAGGTTGAAGTAATCATAATCAGGATCTGACCACGCGCACGCATCAGATTGTGTATAGAAAAGTGATACAACCGCAAGTGAAAGAATGTACTTTTTCATAGGGTTTGTAGTGTGTTTTTAGTTTCTTAATAGTTTATGGTTTGGTCTTGACAGTGGGTATGTCTCTATCTCCGGGAGATTTACAGTTTCCGATCTAACACAAATTTACTATCTAATTGATAATAAATAATATTAAAATGCGGGATTTTTTTCTCCAGAAAATAAATTACCTCTTCAAGCTGTTCTTCAGATATTTCCTCTGCCTTTATTTTGAAACCTTTGTTTAAATAACTTCCAAAGTAGAACCCATCTTTCAGAACCTCAATCTCATGATCGGATCTTTTTTTGAAGTTGGGGTTTTCCAGATCTCTTTTGGATAAGGCATTAATTAATTTATGTTTTCCTAAATGATTGGTGACAATCCCCCAGGAATAAATAGGAAGTGCCACTTCAATTTTTTTGATAGGGTAGTCTTCCATTTTAGAAAGATAGCTTTTCAGAATATTGACATCCAGAATAGAATTCTTATCAGAATTTTCCAAGGGTGATGAAGTGGAGTAGCACATCAGATAAACTTTTTCCACAGGAGGAATTCCGGTCTGCTTTTTATCTTTCACCTGATGAAGACGAAGGGTACAGGTAATTGCTTTTCCGGAAATCTTTTTGAGTTCTTTCAGAAATTTAAAATAATCATTCCGTGTTCCGGCAGTCCAGTCGCAGTCAATTTGGATTTCATTATTTGTTTTCAGTTGATATTCTTCCACTTTCTTTTGAATTAAAAGATGAATGCTTTCAGCCAGAAACTTGATCTCTTCTGCAGAAATACCCAGCAATGTCTGATTGGTAATGAAAACTGTAGGAACAATCTGTTTATCGGTCTGAAAACTCTGGTCTTTAGTAATAACTGCTACCGGCTGAAATTTCCCGTTCACTTTATCTACATCAAAAAATCTTGTATACAAATAGGGAACCGTTGCCTTGTCTAATGCTTTCTTCTCTTCACCGTCAAGCTTTAATTTGGTTTTCCAGTAATAAAACGTATAAGGATGATTTTCTTTCCTGTTGCATGACACAATAAGGAAAAGAAGAAGTAGAAATAAAATTTTAAAATTTTTCATTGGTATAAATCACTCTTGCAACCATCATTCGGTTCAGCCATAATTTTTTCAAAAGTAAAGATATTTAAGCAGAATATAAACCGTAAAATCCCGGTGATTGGTGATTATAAAGGCAGGAAGCAAAAGAATATCGTATTTATGTATTATGATTTGTTCAAATGCAGTAGATTGTATAACTATTCCCCTCCTCCGGCGAGGTAGTGTCTTACAATAAGAAAACCACCCCAGATGGAGCGGCTTTCTCTATATACTATTTAACTACTTGTACAGTTCACTTTCGCAGGCGCAGGTTTCTTTATCAATACTTTCACTGGAAGAACAGCAGCCCTCGAGGTTTTGAACATTTCCTTTCTGGTCGGTGAGATAGATTTTATTTTTGTCAAATTTCACCAGGAATGTTTCTTCGAATTTTTTGAAAACGACTTTCATTACTTTATTAGGAGTATATTTACCGGCATTTATTTCTTCTTTTGTCTCTTTTCCGTTAGCTTGATTCACCTGAACATAACCAAAATGAACATCTCCATTCTTTTTGATATCCAGATAATATTGGGGCGTACCCGTACCACTATATCCTTTCATGATATCAAAACTTCTATGTCCAACAAAAGGAACCTTTACTTGTGCTAAAGAAAAAATGCTGATGCAGAATATAATTAAGCAGAAAATCTTTTTCATATATATTTTTTTCAAAAGTAAATATATTTGAGCAAAACAAACACCGTAAAAACCCGGTTATTGCAGATCATTGATTGTGACTTTAGAATATCGACAGAATACGTATAACCATTCTCTTTCTTTGAAGGAGCAAATCTATAATGTAACGGAGAGTGGTTCATTGCAAAAACAAAACCACTCCTAAGAAGAAGTGGCTGTATATAATTTCGTTAAAGCTTAATTAAAAAACAGTTGCAGCAAGCTGAATTCTTGCATACTTATTAGACGGATTCCACATAGCCATCATAGATACAGGAAGGTTGTAATGATCCGTTATCTTTACTACTTTTCCTGCCTTTACGCCCACATTTACGATGTCAAAGCTGTTTTTGCCGTTGCCATATAGAAAAGTCTTATCATTAAGAGCAAATCCGGCTCCTACAAAAGCATCCAGATTTACTTTCTGGTCTTTTATGACGGGATAGCTTGCCTGTACATAGGTAGAATATCTGTTTTTCTTATAGCTTCCGTCTGCTTCCAGAATAACTTCTCCCGCATTGGCGCCTCCATAAAGCATAATATCTGCCTCAATATTAATGGGAAATGAAGGTCCGAAAGTATAGTTCGTTCTTAGATCAATAATATGAGCTGTTCTTCTCTGTGAATAGCTGAATATATCATCTGCCGCCACTGCAGTATTAATATTCCTGGAGTTGTAAAGGTCCCATAATCCAATATAAAAACGTCCGTCAGAATATTGAACATAATAATTGATCTCTTTGTAATGGGTATTGTCCTTATCATCTGCTAATGCAGAAGCTCCCCAAATTCCCACTTTCCATTTTTTCGCCGCATCCAAAGCATAGGAAAGATTTCCCATTACCACAGGTTTATCAGTAATGATAAGCCCCCTCCATAAATGATTGTTCTGAATATTGGCTGTAAAATCAAGCCTCCCTTCTTTGGTTTCCTTGGCTTCACCACTTTCCTGTGAAAATAACCTTCCCGTGCCTATTGCCAGAAGGAAGATTCCTTTTAAGATTTTTCTCATCATATGTTTATTTTAAAAATCCATATAATAGTGCAGCAATAACAGCCCCGATAATTGGACCTACTACAGGAATCCAGGCATATCCCCAATCACTGCTCCCTTTTACAGGAAGGATTGCGTGCATGATTCTTGGAGCAAGGTCTCTTGCGGGATTGATGGCATATCCTGTTGTTCCTCCCAGAGACAAACCTATTACCCATACCAGAAAAGTAACGGGAATAGCTCCTACAGTACCCAATCCTACTTTTGCTGTCGGATCGGCTTGTAATGAAATACTAGGATCAGAAAAATGGAAAATAACAAATACCAGTACAAATGTTCCGATAATCTCACTGATAAGATTAGAAGATGTTTTTCTGATGGCAGGACTCGTACTGAAGCAGGCTAGTTTTGCTCCTTCATCTTCGGTAATGGCAAAATGATCTTTATTAAACAGCCATACCAGAAATGCACCCAGCATTCCTCCGATCATTTGTGCAGCGATATAAGATGGAACCAGGTCCCATGAGAATTTTCCTGCAGCTGCAAGACCAATGGTCACAGCTGGGTTCAGATGGGCCCCACTTATTGGCCCTGCAACGGTTACTCCCACAAAAACGGCTAGTGCCCATGCGGTAGTAATAACAATCCATCCGGAATTATTTCCTTTCGTATCTTTTAAGACAACATTGGCTACAACACCGTTGCCTAACAATATAAGAAGCATCGTTCCGATAACTTCTGCAATAAATGGGGTCATATAAGTTTTTTTTTAAGTGAGTGAATTAATCTTCTATCCAGCTTTGAGCGCTTTTTACAGCTTTCTTCCAGAAGTGGGTCATTTTATCCACTTGCTCTCTGTCCAGTTGAGGGTAAAAGTCCTTGTCTACTATCCATTGTTCCTGGATTTCGTCTATATTTTTCCAGTATCCTACTGCAAGACCGGCAAGATAAGCGGCACCTAGCGCTGTAGTTTCCAGAGTTTTTGGACGTGTTATTTTAACCCCGAATAAATCAGACTGTATCTGCATCAAAAGATTGCTTGCTGATGCACCTCCGTCTACTCTTAGCTCAAGACTCTCTCTTCCTGAATCTGCTTCCATAGCTTTTACAATCTCATAAACCTGGAATGCTATTCCTTCCAGTGTAGCTCTCGCGATGTGTGCGTCGGTAGTACCACGGGTGATTCCTACAATCGTTCCGCGGGCATATTGATCCCAGTAAGGAGCACCAAGACCCGTAAGTGCCGGTACGAAATATACTCCGCCATTATCGGGTACGGAAGCGGCCAGTTCGTTCACCTGATCTGAAGAATGAATGATTTTAAGCCCGTCTCTTAACCATTGAATGGCTGCACCTCCTACAAATACACTTCCTTCCAGTGCATAGTTCACTTCTCCATTGATTTTCCAGGCTACGGTTGTAAGAAGATTGTTTTTAGAAGAAACTGCTTCTGTACCTGTGTTCATTAATAGAAAGCATCCTGTTCCGTAAGTGTTTTTTACCATTCCCGGAGTGGTACACATCTGACCAAATAAGGCAGCTTGCTGATCACCGGCAATACCAGCAATCGGAATTTTAGTAGAGAATAGAGTGGTAGCTGTTTCTCCATAGATTTCGCTGCTTTGCTTAACCTCAGGAAGAATTGCTCTAGGAATATTGAATAATTCTAAAAGATCATTGTCCCATTCTAAAGTATGGATGTTCAGAAGCATTGTTCTGCTGGCATTGGAAACGTCTGTGATAAACATTTTTCCACGGGTCAGCTTCCAGACAAGCCAGGTATCAACGGTCCCGAAACATAATTTACCTTCTTCAGCCTTTTGTCTGGCTCCTTCTATATTGTCAAGAATCCATTTTAGTTTGGTCGCTGAAAAATAAGCATCCAGAACAAGTCCTGTTTTTTCTTTAATAATCTCAGCATGTCCCTGGTCTTTCAGTTCATCACAATATTTTGATGTTCTGCGGTCCTGCCACACAATAGCATTGTAGATGGGTTCACCCGTTTCTTTGTCCCAAACTATCGTGGTTTCACGTTGATTTGTAATCCCGATGGCGGCAACTTCCAGTCCGGAGATTCCTGCTTTCGCTATAATTTCTGCTGCTACGGAGATTTGTGATGACCAGATTTCGTTGGGATCATGCTCTACCCAGCCCGGGGTAGGAAAGATCTGTTCGAAATCTTTTTGTGATACATATTTTATTTCTCCACTGTGGTTAAATAAAATCGCTCTGGAAGATGTTGTTCCCTGATCCAAAGCGAGAATCAATTTCTCATTCATAGGTAGGATGTTAATATAGGTTGATAACTTTTGGCGAATAAGGAGTTAATAGATATCCTCTTGCCAACTCAATGAATTCATTTTCCTGTTGCTGTGCCCATTCTTCGGTAAAACCTTTTTCTTCGGCAATGATTCTGGCAATATTGTGAGCGCAGTCTATCGCTGCTCTTGCATCTAAAAATAGGAGACGTACTCTTCTTGCAAGAATATCCTCAATAGTTTCTGCCATTTCATTTCTTACTGCCCATACTATTTCTGCTACGGTGAAAGCGTGGTCAGGATGGATTTTCTGTGCATAGCGCGGATTACTTTCCTGAAGAGCCTTTATAGCAGGTATATCAGATCCGTAAACGTAAAGGTGATTGGTTCTGTCTACCTGTTCAGGTTTCACATTTCCATGGATGGAAAGGTGTTCTGTTTTAGAAGGAGAATTTCCCAATCGGTGAACTTTCATGGCTTCATCTACTGTATCTTCTGCCATTTTACGGTATGTGGTCCATTTTCCTCCGATAATAGAAACTAATCCTGTATCTGAAGTAATGACTTTGTGGCTTCGGGAAACCTCTTTTGTGCTTTTGCTTCCGTCTTTGGGAGCGGCAAGAGGGCGAAGTCCTGCGTAAACGGATTTTACATCTTCGCGGGTCGGCTTTTTAGCTAAATATTGTCTGGCTGTATTTAAGACAAAATTAATTTCCTCTTCTAAGGCACGGGGTTCAAAACTTTCATCTTTCAGAAGGGTGTCTGTAGTTCCTACCAGGGCTCTGTCATGCCAAGGGACAACAAACAAAACTCTTCCGTCTGAAGTTTTCGGGATCATAATCGCATCATCACTTTTCAGGAATGATTTATCCAGTACAAGGTGAATTCCCTGGCTTGGTACAACTAATTTACCATGCTTAGGATTGTTCATATTAAGAATGTCATTCGTAAATACACCTGTTGCATTGATGACCACTTTACTGTGAATCTGATATTGCTGCTTTGAAAACTGATCTTCAGCAACGACACCTATTACTTTATCAGAGGCATCTTTCAAAAGGTTGATTACTTTTACATAATTAACAGCAGTTCCCCCTTTCTCGATAATGGTTTGGGTAAGGTTTACAGCAAGCCTTGCATCATCAAATTGTCCGTCCTGGTAAACAACACCACTCATTAAGTGATTTTGTTCAATAGTGGGAAGCTTTTCAATGGTTTTTGATTTACTGATGTATCTTGTTTTTCCCAGACTTAGTTTTCCGGCAAGGAAGTCGTAAACGGATAGCCCGATCTTATAATAGATTCCGCCCCACCAGGTGTAGTTTGGGATAATAAAAGACTGATTTTTTACGATATGCGCTGCATTTTTTGCCAAGAGACCTCTTTCTTTTAATGCTTCTTTTACCAATCCGACATCTCCCTGGGCAAGATATCTAACTCCACCGTGTACCAATTTGGTACTTCTGCTGGATGTTGCTTTTGCGAAGTCATGAGATTCAAGCAATAAAGTTTTGAATCCTCTGCTTACCGCATCTAATGCTGAACCTAAACCACTGGCTCCTCCTCCTATGACAATAAAGTCCCATTCTTTTACATCGGTTAACTTACTTAGTTCTTCGTTTCGTTTCATAAATGTTTCGTTTATGTTTCGTTTTCAAATATATAAATTAAAAATGAAAGCAAAAAGAAAATAAATGAAATTTTTAGATGTGAAAAAAAATCGGTATTTTTGATGAAACGAATAAAATGGAAAAGCTACTACCAAGGCAGGATGAAATACTAAAAGAGCTTGATGAGAAAGGACATGTGCTTGTTCAGGATCTGTGCGAAAAGCTTAGTGTTTCTTCGGTTACGATCCGAAAGGATCTGAACTATCTCGAAAGTTTGGGGCTTCTTTTCAGAAATCATGGAGGGGCGAGTAAGCAGGTGAGGTATGCTTATGAGAAAAATGTAGGAGAAAAAGAAAATATCAATGTGGAAGCGAAGCAGGCTATTGCAAAGGCAGCTTTGTCTCTGATCCAGGAAAACGATTGTATTATATTGGCTTCCGGAACAACCATGCACTACCTTGCCAGAATGCTGGTGAATTTTGGACCGCTGACAGTTCTGACCTCTTCTTTAAGGGTGGCGATTGAACTTTGTAATAATCCTAACATTAATATCATTCAGTTGGGAGGTGAAGTACGCAAGAGTTCTACTTCTATAGTAGGTTCTATTTCCGAAGGAATTCTTAAGCAGTTTTCCTGTAATAAACTTTTTCTGGGCGTTGATGGGATTGATCCTGAATTCGGAATCAGTACTTCCAATGCTGCAGAAGCTCACCTGAATCAGATCATGATGGAATGTGCAGATCAAACGGTGATTCTAGCGGATTCTTCAAAATTGAATAAGAAAGGGTTTGGTAAAATAGCAGCTTTGGATCAGGTGGATTATCTGATCACGGATCATGGTATTTCTGTTGAAGAAAGGGCTGAACTGGAGGAAGTAGGGGTAAATATTATTGCTAAATAATACCCTCATCTTAATTTCTTTTTTAAAATCAAAATAAATCTTTGGGAAATTTGTTCTGAATTTTTTCAAAATCATCTAATTGATTAAAAATCAAAATATTTTACTTGAAATATTTGTCAGTTATAAAATTATTCATACATTTGCACACTCATTTTACGGGCGTAGTATGCCTATATCAAAAGTAGAAATTACTTCAGACTCGGAAAAATGGTAATGAATAAAGGATAAATTTTATTATAATATAAACAATGTCAGGTATTATTGGAAAAAAAATCGGGATGACATCTCTGTTTGACGAGAACGGCAAAAACATGCCTTGTACCGTTATTCAAGCAGGTCCATGCTCGATTTTACAGGTCAGAACCTTGGAAAAGGACGGCTATACAGCTGTTCAATTGGGTTTCGATGACAAGAGTGAGAAGAACGTTGGTAAAGCGTTAGCTGGCCATTTTAAAAAGGCTGGTTCTGCTCCTAAAGCTAAATTGGTAGAATTCCACAACGGATTCGCTGATGTGAAAGTAGGAGAAGAAGTAAAAGTTGATTTGTTCACTGAAGGTGAATATGTTGACGTAACAGGAACTTCAAAAGGTAAAGGCTTCCAGGGTGTTGTTAAAAGACACGGATTTGGAGGTGTAATGCAGGCAACTCATGGACAGCACAACAGACTTAGAGCTCCAGGTTCTATCGGTGCTGGATCAGACCCTTCAAGAGTATTCAAAGGGATGAGAATGGCTGGAAGAATGGGAGGTGAGCAGGTAACTGTTCAAAACCTTCAAGTGTTAAAAGTTGATCAAGAACAAAATCTTTTAGTAGTAAAAGGTGCTGTTCCGGGAGCTAAAAATTCTTATGTAATTATCAGAAAATGGAACTAGTAGTATTAAATACATCAGGAAAAGAGACCGGAAGAAAAGTAACTCTAGACGAAACAGTATTCGGAATTGAGCCAAATCAGCACGCGGTTTACTTAGAAGTTAAACAGTACCTTGCTGCACAAAGACAAGGGACTCATAAAGCAAAAGAAAGAAGCGAAATTACTGCTTCTACTAAAAAGCTTAAGAAGCAAAAAGGATCAGGATCTGCTAGATATGGTGATATTAAATCTCCAACTTTCAGAGGTGGAGGTAGAGTATTCGGACCTAAGCCAAGAGACTACAGATTCAAATTGAACAAAGCTCTTAAGAGATTAGCTAAGAAATCTGTTTTATCTCAGAAAATGAGAGACAACAGCATTAAAGTTTTAGAAGATTTGAGCTTTGGTGCTCCTAAGACTAAAGATTTTATCAGTGTATTGAATGCATTGGAACTTAACGGTAAAAAATCTTTATTCGTTCTTCCTGAAGCTAACAAGAATGTGTATTTGTCTTCAAGAAACTTACCTAAAACTAAAGTAATGAACTTCAACGAGATCAGTTCTTACGACTTAGTAAACGCAGGTGAGATTATTTTCTTCGAAGGTGCAGTTGAAAAATTCCAGGAAAATTTAAAGAAATAAGTCATGTCTATTATTATTAAACCAGTTATTTCAGAAAAGGCTAATTACCTTACAGATTTAAGAGGTTCTTATTCTTTCTTAGTTGAACCTAAGGCGAATAAAATCCAGATTAAAAAAGCTGTTGAAGCAGCTTACGGTGTAAAAGTAGCAGACGTTAACACAATGATTTATGCTCCGAAGGTTTCTTCAAAGTACACTAAAAAAGGTCTTCAAGTAGGAAAGACAAACAAATTGAAAAAAGCGGTAATCAAACTTGCTGAAGGTGAGGTTATCGATATTTTTGCTGTAAATTAATTATTAATTATAAATAATAGTAATGTCTGTTAGAAAATTAAAACCTATCACCCCGGGACAGAGATTCAGAATTGTAAACAATTTTGAAGAAATTACTACCAACAAACCAGAGAAATCTCTAACAGTTGGTATTAGTAAGTCAGGTGGACGTAACCAAACTGGTAAAATGACCATGCGTTACACCGGAGGTGGACACAAAAAGAAATACAGAATTATTGACTTCAAAAGAAACAAAGCAAACGTTGAAGCCACTGTAAAATCTGTAGAATATGATCCAAACAGAACTGCATTTATCGCTTTATTAGAGTATGCTGATGGAGAGAAGAGATATATCATCGCTCCAAACGGTATCAAAGTTGATCAGAAAGTAATTTCTGGTGAAAGCGTAGAACCAAATGTAGGGAACGCAATGAAGTTGAAAAACATTCCTTTGGGTACTGTTATTTCTTGTGTTGAAATGAAGCCTGGTCAAGGTGCAATTTTAGCAAGAAGTGCTGGTTCTTCAGCTCAATTAACTTCAAGAGACGGGAAATATGCAATCATCAAATTGCCTTCAGGAGAATCTAGAATGATCCTTACTGAATGTTATGCAATGATTGGATCAGTTTCTAACTCTGACCACCAGTTAACTGTATCAGGTAAGGCTGGTAGAAGCAGATGGTTAGGTAGAAGACCAAGAACAAGAGCTGTTGTAATGAACCCAGTTGATCACCCAATGGGAGGTGGTGAAGGTCGTTCTTCAGGAGGTCACCCAAGATCTAGAAACGGTATGCCTGCTAAAGGTTACAAAACCAGAAAGAAAAATAAAGCGTCTAACCGTCATATCATATCTAAACGTAAATAATTATGGCAAGATCACTTAAAAAAGGACCATTCATTCATCATACTTTAGATAAGAAGGTTCAGACAAATATAGAGTCTGGTAAGAAGACAGTTATCAAAACTTGGTCTAGAGCATCAATGATCTCTCCGGACTTCGTAGGACAAACTATTGCAGTACACAACGGGAAATCTTTTATCCCTGTTTATGTTACAGAAAACATGGTTGGTCACAAGCTAGGCGAATTTTCTCCAACAAGATCTTTCAGAGGTCATGGTGGTAACAAAAACAAAGGAAGCAGATAATCATGGGATCAAGAAAAAGAGAAAGTGCATTAGCACGTAAATTGACAAACCAAGATGTAGTAAAAGCAATACACAATGATTGCCCATCTTCTCCAAGAAAAATGAGATTAGTAGCTGATATCATTAGAGGAGAGCAGGTAGACAAAGCTTTATACATTCTAAAATATTCTAAAAAAGACGCATCTAACAAGTTAGAAAAAGTATTGCTTTCTGCAATGGCTAACTGGCAAACTAAAAACGAAGGTGCTGATATTGAAGAAGCAAATCTTATCGTTAAAGAAATTTTTGTAGACAGTGCAAGACAATTGAAGAGACTAAGACCAGCTCCACAAGGTAGAGGGTACAGAATCAGAAAAAGATCAAACCACATTACATTAATCTTAGGTAAAAAAGAAAATTAATCAAGGTATGGGACAGAAGACAAATCCAATTGGTAATAGATTAGGTATCATCAGAGGATGGGATTCTAACTGGTTTGGTGGAAACGATTATGGAGACAGAATCGCTGAAGACTACAAAATCAGAAGATACCTTGAGGCTAGATTATCTAAAGGTGGTATTTCAAAAATTTATATCGAAAGAACACTTAAATTAGTAACAGTTACAATTACTACTGCTAGACCGGGACTTATCATCGGTAAAGGAGGTCAGGAAGTTGATAAATTGAAAGAAGAATTGAAGAAACTTACAGGTAAGGATATTCAAATCAACATTTTCGAAATCAAAAGACCTGAATTAGACGCTGTACTAGTTGCTGATAGTATTTCTAAGCAAATTGAGAACAGAATTTCTTACAGAAGAGCTGTTAAAATGGCAATGGCAAGTACTATGAGAATGGGTGCTGAAGGTATCAAAGTTCAAATCTCTGGTAGATTGAACGGAGCTGAAATGGCAAGATCAGAATCTTTCAAAGACGGAAGAATTCCATTGTCTACTTTCAGAGCAGATATCGATTACCACTGGGCAGAAGCTCACACTACTTACGGTAGATTAGGTGTAAAAGTATGGATCATGAAAGGGGAAGTTTACGGTAAAAGAGAACTTTCTCCACTAGTGGGACAACAGAAAAAAGGAGGTCAGTCAGATAGAGGAAACAGAGGTGGAGACAGAGACAACAGAAGACCTAGAAAAAACAACAACAATAACAATAATAATTAAAATTTTAGATTAGAAATTTTGAATTTTAAATTACCGTTACTTTTTTAAAATTAAAAAAAATCTAAAATCTAAAATCTAAAATCTAAAATTTAGAAATTATGTTACAACCAAAAAGAACCAAATTCCGTAGAGTTCACAAGATGAAGATGAAGGGGAATGCCCAAAGAGGTAGTCAACTTGCTTACGGAACATTTGGGATCAAAGCGACGGAAGGAGCTTGGATCACTGCAAGACAGATTGAAGCAGCTCGTATTGCTGCGACAAGATATATGAAGAGAGAAGGTCAACTATGGATCAAAATCTTCCCAGATAAGCCAATTACTAAAAAACCAGCGGAAGTACGTATGGGTAAAGGTAAAGGTGCTGTTGAATATTGGGTAGCTGTAGTAAAACCTGGTAAAATTATGTTCGAAATCGGAGGTGTACCTTACGATATCGCTAAGGAAGCTTTAAGACTTGCTGCGCAAAAATTACCAGTAGTTACTAAATTCATCGTTGCTAACGATTTTGTTAAACCTCTATAATCTTTGAATACAATGAAAAATGCTGATATTAAAAATTTAAGCGCGGGTGATATTCAAGCTCAATTAACTGAAGCAAAAGCTCAATATTCTAAATTGAAGTTGGCTCATGCAATCAGCCCAATTGAAAACCCGATTCAAATCAGAGATTTGAGAAAAGCAATCGCAAGACTAAACACTGAGTTAACTAACAAACAATAATTTCATTTTACAATGGATAGAAATTTAAGAAAAGAAAGAATCGGAGTGGTTTCCAGCAATAAAATGGAAAAAACTATTGTTGTTAGTGAAACTACAAGAGTAAAGCACCCGATGTACGGTAAATTCGTTTTGAAAACGAAAAAATATACTGCACATGACGAGAACAACGAATGCACAGAAGGTGATACAGTTTTGATCCAAGAAACTAGACCTTTGAGCAAGAGCAAGAGATGGAGATTAGTAAGAATCATTGAAAAAGCTAAGTAATAATGTTACAAACAGAATCAAGATTAAAAGTTGCTGATAACACAGGTGCAAAAGAAGTACTAGTTATCAGAGTTCTGGGAGGAACCAGAAGAAGATATGCTTCAGTTGGTGATAAAATCGTTGTTACTATCAAGGATTCTACACCATCAGGAAACGCTAAAAAAGGTCAGGTATCTAAAGCTGTAGTAGTAAGAACTAAAAAAGCAGTAAGAAGAAAAGATGGTTCATACATCAAATTCGACGACAATGCTTGTGTATTACTAAACGCAGCGGGAGAAATGAGAGGAACTCGTGTTTTCGGACCAGTTGCTCGTGAGTTGAGAGATAAAGAATATATGAAAATCATTTCATTAGCTCCTGAAGTACTTTAATTTTTAAAATTTTTAAAAGAAATGTCAAAGTTAAAAATAAAAAGAGGAGATAACGTAATCATTACTACTGGTAAGAAAGATATCAAAGGTAAGACTGGTGAAGTTATTGAAGTGATCAAGAAAGAAGGAAGAGACCCAAGAGTAATTATTGCAGGACTTAACATCGTTAAAAAACACGTTAAGCCTTCAGCTTCAAATCCTCAAGGAGGAATTACTGAAAAGGAAGCTTCTATTCATATCTCAAACGTAGCTTTAGTTGGTAAAGATGGAAAAGCTATCAAAATCGGTTACAAAATCGAAGGAGATAAGAAAGTAAGAATCAACAAAAAAACGGGTGAAACTTTATAATTTGAATTAACATGGAATTTATAGCAAGACCCAAAAAAATATACAGAGAAACAATTGTTCCTGCAATGATGGAAGAATTCGGGTACAAGTCAATCATGCAAGTACCTAGATTAGAGAAAATCGTTGTATCACAAGGTTTAGGAGACGCTACTGCAGATAAGAAAATTATCGATTATGCTGTAGAAGAACTTACAAACATCACAGGTCAGAAAGCAGTAGGTACAATCTCTAAGAAAGACGAAGCTGCATTCAAATTGAGAAAAGGAATGCCTGTAGGTGCGAAAGTAACATTGAGAGCTCACAGAATGTATGAGTTCTTAGACAGACTTACTTCTTCTGCTTTGCCACGTATCAGAGATTTCTCTGGTATCAAAGCTGATGGTTTCGATGGTAGAGGTAACTACAACTTAGGTATTACTGAGCAAATTATCTTCCCTGAAATCGTAATCGACAAAGTGAAAAAAATCCAAGGGATGGACATCACTTTTGTTACTACTGCGAAGACAGATAAAGAAGCTAAAGCATTACTAACTCACTTCGGTTTACCATTTAAAAAGAACTAAGAAATGGCTAAAGAATCAATGAAAGCGCGTGAGCGCAAAAGAGAAGCACTAGTTGCTAAATACGCTGACAAAAGAAAAGCTTTAAAAGAAGCTGGTGATTATGAAGGACTTCAGAAATTACCTAAAAATGCTTCTCCTGTAAGATTACACAACAGATGTAAACTAACAGGTAGACCAAGAGGATATATGAGAACGTTCGGACTTTCCAGAGTAACTTTCAGAGAAATGGCAAACAACGGTCTTATCCCAGGTGTAAGAAAAGCTAGTTGGTAATAATTACTAATTAAAATCGAGACAATTAAGTTGTTTAGATACTAAAGAATAAATATCAGACCGAGGTTTTCTGAAGTCTGATATTTTTATCTTCAAGTCTTTTCAATACTGATTGTCTTTAACCAATAATTTATAAAAGAAAAATGGTAACAGATCCAATTTCAGATTTCCTAACAAGAGTAAGGAACGCACAAAGCGCAGGCCACAAAGTGGTGGAAATTCCTGCATCGAAAATCAAAAAGGAGATTACTAAGATCCTATTTGATCAAGGGTATATCTTAAACTACAAGTTTGAAGATAACGCTGTTCAAGGAGTGATCAAAATCGCTTTAAAGTACGATAAGCAAACTAGCAAACCTGCTATTAAGTCTATTCAAAGAGCTTCTAGACCAGGTTTGAGACAGTACAAAGGTTCTACGGAACTTCCAAGAGTACTAAACGGTTTGGGTATTTCTATCATCTCTACTTCTAAAGGAGTAATGACTGACAAGAAAGCTAGAGAAGAGAAAGTAGGCGGTGAAGTAATCTGCTATGTTTATTAATTTTTAATCAGAGGAAAATGTCAAGAATTGGTAAAGCAATTATAACAATTCCAGCTGGAGTTACAATCACTGAAAATAACGGTGTAGTAACTGTAAAAGGAGCAAAAGGAGAACTTTCTCAAGAGCTTACAGCAGGAATTACTTTAGAACAAAAAGATGGTGAGCTTAATGTAAACAGACCATCTGATTCTAAGCAACACAAAGCGCTTCACGGTTTATACAGAGCGTTAATCGCCAACATGATCGTTGGTGTAACTGAAGGTTTCGAAAAGAAACTAGAACTAGTAGGGGTAGGATATAGAGCTTCTCACACAGGTCAAAAACTTGAGTTGGCTTTAGGATTCTCTCACGGTATCGTATTAGAACTTCCAGGTGAAGTGAAAGTTGATACATTGACTGAAAAAGGTAAAAACCCAATTATTACTTTAGCGTCTCATGACAAGCAACTTCTAGGAATGGTTACTGCAAAGATCCGTTCTTTCAGAAAGCCTGAGCCATACAAAGGAAAAGGTGTAAGATTCGTAGGAGAAATTGTTAGACGTAAAGCTGGTAAATCTGCTTAATAAATTATAAGTATTATGGCATTAAGTAAATTAGAAAAAAGAATAAGAATCAAAAGAAGAGTAAGAGGGAAAATCTCTGGATCTTCTGAATTGCCAAGATTATCTGTATACAAAAGTAATAAGGAAATTTACGCTCAGTTAATCGACGATAAAAATGGTAAAACTTTAGCATCAGCTTCTTCTAGAGAGAAAGGTGTAGACGCTAAAGGTACTAAGACTGAAATTTCTGCTGCTGTTGGTAAAGCTATCGCTGCTAAAGCTATCGCTGCAGGAATCGGAAGTATTGTATTTGACAGAAACGGTTTCGTATATCACGGTAGAGTGAAAGCTCTAGCTGACGGTGCGAGAGAAGGTGGACTTAAATTCTAATCATTAAATTTCGGAAAATATGTTAGGACTAGATAATATAGAAAGAGTAAAACCGGGAGGATTAGAATTAAAAGATCGTCTCGTAGCTGTTAACAGAGTAACAAAAGTAACAAAAGGGGGTAGAGCTTTCGGATTTTCTGCTATTGTTGTAGTAGGAAACGAAGAAGGTATTATTGGTTTCGGTTTAGGAAAATCTAAAGAGGTTGCTTCTGCAATTGCTAAAGCAGTTGAAGACGCTAAGAAAAACCTTGTGAAAGTTCCTGTAATGAACCACACTATTCCTCACCAAACTACTGCTAGATACGGTGGTGCAGATATCTTCTTAAGACCTGCTTCTCACGGTACAGGACTTATCGCCGGTGGTGCGGTAAGAGCAGTATTAGAATCAGCTGGTATTCACGATATCCTTTCAAAATCTAAAGGATCTTCTAACCCTCACAACGTAGTGAAAGCTACTTTCAAAGCGTTATTAGACATCAGAAGACCTGAAGAGATCGCTAGAATGAGAGGAGTTTCTCTAAGTAAAGTGTTTAACGGTTAATATAAAAACAATGGCAACAATTAAAGTAAAACAAGTAAGAAGCGCTATTGGTAGAACAAAAACCCAAAAGAGAACGCTTGAAGCATTAGGATTAAAAAAACTTCACCAAGTTGTAGAACATGAAGCTACTCCTTCCATCTTAGGAATGATCGCTGCAGTAGGACACTTACTTGAAGTTCAAAAATAATTTTATAAAAGAGAAATTAAAATGAATTTAAATAACATAAAACCTGCTGCTGGATCTACTTTCAACTCAAAAAGAATTGGTAGAGGTCAAGGTAGTGGAAAAGGAGGTACTTCAACAAAAGGACACAAAGGTCAAAAAGCTAGAGCTGGTTATTCTCAGAAAATCGGTTTCGAAGGTGGACAGATGCCTTTACAAAGAAGATTACCTAAATTCGGATTCAAAAACGTAAACAGAAAAGAGTTTAGAGGAATTAACCTTGATACTATTCAAACTTTAATCGAGAACAAATCCATTACTGGAGAAATCACGAAAGAAGTTTTAGTAGCAAACGGAATAGTTTCTAAAAACGAATTAGTGAAAATTATGGGTAGAGGAGAATTGAAATCTGCGGTTTCAATCTCTGCTGACAAATTCACTAAGTCTGCTGAAGAGCTTATTGCTAAGGCAGGAGGAAAAGCAATTACCTTATAATACTTACTAATGAAAGAATTTATACAAACACTTAAAAATATATGGAGCCTAAAGGAATTAAGAGATAAAATTCTCTTTACGTTAGGTATTATCCTTGTGTATAGATTCGCATCTTATATCTCACTTCCCGCAATTAATCTTGCAGAAGTGGGAGATCTCTTAGAGCATTATAAAAATCAAGGCGGTAACAAGCAAGGAGCAGGTCTCCTTGGCTTGCTTTCGTCGTTTACGGGGGGAGCTTTCAGCCACGCTTCCGTAATGGCGTTGGGAATCATGCCTTATATTTCTGCTTCTATTATTGTTCAGTTGATGGGGATGGCTATTCCTTATCTTCAGAAGCTTCAGAAAGATGGAGAGTCAGGTAGAAATACATTGAACCAAATTACAAGATGGTTAACGATTGGAGTTTGTCTGGTACAGGCACCTTCTTACCTAACTTCTATTACTCAATTATTCTTACCGTATGCTCAGTTCCAATCTGCATATTTTGTAGAGCCAAATTCTATCATGTTCTGGTTACCAAGTATTGTTATTCTGGTTGCTGGTTCAGTGTTCGCAATGTGGTTAGGTGAAAAGATTACCGACAAAGGAATCGGAAATGGTATTTCCATCCTTATTATGGTAGGTATTCTTTCAAGACTGCCTGAAGCATTCTTACAGGAGATGGCCGTGCAGAACGGAAAAGGAGGAATGGGATCTATCATGATCCTTATTGAAGTATTATTCTGGATGGTGGTAGTTCTTTTAGCGGTGATCTTATCAGTTGCTGTTAGAAAAATCCCTATTCAGTATGTAAGCAGAGCTCAAGCAAGAGGAGGTGTAAACAAGAATCTTATGCAGGGCGCAAGACAATGGATCCCATTGAAAGTAAATGCTGCTGGTGTAATGCCGATTATCTTTGCTCAGGCATTGATGTTCGTACCAGGATTATTAACAAAATTCGATGAGTCCAACACTTTTCTTGCAGGTTTCAAGAATGTTTTTAGCTGGCAGTACAATGTATTGTTTGCGCTATTAATTATTATCTTCTCGTTTTTCTATACTGCAATTACAATTCCGGTAAACCAGATGGCTGATGACTTAAAGAGAAATGGAGGTTTAGTACCGAAAGTAAGACCCGGTAAAGAGACAGCTGATTACTTAGATGATATTTTATCAAAAATTACCTTGCCAGGTGCAATTTTTTTATCTATCTTTGCAATCCTTCCGGCAATTGTGCATGGAAGCTTTGTTCAGACAGATGCGTTTGCCCTATTTTTCGGGGGAACATCATTGTTGATTATGGTGGGTGTAATTTTAGATACAGTTCAACAGATTAATACATATCTGCTGAACCATCATTATGATGGCTTAATGCAGTCTAAACTGTCTAGAACGACTGGATATTAATTTATGGCAAAACAAAAACATATTGAACAAGACGGCGTTATAACGGAAGCACTTTCGAACGCCCAGTTCCGTGTAGAACTTGAAAATGGGCATATTCTTATTGCTCATATTTCCGGCAAAATGCGAATGCACTATATTAAACTTTTACCTGGTGATAAGGTAAAACTAGAAATGTCTCCCTACGATTTAACAAAAGGGAGGATCACATTTAGATACTAAAAACATTTAGCCAAATGGAATACACATTCCATTTGGCATTTGTAAAAAATAAATACTATCAAAATGAAAGTAAGAGCATCAATTAAAAAAAGAAGCGCTGATTGCAAAATTGTACGCAGAAAAGGTGTGCTATTCGTAATCAACAAGAAGAACCCAAAATTTAAACAAAGACAAGGTTAACATTAAATTATGGCGAGAATTGCAGGTATTGATTTACCAAAAAACAAAAGAGGTGTTATCGGTTTAACTTACATCTATGGAGTAGGAAGAAGTACTTCTTCTGAAATCCTTAAAGCTGCCGGTATCAGCGAAGACAAGAAAGTCAACGAATGGAATGACGATGAATTGGCTGCAATCAGAACATATATCTCCGAAAACGTTAAAGTAGAAGGAGAATTGAGATCTGAAGTGCAATTGAACATCAAGAGATTGATGGACATAGGATGCCAACGAGGAATACGTCACAGACTAGGATTACCTTTAAGAGGCCAGAGAACGAAAAACAACTCTAGAACCCGTAAAGGAAAGAGAAAAACAGTTGCTAACAAGAAAAAGGCAAGTAAATAATCGTTAGGAATTATGGCAAAACAAAGTAAAGTAGTTAAAAAAAGAAAAGTAAAAGTTGAAGCTATTGGTGAAGCACATATTCAAGCTTCTTTCAATAACATCATCATTTCTTTAACAAATAAAAGCGGAGAAGTTATCTCTTGGGCATCTGCCGGTAAAATGGGTTTCAGAGGTTCTAAAAAGAATACTCCATTTGCTGCTCAAATGGCAGCTGAAAATTGCTCTAATGTTGCTCACGAAGCTGGATTAAGAAGAGTAAAGGTATACGTTAAAGGTCCTGGTGCAGGTAGAGAATCTGCAATCAGAACTATTCACAACTCAGGAATTGAAGTGAGTGAAATCGTTGATGTGACTCCAATGCCACACAATGGATGTAGACCACCAAAAAGAAGAAGAGTTTAATTTTTAGAATTTACCCATTATGGCAAGATATATTGGACCTAAAACTAAGATTGCTAGAAAGTTTGGTGCTGCAATCTACGGAGATGATAAAAACTTCGAAAAAAGAAAGAACCAACCGCCAGGACAACACGGTCCTAACAAAAGAAGAGGTGCTAAAAAATCAGAATATGCAGTTCAGTTAGCTGAAAAACAAAAAGCTAAATATACTTACGGTATTTTAGAAAGACAGTTTGCTAATTTATTTGAAAAAGCACACAGAAGCAAAGGTGTAACAGGTGAAGTACTTTTACAGCTTTGTGAATCAAGATTGGATAACGTAGTATACAGATTAGGGTTTGCAAAAACTAGATCTGGAGCTAGACAATTGGTTTCTCACAGACACATCACTGTGAACGGAGAAATTCTTAATATCCCTTCTTACTTGGTAAAAGCTGGTGATGTAATCACTGTAAGAGAAAAGTCTAAGTCTCTTGAAGTTGTTACCAATTCATTGGCTTCTAAGTCAAACTATGAGTGGTTACAATTCAACGATGAGAAGAAAGAAGGTACTTTCATTTCTGCTCCTGAAAGAATCCAGATTCCGGAGGACATTAAGGAAAACCTTATCGTCGAACTTTACTCTAAATAATTTTTTAATCAAATTTTTGCTCAACCCAATAATATGGCAATTTTACAATTCATAAAACCCGATAAAGTAATTTTACTTAACTCTGATGAATTTAAAGGTCAATTCGAATTTAGACCTTTAGAACCAGGTTTCGGGCTTACAATCGGTAATGCTTTGAGAAGAGTGTTGCTTTCTTCTCTGGAAGGATACGCTATTTCATCTATCAAAATAGAAGGTGTAGAGCACGAATTTTCAACTATTCCAGGAGTAATCGAAGACGTTACCGAAATTATTCTTAACCTTAAGCAGGTAAGATTAAAAGCTTCAGCAGAAGGCCAGGCTAACGAGCAGGTTGTTGCTAAAGTTTCAGGTCAGACGGTTATTACTGCTGGTGATTTAGGGAAATCTATCAATGGATTTGAGGTTCTAAACCCAGATTTAGTGATTTGTAACCTAAACAGTGATGTAACTTTCGAAATTACTTTCAATATTGAAAAAGGTAGAGGGTATGTGCCTTCTGAACAAAATAAGTCAAACAATGCTCCTGTAGGAACTATTGCTATCGACTCTATTTTTACGCCGATCAAGAAAGTACAATATAGCATTGAAAATTATCGTGTAGAGCAAAAAACAGACTACGAAAAACTTGTATTAGATATAGAAACTGACGGGTCTATTAGCCCTCAGAATGCTTTAACAGAAGCTTCTAAGATATTAATTTATCACTTCATGTTATTCTCTGATGAGAGAATAACGCTTGAAACTGAAGCTGTAAAAGCATCTATCCAATATGATGAGGAAACTCTTCATACAAGACAACTACTTAAGTCTAAATTAGCAGATATGGATCTTTCAGTAAGAGCCCTTAACTGTCTTAAAGCAGCTGAAGTAGAAACTCTTGGAGAATTGGTTTCTTACAGTAAGTCTGATTTGATGAAATTCAGAAATTTTGGTAAAAAATCTTTGACAGAACTAGAAGAATTAGTGCATTCAAAAGGTCTTAACTTCGGTTTCGACGTTGCAAAATATAAGTTAGACGCTGATAAATAATTAATAATGAGACACGGTAAAAAATTCAATCACTTAGGAAGAACAGCTTCTCACAGAAGCGCTTTACTTTCTAATATGGCTTGTTCTCTAATTGAGCATAAAAGAATCAACACTACTGTAGCTAAAGCGAAAGCTTTAAGAGTATATGTTGAGCCTCTATTAACAAAAGCAAAAGAAGATACTACACACAACAGAAGAGTAGTATTCTCTTACCTTCAAAATAAATTTGCGGTTGCTGAATTATTCAGAACTGTAGCTCCTAAAATCGCTGAAAGAAACGGTGGTTATACAAGAATCATTAAGACAGGTTTCAGACCAGGTGATGCTGCTGATATGGCTCTTATCGAATTGGTAGATTTCAACGAGCTTTACAACCCTAATGCTGAAGAGAAAAAAGCTACGAGAAGAAGCAGAAGATCTACAACGGCTAAAACAGCAGTAGTTGCTGATGCTCCTGTAGTAGAAGAGAAAGTAGAAGAAGCTAAAGCTGATTCTGCTGAAGAAAAAACTGAAGAATAATATTCATTCAGATATATAATAAAACCATTCGTAATACGGATGGTTTTTTTTTATTTCATTAATGTTTAATTAATATATTTAGAATAACTTTGAGGGTTTAAAAAATCTTGATCATGATCATCGCAAAAGATAAGTTAGGAAAAACAATTTCCGGGGAGAGCATTACCTTTATAGAATCTCCCAATAAAGAGGGAATTATTATTCCGGAATACATTATCATTCATTTCACAGCAGGACGCGGAGCTGAAAATTCAATAAACTGGTTTCAGGATCCTACAGCAAAAGCTTCAGCTCATATTATTATCGATAGAGATGGCAGGATTACCCAAATGGTAGAATTTAATAAGAAAGCCTGGCATGCGGGAAGAAGCCGATGGGCCGACCGTTCAGGGTTCAATGATTTTTCTATTGGTATTGAGCTCGAAAACCCGGGAAGACTTACAAAAGTAAATGAACGGTTTTATGCATGGTTTGAAAAAGAATATTCTAAAGATGTTGTAGTAGCAGCTAAGCATAAACATGAAAATACTACTTCTTACTGGCATAGCTTTACAGAGAAACAACTGGAAACCTGTTTTCAGGTTTGTAAACTGTTGATGGAAACCTACAATATTAAAGATATTCTAGGGCATGATGATATCGCTCCTTTCAGAAAAAACGATCCGGGTCCGGCATTTCCTATGGAAAGTTTCAGAGCGAAGCTATTGGGAAGAGAAGATGATACTGCAGATATGTTTGAAGTAAGTGCTGAATATGCTAATGTAAGAACTGGTGCAGGGACAGCATTTGAAACAGTGGTTAAACTTAAGAAAAATACCCAGGTCGAGTTTATTAAAAGTAAACTGGGATGGTTCTATGTATATGTTTTGATGGAAGCAGGAAAAGATGGTGAACCTATATATGGTTGGATCAATAGTGATCTGTTGAAGAAAGTTTAAAAATTTATATAAATAAAATGTCCCTCAATAAAAGGGACATTTCTATTTTAAATCTTTGTTCTTTTCAGTTCAATAATATTATTGCCTTGCTCAAGGTGGAGACTGTCTCCTTTTACCCTTGCAGTCATATCATCTTTCTTGTAAATTGTTTCATCACCTTTAGTTTCTGATTTAGGTAATGTAAACGTTTTCTTATTGCTGGTAATGGCTACTGTACTTTCCTTCGGATCATTTTTGAAAACAACTTTTACCAATGTCCCATCTGTAGCTTTATAAACAAAATCTGTTTTCTCAGTTTTCTGTCCATTGATATCTACAGTGGAAGAACTTTGTGTTACCGAATCTATTTTTCCATTGTTGTCCGTAACTACAGTTGTTGAACTGTCTGTTTTGATAACGCTTTTGTTTCCGCTTTCGCTTTTTTTACAGCTTACTGCTGTTAATGCAAGTACAGCACCAAGTGCTAAAAGACCTTTTTTCATGATTATTTTTTTTGATATTTATTATGATTTTTATTCTTTGAAATTTACAAAAATCATGCCTGACAATATGGGAATTTTCGATTGATATTCATATATAATTCTCTTTTTTTAATGAAGAAAATAAAATAATGTTAGAGAGCCTCTTTTTCAAAGCTTTATTGGGTATTTATTCATTGTTTCTTTTATTATGTTGGCATTGATTTAAATTAATGTTGTTTTTGCAACGAAAAATTGATTAGATTTAGTAAAAACTAAAAGACTGAACCATAACTATCAATTCAGATGTCAATATTACACAAAGGTGTAATTGATTTCCATTTGTTTTCTGTTGAAATTTGCTACAAACAAAAAAGGTCATGAGCATTTCCATCGCCATAGTAGAGGACGAAAAGAACTACAACAATGCGTTGAAGAAAGTCATCAATTACCAGGAGGACATGAAAGTAATCGCTCAGTTTTTTGATGGGAATGATGCTATGAAAAATCTACCCGATTTTTCTCCGGATGTAGTGATGATGGATATCCAGCTGCAAGATATGCTCGGAATCGAAATCATAGAAAAGCTACGAAAAGAAATGCCCAATACGCAGTTCATCATGTGTACCAGTTTTGACGATGATGAAAAGATCTTTAATTCTCTAAAAGCTGGCGCTATGGGGTATTTGGTGAAAGGAGAAAGCATGGACAAGATTCTTTCTTCTATCCGGGATGTATACCATGGCGGAGCTCCAATGAGTTTTTCTATTGCCCGAAAAGTTCTTAAACATTTTGAAAAAAAACTTCCGGAAATTAAAGGCTTCGACGAACTTACGGAACGGGAAAAAGAAGTTCTGGAACTTCTATCGCAAGGTCTTCTATACAAGGAAATTGCGGATCAGAAATTTATCAGTATTGATACCGTCAAAAAACATGTTGGAAATATCTACAGAAAACTCCACGTAAACAATAAAGTGGAGGCTATCAATAAGTTTAACAATTTTAAAAACTAAGAAATTATGGAAAAAAATGAAAATCAGTTAGAAATTCTAAGTATTGCATCTCAAAAATTATTTGGAGAAGATTTTTTTTCTCCTGATAAAGAATTGACAGAAGAGGAGATGTTAGTTAGAAATTTCATAGAAAGGCATCGAGATAGAAATCGAGATAAAATTAGAGTTCAAGAGCCAATACCTGATTATATAGTATTTGAAGACAATATGAATTTCCTTTCTAAATTGCCTAACGATGTATGTGATCTCTATTTAGACTTCACTGTATTTAGTCAAAAGGTGAAATATTATGAAAGTTTAGGATATGATGAAATATATTTTTCATTTGTAGAATTAAATGATACTTTATTAAGCAGTATATCTAATTCTGATAACAAAGACGCTCTTGCTAAATTTAAAAACGACCTTTATATCATTGTGAAATTTAAGCAAACACCAAATAATATTGTAAAAAATTATTTTTTATTTAATGTTCGCTATGCAGAACGTGATTCAAAATTTATCTCAGACAAAATGATAAATGATTTCAGCAAAACAACAACTGCTCTTAAGCTTAAAAATATTTCAAAGGATAATTACCTTACTTGTGAAATTAAATATGACTTGGCAAAAGTTTCAAAATACATGGATACGTTAAATAAATATTGCCATGATTTTAATACAGATATTATTAAGATTGGATTTACATATTGCCTAGGAGAAAAACCATCTGCAAAAGATTCTAGGGAAGCATTTTACTTAGTGTCTCTCCCGATAGATCATAAAGGCTCCCTAAGCTTTTTCCCATATTACGATCAAGGAAGTTTAGAACCATAAAATGCTTATTACAGCCTACTATATCATTTCTTTTATGGTGTTGATAAAAGGTATCATAGTTTTGAGAGGAAGAAAATTATCCTCTCAAGACTATTTTTTGTTGTATTTAATCGTCAATTTTGCTGTAGATTTTTTTTCAGAAATTAATCTTATTTCAACTAAATCAATTCAGTATAATTATCTGAATCTTTTCAATAGTTTTTATTTTATCACCTTTTATTTCCGCTACATTAAAAACAAGAAAATAGTAATTACCATTGTAATAATAGCTTTAATAGCAATACTATTGAATATTGAGCTTTTTTATGTTGATAAGTATAATTTGAATATTGCGATCACTTATTGTGTGGTCAATATACTACAGGTATTGTATTGGTGTAGTTATAAATTAAACAATATCAGTGAATCAAAAATTACAGAAGATCCCGTCTTTTGGATTTCAACTTCGATACTTTTATGGAGCTGTTTTTTTCTTTTCAGAATTATTCCGATGTATCTTTTGGATGAAATTGATAAACCGTTTCTAAAACTTCTGAAACAGATATTAAATATAATCAATATTGTATGCTGTGTCTTATTCTTTATTGCATTACACAAATATAAATCGATGGATAAAAAATGAAGTCTTTACCCTCAGAAATAAAACTTATTTTTTTAATAGCATTACTACTGGTTGTGCTTTTGGTTGCTTTTACCATTTTCGTCGTATTAATGTACAATCGAAAGCAGCTTTTATACCTGAAAGAACAACAGCTCAAAGAAGCCGAACACCAAAACCAGCTCCTGCAGAAAGAACTCGAAAAACAAAAAGTGCTGAAACAGGAACGGGAACGTATTTCCCTCGATATGCATGATGACCTGGGAGCAGGAATTTCAGCATTGAAACTTCAGGCAGAATTTCTGAAACAGAAAGCAGAAGACGATGATCTGCAAAGTGATATCGATGAACTTCTGAAGACCTCTGAAGAAATGAACATCTCCATGAGAGAAATGCTCTGGAGTCTGAACTCAGGAAATGACACATTGGGGAGTTTTATCGATTATGCGATCTTGTATACCGGAAATTTTTTAAAGAAAACAAAAATAGTATTACGTTCAGAATGTGAAGATATCATTACTGAAACTTCTATTTCCGCGGAAATGAGGCGTAATCTTTTTCTCTGTTTGAAAGAAGCGGTCAATAATGTGTATAAACACAGTCAGGCAAATACTTTGAAACTTTCATTTTCTCAGGATAAAGATAACTTTTATATGAAAATCGAAGATAATGGAATGGGGATTTCAGATGACCAGCCAAAAGGAAACGGCCTCAGAAATATGAAAAGGAGAATGACTGAATTATCTGGTGAATGCAATATCTTATCCCAAAATCCAGGAACTTCTTTGATCTTCAAAATAACATTATAGATCAACATAATGACAGCATCACTCTTATAAATTACCCTTTTGTGTAATTGACAGATATGGTTTTTTAATGGAAATTTGATCTATAAAACCAAAAGCCATGAAAACTCTTATTAACGACAGTATTGGAGACTTAGAAATTGCTTTAAAAAACAACAGTGATCTTCAGGATAAATTCAAAACAAATCCTGTAGAGGCTATTAAAAATGTTGAGATAAAAAATCCGAAAGACACAGATTATTGGATCTACAGAATTATTGTACTGATGCTTGGATTGGCAGTGATTGCCATTATAGCAGGACTTATTCTTATCTCTTTCTGGAATCAAGGGAAATCTCCTGATGCTCAATTAGTGACAATCTTTGCAACCATTTCCTCAGGATCAATAGGCGCTTTAGCGGGTTTATTATCTCCTTCCCCCAGAAAATAAAATAACAACATCTCATGAAAGCTTTAAAAATGAAACGGTATTGCTGTATTGTCCTTTTTTAGGGCTATCAGAACAAAACGAGAAGATAAGTGACCTTAAAATTAATTTCAAACTCCAGTATTTTGATATCTGGAGTTTTTTTATGATTCTTTTTCCCATTTTAAACTGCAAATTCCACCCAAAGAAATTGTAGAGTTATCATAATATAAATTAACTAAAATTTAACTTGCATTTATTTCAAAAAAATCCCTTGAAATACCCCTGAAAGTTTAATTTTGATTAAATTTGTCTAAACTAAAAAAATAAAAAATGAGTGCAATTTCTTACATAGAAGCAAGACAGATTTTAGATTCCAGAGGAAATCCTACCATCGAAGTAGATGTATTTACAGAAAGTGGGGCAATGGGCCGTGCTGCTGTACCTTCAGGAGCGTCTACAGGAGAACACGAAGCGGTAGAATTACGTGACGGTGGTTCAGAATATCAGGGAAAAGGAGTTCTGAAAGCTATTGAAAATGTAAAAGAAGTAATTGCAGAGAATTTAGTTGGACAACCGGTTTTCGAACAAAACTATATCGATCAGATTATGATTGATCTTGACGGAACTTCAAACAAAGGAAATCTTGGTGCTAATGCAATTCTTGGTGTTTCTTTGGCCGTAGCAAGAGCTGCAGCTGCAGAATTAGGAATGCCTCTATATAAATATGTTGGTGGTGTGAATGCCAACACACTTCCTGTTCCTATGATGAATGTTATCAATGGTGGATCTCACTCAGATGCTCCTATCGCATTCCAGGAATTCATGATTATGCCTGTAAAAGCAGATTCTTTCTCTCATGCATTGAGAAAAGGAACTGAGATTTTCCACAATCTTAAATCTATTCTTCATTCAAGAGGTTTATCTACTGCGGTAGGTGACGAAGGTGGTTTTGCTCCTACTTTCAAAGGAACTGAAGATGCTTTGGATACATTACTTCAGGCAATTGAAAAAGCAGGCTATAAGCCAGGTGACGACATTATGTTAGCACTTGACTGTGCCGCTTCTGAATTCTACAAAGATGGAATTTACGATTACAGAAAATTCCAGACTCCGGATGCAGCTCAGTTTTCAAGCAGTGAACAGGTTTCTTACCTTGCGGAATTGGCGGCTAAATATCCAATCATTTCTATCGAAGACGGTATGCAGGAAAATGACTGGGAAGGTTGGAAAATGTTAACTGATAAAATCGGTGACAGAGTTCAGTTAGTAGGAGACGATTTATTTGTTACCAACGTAGAAAGGCTATCAAGAGGAGTAAAAGAAAATATTGCCAACTCTATCCTTGTAAAAGTAAACCAGATTGGTTCTCTTTCTGAAACAATGGCAGCGGTACAAATGGCTCAGAATAACAAATTCACTTCAGTAATGTCTCACAGATCAGGAGAAACTGAAGATTCTACTATTGCTGATTTAGCTGTAGCAATGAACTGTGGACAAATCAAAACAGGTTCAGCTTCAAGATCAGACAGAATGGCAAAATACAACCAGCTGTTGAGAATTGAAGAAGCACTAGGTGAAACTGCAATTTTCCCAGGATTAGAAGCATTTAAAATAAAAAGATAATTGAATTTATAAATAACGGCAAGCGATAATTTTTGTTTGCCGTATTTTATGGAAAGTGGTATATTTAAAAAAAATAAATAAATAATGTCAGACAACAAAGTAATATTGAATTACGACGGTAATTCATATGAATATCCAATCGTGGATAGTACTATCGGAGACAGAGGGATTGATATTTCAAAATTAAGAGACCAGACAGGTTTGATCACTCTGGATTTAGGTTACAAAAATACAGGAGCTACTATTAGCGACATCACTTACTTAGACGGAGATAAAGGAGAATTATTCTACAGAGGTTATCCAATTGAGCAAATTGCTGAAAAATCTAACTTCACTGAAGTAATGTATCTTTTATTACATGGAGAATTACCTAACCAGGATCAGTTTACTTCATTCGACAATAATATTAAAAAATATAACTTCATCGCAGACGAAATGAAAAAGATCATTGATGTTTTTCCTCGTTCTGCTCACCCTATGGGAGTTTTATCTTCTATGACTTCTGCATTGACAGCTTTTAATCCTAAAGCAGTTAATGTAAACTCTAAAGAAGAAATGGATCATGCAGCTGAGCTGATGATTGCTAAGTTCTCTCACCTTTGTGCTTGGACTTACAGAAAAACTCAAGGTTTACCATTAAACCACGGAGATAACAACCTAAACTATGTAGAGAACTTCTACAAAATGGCATTCAGATTACCAAACGCTGATTTTGAAATTGATCCGGTAGTGGTAGGTGCTTTAGATAAATTATTAATTCTTCACGCTGACCACGAGCAAAACTGTTCTACTTCTACAGTAAGAATGGTAGGTTCTGCTCACACAGGTCTTTTCGCTTCTATCTCTGCTGGAGTATCTGCACTTTGGGGACCACTTCACGGTGGAGCTAACCAGGCTGTAATCGAAATGCTTGAGCTTATCGAGAAAGATGGTGGTGATGTATCTAAATATGTTGCTAAAGCTAAAGATAAAAATGATAACTTCCGTCTAATGGGATTCGGACACAGAGTTTACAAAAACTTCGACCCAAGAGCGAAAATCATCAAGAAAGCTGCTGACGATATCCTTACTGCACTTGGTATTCAGGATAAAGCTCTTGACATTGCAATGCAGTTAGAAAGAGTAGCACTTGAGGATGAGTACTTCATCGAAAGAAAACTATATCCAAACGTAGACTTCTATTCAGGAATTATCTACAGAGCATTAGGAATTCCTACAGAAATGTTTACCGTAATGTTTGCATTAGGAAGACTTCCAGGATGGATTTCTCAGTGGAAAGAAATGAGACTAAAAGGAGACCCGATTGGAAGACCAAGACAGGTTTACCAAGGTGCTCAGGAAAGAAACTATATCGATATCGCAAGCAGATAATATTTGCTTTTATCATAATAAAAAAATCCCAAAGTTTACTTTGGGATTTTTTTTTTTTACAACTTATTCAGTAATAATTAAAGCTGTTATAAGATTGCTCTCAATTCTGAAATGAAAATTTAGCAGTATTGGGCTTCCATCGAAAGAACCGGAAATATTGATCCTTAAAAGAATTGTATGATCCCTTGTTGAAAAATCTTGTACTTCAAACAATGTTTGAAATTCACTGTTAGATATCTCATTCCATTGCCTTATTTCCTCTTTTCCGCTATATATTTTTCCTTCATCAAACACAGTTGCCTGATCCGAAAAACAATTGGAAAAAGATGTACTGTCAAAAAGCTTCTGTGCTTTTAAAAATTCCTGTAAAATGTTCGGTAGATTCATATTGTTATTTTTAATAATTAAATAGTAGGAATGGTGCCGCCATCTACTACATATTCGGTTCCTGTTAAATATCCAGCCCTTGGAGAAACTAGAAAACCAACAAACTCTGCAATATCTTCAGGTTGTGCCGGTTTACCGATAGGGATCCCTCCCAGTGCATCCATAACACTTTGCGTAGCTTCTTCAATAGTGATCTTTGAACTATCAGCAATACGTTCCATCATTCGGGTTGCTGATGAAGTCATAATCCAGCCCGGAGAAACAGTGAGTACACGGATCCCTTTTGGGGAAACTTCTTTTGATAAACCTTTACTGTAGTTGATAAGTCCAGCTTTAGCAGCTGCGTAGGGTAATGTAGAATCAAATAAAGGTAATCTTCCCTGAATAGAGGCAATATGGATAATTACTCCATTCTTTCGCTCCAGCATTTGGGGGAGAAATCCTCTGTCTAAACGGACTGGCGCGAGAAGATTCGTCTGAATGGTGTTTTCCCAATCTTCATCACTGAGAACAGCAAAACCACCACCGGGCGTATCTGAACCGCCAAGGGTATTAATCAGAATATCCAGTCTGCCAAATGTGGAAAGAACTTCCCGTACCAATTTTTCGGTTTCTTTTGGCTGACTCAGATCGCCTGCAATAAAATGAAGGCGGTTGTTCATATTTTCAGGTTGATTTCTTGCAGTGACAATTACAATGGCGCCTGCAGCTAATAATCTTTCGGCAATTGCTTTTCCGGTTCCCTTTGTTCCCCCTGTTACCAAAGCGATTTTATCTGATAATTCGTTGTTGAAATTAAATGATTCTGTCATGATTTCTTTTTTGTACAAATTTCAGGAGTATGACGGGCTCATACAAGTACGGGGTTACGAATCACATAGGGATAAATTTATCCCCTATTGTGGTATCATGTCTTTGTGCTACATTTGTTTTATGTATGAAAGAAAAATCCCACCCAACCTGAACTGCGGTCTCGATCTGATTGCAGAAGTGTTGTATGGTAAATGGAAAATCCGTTTGCTGTGGTTTATTAATGAGGGATATCAAAGACCCAGCGAGCTGCAGAGAAAGATTCCTGATGCTTCCCGTAGAGTTTTGAATGTACAGTTGAAAGAACTTGAAGAGCATGATCTCGTGACTAAGAAAATTTATCCTGTTTTACCCCCAAAAGTAGAATACAGGCTTACAGAGTTTGGGCAGACACTCATTCCTGTGATTGCTGCACTGGGAAAATGGGGGGATGATCACGAAGAACGTTTACGAAGATTGATTTTAAAAAGGTTGGAAAACGGATCAGAGAATAATGTTGAGCAGCCTTAAGGGCAATTTTTACTATTTTACAAAAAATTATAGAAAACCGGATACAATAATTTGATTAAATTTACTACTGTAAAAAATTAATATACAATGACTTTAGGACAGCAGCTGTTATTTTTCTTTAGTGCGGTAGGAGCTTTCAATGGATTCCTGCTGGGAATTTATCTGCTGTTTGTTAAAAAACTGAAATACCTGCCAGACTTCTTCCTTGGACTTCTTCTTTTAATGCTGAGTACAAGAGTAGGAATTTCTGTATGCATCTACTTTTATCCTGATTTACCAAGAATTATCCCGCATTTGGGATTGTCGGCCCTGTTTTTTACAGGCCCTGCCTTATATTACTATGTGAAATCTTCCTTTCAGCAGGACCAATTTGATTGGAAGAGCTGTCAGAAGTGGTTTGGGATACTAACGATTATTTTAGGAGCAGTCGGGTTATTATATTTGGTGTTTCCTGTTACATGGGATCACTATTTTGGAAGTTTCATTTATACCGCCTGGTCTGTATTTATATTTCTTACGGTGTATCAGTATTATATTTTGGTTAAACAGAACCATACAAACCCAAACAAATTTGTTCTTCCGGTGCTGATCAGTAATGTGATTATCTTTTTGACATATCAGCTGATTTCTACAGGTTGGATACAGATATACTGTGCGGGAGGGAGTCTTGTATTTTCATTTGTGCTGTATGCCAACTTTTTGATCTTATTCAATAAAAAACATCAACAGCTCCCGGTAAAAGAAGCCGGAAGATATTCCAATAAAAAGATTTCAGAAGAACAGGCCGATAATTTTGTATCCAGATTACAGAGGCTGATGAGTGCTGAAGAACTTTATCGAAATCCGAATCTTAAACTGAGCGATCTGGCTTCCAGGATGAATATGTCTGCCCATCAGCTTTCCCAACTATTGAATGATAATTTGGATAAAAGTTTTTCTACTTATATCAACGAATACAGGATCAGTGAAGCCTGTGAAAAAATTGAAAATGGATCCTATTTGAAAATTGAGGAGATTGGGTATGAAGTAGGATTTAATTCCAAATCAACTTTCTTTTCTACTTTTAAGAAGATAAAAAATACAACACCGCTTTTGTACAAACAATCAAAAACCCTTACTGAGCCTAGGCTTCAGAGTTTGGATTTATAATTCAGTACTGCGGAATTTTAATTTCAAAACCCTTTTTTTACGGCAACCCGATACTTTTGATGTCATAAAATTTAATATTTATGATGATCAAATTATGGTTTTTGATACTGTTCTTGCTTCTCTCATTTTATGGAAAAGCACAGAAAGTAACCTCAGATTCTCTGACAAAAACAGAGTCCTCCACAACCAATATTTCAGAAGTTGTTATCCAGTCAGCTCCAAGAAAGATGAAACTGAATGATGGAAATGTGGTAATGGCTGTTGCCGGAAATAATGACTTTAAAACCTCTACCCATCTTCTCGATGTTCTGAGAAAAACACCCGGTGTTACAGTAGACCAGGAAGACGGAATTTTTATTGGGGGAAGAATTACTCCTGCCATTTTTATTGATGGCAAGCCTGTTGTCATGAGTAATCAGGAGATACAGGCATACTTACGGTCTTTATCACCCGAAATGGTAGAATCTGTAGAAGTAAATACCAATCCTTCTTCAAAATATGATGCAGAATTTAAAGGAATTATTGATATTAAATTAAAAAAGAACACCAACCTTGGCTGGAAAGCAAACTATAGCGGGAATGTGTATACTAATAAATTCAACTACCGGGAAAATGCACTCAACCTATCTTATCATACAGGAAAGGCAACCTACAATCTGCAGGCCGGTTATAATGAAGGAATTTCAACCTATCGATATCAAGCGTTGCAACGGTTAGTGAATACCAATGTTATGCGTACCAATACCTATCAGGAGGATTTCGGAAAAGTCTATAATATTCAGGCAGGAGCAGATTTCAGGCTGAATGATAACAACAGAGTCGGGATCAGTCTAAGAAGTAACTTCCGGGAAAATGACCGTACACGTAGCGGATCACTTTATGCTACTGATAAAAATGAAACACAACTGGTGTTTCATACTGTGAGTGAAAATCCTACAAATTATTTGCAGGATAATTATGGAATAACAGCCGATTATTCTTTCCAAAATAAAGGATTTAAACTCAGTTTTTTAGGAAATTATCTTGCCGTTAAAAATAAGCAGGATGATGATTTTATCAATAAAGATCAGGCTACAGCTAATCTTTTGTCTTATTGGAAGTCTGATCTGCTTAACAAAATTAATATCTATACCACTCAGATAGATGCTTCCCAAAAAATAAATAATATAGACATCGAGGCAGGAATCAAGTACAGTAATTCCGACACCCATAATAATATCAGGTACGATACATTGTCTGTCGGAAATCAGTTTGTTTTTGACCCTACGCGAAGTAATGTATTTTCATATAAAGAAAAAATATGGGCAGGGTATCTCTCGTACAGACAGAAAATAGGAAATCTGCAGATCAATGCCGGGTTAAGATTTGAAAATACAAACAGTGTTTCCAATGCGGTTACTTTAGATTCTGTTGTTTCAAGAAACTATCTGGAATGGCTTCCGTCATTTAGTACAAGCTATACTTTTAATAAGTCCAGTGAACTTTCTCTCTCCTATAGCAGGAAGATAACAAGACCGGCTTTCTCGCAGCTTAATCCGTTCAGGTTTTATTTCAGTCCTCTCAATTACTGGATCGGAAATCCCTATTTACGGCCTTCATTTACCAGTCAGATCAAAGCTACCTATCGTTATAAAAACTGGGTTACAAGCTTTACGGTCGGAAAAGAAAAAGATTTCATGACACGTTATCCCATTTACAATCCGGAAACGAACGTACTGCAATATTTGGGAACCAATCTTCCGTATCGGAATTTCGCTGTTTTTGAAACCAGTTTTCCGGTCAGAATTACAAAATGGTGGAATATCACCAGCCAGTTCACAGGAAATTACAATTATGAATTCATGCCTTATCTGGATGAGGTTTTTGCATTGAACATTTATAATTATGGAATAAGAATCAATCAGGTATTTTCACTTCCAAAAGGATACACGGTGAATATTTTTGCCAATTATGAGTCCAAAACAGGTAACAGTCTTTACATCATTAAACCAAGATATACCATAGATGTATCAGTTCAGAAGTCTTGGTTTGATAATAAACTGAACACTAAAATCGGGTTTAATAATCTCCTGGATTCATATGAACAACAACTGGAATTCCGGCACAAAAAGATCATGGATAACCGCCTTACACACTGGTGGGATAGCAGCCGGCTGGTATTTTCGCTCATTTACAGCATAGGAAGTACAAAATATCAGGTAAAAGAAACCCAGAAAACAGAAGAAGAAAACAGAGCGAGATAAGAAAACCTGCTTGAAAAAGCAGGCTTTCATTTGTATTAAGGACATTGGCATCTGTCACATGTCCAGATATAACATTTTCCTGTATCATCCCATTCACAGCATCTTCTGGCTGTAGAGATTGGTGCTCCTCCCATAACGGATTTTTGTTGCTCTCTTCCTAATTTTTGTGCGTTTTTCAGCACTGGATTGTTCTTGTTCATGACTTTGATTTTTGGTGTTAATAGTTAAGTTTTATGATCTATAATTTCGCGAAAACTATATCACTAAGATATGAATTTAAATAATAAAAATAATATGTTTTTTAATACTTATGTAGATGAAATATAGTAGGTTGTAGAGGTTTTTGAAATAATACTTTTCCTTTTTTGTTAAAAAATAGTAAAAAACAATTTTGGACACATTCAAATTTAATGCATAAAATAATCCAAAAGTTTTATAGGTAGAGACCTTTACTTATATTTGTAGTATTGCATAAATCTTTATGAGACTAAACATTAAAAATGAAACGGGTAGGCTGAAGTCAGTAGTTCTAGGCCAGCCTAATTCACTGGGACCGGTTCCCACACTAGAGGAAAGTTATGACGCAAAGTCATATTACTCAATCGAACATAATATTTATCCTAAAGAACAGGATATTATTAATGAAATGAACGCTTTTGAAGCGGTTTTAAAAAAGTATGACGTTGAAGTACTGCGTCCAAGTATCATTAAAGATTACAATCAGGTTTTTTCAAGAGATGTAGCCTTTGTAATTGATGATAAAATGATCATTTCCAATGTGATCGCAGACAGAGCAGATGAGCAGGGCGCATACAAAAATGTTTTTGAAAAAGTAGCATGGAGAAAAATTATCAATCTTCCGGAAACAGCCCATATTGAAGGAGGGGATGTTATCGTATGGGATGATTTTATTTTCATCGGAACCTGTTTCAGCGAAGATTACAGAAACTATAAGACGGCAAGAACCAATGAGTATGCCATTGAAATATTAAAAGAATATTTTCCAAAGAAAAGAATCATTGACCTGGAACTGAAGAAAAACGATAAAATTCCGTTTGAAGGTATTCTGCATTTGGACTGTACATTCAATCCGGTAGGAGAAGACAAATGTATTATCTATAAAAACGGATTCGTAGATGAAAGCGACTACCGTTTAATCATCGATATTTTCGGAGAAGAAAACTGTTTCCATATCAATGATGAAGAAATGTTTGAAATGGTCCCTAATATTTTCTCTATTTCTCCTGATATAGTAGTTTCTGACAAAGCATTCACAAGAATGAACAACCATTTGAGAAACGAATGGGGAATGACCGTTGAAGAAATTCCTTACAGAGAAATCTCCAAAATGGGTGGTTTGTTGAGATGCTCTACCATGCCGCTTGTAAGAGAATAATTGAGTGGGAGAGTCTTAGGGTTTGAGAGTGGGAGAGTGTACTCTTTCAATCTTTTAATTTTCAATCTTTTAATCAAAAAAAATGCAAACAACAGATACAGTATTAATGATAGAGCCGATTGCATTCGGTTACAACGCTGAAACAGCGAAAAACAATTACTTCCAGGTGGAACAGACAGGTTCTGATATTCAGTTCAAAGCTTTGGCTGAGTTCAATACCTTTGTTGGAAAACTGAGAGGAAAAGGAATCAATGTAATCACGATAAAAGATACATTGGATCCTCATACGCCGGATTCTATTTTCCCGAATAACTGGGTAAGTTTCCATAAAGACGGAAAAGTGGTTTTATACCCGATGTTCGCATCCAACAGAAGAGTGGAAAGAAGAGAAGATATTATTGAAAGCATCCAGGATCAGGGCTTTAAAGTCGCTGAAATTGATGACTGGTCTTTTTCTGAAACACAGGGGCACTTCCTGGAAGGAACGGGAAGTATGATTTTTGATCATGACAATAAAATTGCTTACGGTTCTGTGTCTTTAAGATTAGATGAAAAACTGTTCAGAGAATTCTGTACAAAATATGGCTTCACTCCGGTTGTTTTCCATTCATTCCAGACGGTAGGAACGGAAAGACTTCCTATTTATCATACCAACGTAATGATGTGTGTGGCTGATCAGTTTGTAGTAATCTGCCTTGACTGTATCGATGATGAATTGGAAAGAGAAAAGGTAATTGAAACCATTAAAGGTTCCGGAAAAGAAATTATTGAGATTTCAGAAGACCAGATGCAGCAGTTTGCAGGAAATATGCTTCAGGTTCAGAACAAAGACGGAGAGAAATTCCTGGTGATGAGCCAGACTGCTTACCAGTCTTTAACAACAGAACAGGTTGCAGCTATTGAAAAATACTGCAAAATTATCTATTCAGACCTCAATACCATTGAAGTAAATGGAGGAGGAAGCGCAAGATGTATGCTTGCTGAGGTTTTTCTTCCAAAAAAATAATATATTTACGAAAAAATTAATTGAACCCATTATCAAGTAAAGGTTTACATATTCTTCTGACTTTGGAAACAGAGTCAGAAGATTTGTTATTAGACAGCAAAGGTTTTCTGACGTTTACGGAAGAAATTTTGAAAACTAAAGATGTAGAAATTGTAGGAGTAACCAATCATGTTTTTGAAAATGAGAGTTTTACTTCGGCAGTGATCCTTAAAGAGTCGCACCTTTGTATCCACACGTGGCCGGAATTTAAGCAGCTTACTTTTGATGTTTTCCTATGTAATTATACCCAGGATAATACCACAAAAGTAGAGCAGATCGCAGATGAAGTGGTTCAGTATTTTAAAGCTAATACCATTCAAAAACACAAAATTTACAGATAAAAATGCATTATGTCTGCCCAGCATGCGAATCAGAAAATAAATTAGATCTCAGTTTTCCTATTGAAGAATATGTTTGCCAAACCTGCTATCATCTCATTGATGTAGCCGGAAACAAACAAATCAAGCATTTGAAAGTACCGACAGAAAACGTGGTCTTGGACGTCGGACAGAAAGGGAAAATTGAAGGTGTAGAATATACGGTCGTTGCTATCATTGTCAAGAAATATGGCTCCAGTATTTTCTGGCGCGAATACTATTTAAAAGACAGCAAAGGAAATGATGCTTTCCTGAGTGAAAGTGATGGACATTGGGTTTTCCTGATTTCTATGCATCCCGATGATTTTAAAGGTAAAAATTCGAGATTACCAACCTATCTCGGACGAACTTATCGCTGGTACGAAAACTCCCAGTGCAGTATTGAAGCTGCAGCCGGTTTTTTTGATGAACATGTGGATTTCAGTATTGCTACCTACAAAGAATATGTCAACGGAACCCGTATGATCTCTCAGGAGAAGACCAGCAAGAAAAGCCAGTATTTTTACGGAGTTCACATTTCAAAATATGATGTTAAAAGAGCTTTTAAAATAGCCAATCTCCCTCATTATACAGGAGTAGGGATTGTTCAGCCTTATTATTTTGATATCAAACAGACTATAAATATTTTTTGTGCGGCTGCATTGATGATATGTCTGCTTCAGTTGTATGTGTATACTTCAAGAACTAATGAAACTGTTTTTGCGGAGACCATCAATTTTGCAGATGTACAGGGCAAAGAAATGGTGAGCAAGAGTTTTGCTCTTTCAGGAGGCTCAGCACCCTTAAAGGTGAGTGCTTTTTCAGGTGTTGATAATTCCTGGGCGAATATCCAGCTAAGTCTTGTGAATGAAAAAACCAATGAAATCATCTATACCTCTAAAGATATCGAACAATACCACGGATATGAAGATGGGGAAAGCTGGTCAGAAGGAAGTCAGTCCGAAGAATTTAATCTTTGTGGAGTAAGCTCCGGAAAATATCACTTTCTTATTTCTGCAGAGAAGGAAGGTTCTTTACCTACCTTTTCCAACCTTCAGTCTCCAGATTCAAAGGTGATGATATCCCGGGATAAATCAGGAACTATAGAGGTCACCGATCTATTTAAGGCTCAAACCACAACCTTTGCAGACGGAAAGACACTGGAAAAAGATACATCGGAAGTAGTCAGACTTACTAAAGCGTCTTTCGGAACTCAAAAGCTGGACTCCCTGATTAATGCTGAAGCGCCTAAGCTCACTACAGATCCCATTTCAAGCAATACTTATGTACAGCTCAAGGCAACCTGGCTTCCCATTTCATTCTGGAATTTTGGATTTATTTTATTCATAATGGTCGCTATGTTTGTGGCTATCTATATAGGGAGGTACTTCTTTAATGTGAATAAATGGAAAAACAGTTCAAACTCACCTTATTCTACATCGTATGACTAATATTTTAAACTATATAAAACAAAACTGGATACTCTGCCTGATTGGTAGTTTTTTCATGACATGGTTTGTATATCTTACCTACCAGGGAAATCAGGTCTGCGACTGTGCCAAAACGGAAACATACCGTGACGGAACCACAAGAAGCCATTCCAGAGTAGGATTCTACAGATACTATCACAAATAAAAATATAAAAACTATGGACAACATCAATTTCTTACCAATACTAAACTCGGTTCTTTACTCATTTTTAGGAATCGCAATTCTGCTGGTATGCTATTTCATTATTGAAAAGCTTACACCGGAGAAAACATGGCATGAGATCGCTCAGAACAAAAACGTAGCCTTGGCTATTGTCTTTGGAGCATTTATCATCGGAATTTCAATGATTATAAGCGCTGCAATTCATGGATAAGAAGAGGATTCCTCTTGAGCTGCTTTTATTGTTTTCAGTATTCGTCATTGCTACATGTGGATTGATTTATGAATTGGTGGCCGGAGCCCTGGCGAGCTATCTTTTAGGAGACTCTGTAAAGCAGTTTTCTTTCATTATCGGGGTGTATCTCTTTTCAATGGGAGTGGGTTCCTACTTTGCAAAATTCATCAAAGGAAATCTGATTGATAAATTCATTGAGATCGAAATCCTTGTAGGAATCGTAGGAGGAATCAGCTCTGTTGTGCTGTTTATTTTGTTTAATACTCTCGCACATTTTGAAAGCGTTCTCTATCTTTTTGTCTTTTTTACCGGATGTCTTGTTGGGGTGGAAATTCCACTTTTGATGAACATTTTAAAAGACAGAGTTCAGTTTAAAGATTTAGTTTCAAATGTCTTTGCATTCGACTATATCGGAGCATTACTGGCATCTATTCTATTCCCATTGGTTTTGATTCCAAAGCTGGGAATTGTAAAGACCCCTCTTTTTTTCGGACTGATTAATATTTCTATTGCGATATTTCTTTGTTATTACCTTAAAAAAGAATTATCAAAATCATTTTCATTAAGAGTAAAGTCGATTTCGGCATTTGTTTTCTTGCTTGGACTTTTCTTTTTTTCAGATACGATTTTATCTTATTCTGAAGAAAAGCTATATGGTGAAAATGTAGTATATACCAAAAGCTCACCTTACCAAAGGATTGTGTTGACGAGAAATACCCATGAATTTCGTCTCTATTTGAATAACAATTTACAGTTTTCATCCACCGATGAATACCGTTATCATGAGGCCCTGGTACATCCTGCGATGTCTATGGCAAAAAACATTGATAACGTTTTGATTTTGGGAGGAGGAGACGGCTTTGCAGCAAGAGAAGTATTGAAATACAAAGACGTTAAAAAAATAACGCTCGTGGATCTTGATGGTGAAATGACCCAGTTTTTCAAGACCAACGAAACCATGCGCAGGCTGAATCAAAGTTCCTTTTCCAATCCTAAAGTGGAAGTTATCAATAAAGACGCTTACATTTGGGTAAAAGAGAACAGGAAAAAGTTTGATGTCATTATCATAGACTTTCCTGATCCGTCCAACTACAGCCTGGGAAAACTATATTCCCTGCAGTTTTATAAAGAACTGGAGAGACTGACGACTCTTGATACCAAAATTGTGGTTCAGACCACCTCTCCGTATTTTGCGCCGAAATCGTTCTGGTGTATAGAAAAAACGATCAATCAGATTTTTCCTTTCACAGCTGCCTATCATACTTATGTTCCGTCTTTCGGGGAGTGGGGATTCTCTATGGCTTCATTTGAACCCATCAACAACAGAATCTACAGAAAGCTTCCCGGTTTAAAATACTATGATTACAACTTTTCACAGATGTCTTATTTTAATAAAGATATGAAAGTGAAAGACGTAGAAGTTAACCGTCTGGATAACCAGATACTAGTTCGTTATTTTGATGAAGAGTGGGGAAAAGTACAGTAGAAAGGATTTTCTTAAAACTATATTTTTAGGTAGCCTTATGCTTCCCTTTTTGCAGTATTGTGGAAAAAAGGTAAAGTCTTTGTTGCTTAAGATTACCGGAACAAATCATGTTCTCGGGCATAAGCTGTGGGCAAAAGATTTTCCACAGTTTTCAGAAGTTATCCACACCCAATATCTTATTGTGGGCGGTGGAATTTCAGGACTTGCTGCTTGCAGGTTTTTCAGTCAGCATAATGAAAACAATTATCTTCTTCTGGAAATGGAAAATCATCTGGGGGGAAATTCTTCCAATGGGCAGAACTCGTTTTCAAAGTTTCCGTTGGGAGCCCATTATTTACCCTTACCCAATAAAGAAAATGTAGAAATCATAGAATTTCTGACAGAATGTGGAATCTGTCTGGGAACTGAAGAGAATGGAGAACCCATTCTTGATGAATACCAAATGACTTTTCCACAACAGGAAAGACTGTTCTATAAAAACTCCTGGCAGAATGATATTGTTCCTCAGAGAGGGATCTCAAGAGCAACTCAGCAAGAGCTTAACCGCTTTTTTAAGCTGATGGATGAGTTCCGCCTGAAGAAAGATGCACGGGGAAAATATTGGTTTGCCATTCCGGTGCATGATTCAAGCCAGGAAGATGAGGTCTTAAACCTTGAAAAAATCATTTTCAAAGACTGGCTGAAGGAAAACAACTATCACTCAGAAGAACTTCTCTGGCTTTTGGATTACTCCTGCAGAGATGATTTCGGATTAGGCATAGACTATGTTTCTACATGGGCAGGCATTCATTATTTTGCCGGAAGAAAGAACAACTGGAGTGCGAAATATAAAGATCAGGTATTCACCTGGCCGGAAGGAAATGCCAGACTGGCAAAACATTTCTCAAAATATACAAAGGGGAAACATATGCCCGGGAATCTTGTCTTTGATGTAACACTCAATGATCAAGTTGAGGTATTGAGCTTTGATAATATTCAGAAGAAAACAAAAAAGATCATTGCGGATAAAGTACTGTTTGCATCCCCTCAGTTTGTGAACGAGAGAATTTTTAATCATAAGAAAGCCCAATCGTTTAATTATGTTCCATGGCTTTTAACAACGATTACTTTAAAGAATGAATTCGGAGGAGATGAAGAACTGGCCTGGGATAATGTAATCTATGGAAGTTCAGGATTGGGGTATATCTTTGATCAGCATCAAAATCTTAACCAGATTATAGGAGAAAGAGTAATTACCCATTATAAGAGTTTTTCAACCGGAGACTGCAGAAAAGCAAGAAAAAAGCTGTATGCAATGAAAGATGCTGAACTTAAAAATTTAGTTTTGAATGATCTGAAGAAAGCACACCCGCTAATAGAAGATTTTATTCTGGAAATGCAGTTTCATAAAATAGGACATGCGATGATTGCGCCGGTTCCTAACCAGATTTTTGGAGAAGCAACAAGGATAGCAAAAGAACCTATAGACGGGAAAATATTCTTCGCCCATTCTGATCTTTCGGGAATATCTATTTTTGAAGAAGCTTTTTATCAGGGAATAAGAACGGCCGGACAAATGATATAAATTATAATATGAAACAGCCTTGGATACACAATGCAAAAACAGACTGGTGGTTTATTTTATCACCGCCTTTTCTGGTACTGTTGATTATTTTTCTTTTTCAGAAACAGATCCAGGGATTGGAAAACCATTATTCTTTTTACACATGGCTTTTCCTGATTGTTTTTGTAGACGTAGCCCATGTCTATTCTACACTGTTCAAAACCTATTTTGTAAAAGGCGAAATACAGAAGAATAAACTGCTTTATCTCGGCATTCCTGTTCTAAGCTGGGTATTGGGTATTGTTCTATTTCAATTGGGAAGCCTGACATTTTGGTCGGTACTGGCTTTGGTTGCCGTTTTTCATTTTATACGCCAGCAGTACGGGTTTATGAGACTTTATGCCCGATTTGAGCCCAATAACTGGAGCAAAAAAATAGATGAGGTAGCTGTTTATTCTGCGACAATCTATCCTATGTTATACTGGTTTAAAACACCCCGCGCCTTTACCTGGTTTGTCAACAATGAATTTGAATGGCTTCAAAACCTTCCGGATTATATTCCTCTGATTACCGTCACCTATTTTACAATTCTGATCATTTGGATCGTTAAAACTGTTTTCGAAGCTTTCAAAACAAAAAATATTAATTTTCCTAAAACAGCATTGATCACCGGAACCTTCCTTTCCTGGTATTTTGGAATTGTATACTTTAACAATGACCTTCTCTTTACTTTCTTGAATGTGGTTTCCCATGGAATTCCTTATATCGCATTGATTTATATTCAGGAAATAAAACAAAAAGAAAATCATCAGCTGAACAGAATGCAGATTTTTAAATCTTTTTCAGGAGTCTTTTTATTTGTAGCGGTCATTTTGGGTTTTGCTTTTCTGGAGGAGTTTTTATGGGAAACTTTGGTCTGGAATGAGCATTTTTCTTTGAATGTGATGGTTTCAGAAAAACTGTTTCAGTTTTTGGTTCCGCTGTTGGTCGTTCCTCAGCTTACCCATTATCTTCTGGATGGCTTTATTTGGAGAAAACCAAAAAAAGTTAGTTAACTTTGCCCTGAATGTTTAAAATCTGAAAATGAGACAATATCTTTTATCATTAGCAATTTTTCTGGGAATCATGGTGGGCGGTCAGCAGAAAACTTTCTGTAACCCGATTAATATAGACTACGGATATACCCCTTTCGAAGTTTTTTCAAAACAAGGGAAACACCGTGCTACAGCAGATCCTGTCATTGTTAATTTTAAAAATAAACTGTTTCTTTTTTCTACCAACCAGGAAGGCTATTGGTACAGTGATGATATGCTGGACTGGAAGTTTGTAAAAAGGAAATTTCTAAGAGACAATAAATATACCCACGATCTGAATGCTCCGGCAGTCTGGGCAATGAAAGATACGCTGTATGTTTATGGTTCTACCTGGGAACAGGATTTTCCCATCTGGAAGAGTACCAATCCTACCAAAGACGACTGGAAAATTGCAGTGGATACTTTGAAAGTAGGAGCGTGGGATCCGGCATTCCACTATGATGAAGATAAGAATAAGCTATATCTGTACTGGGGCTCAAGCAATGAATGGCCTCTGTTGGGAACAGAAGTGAAAGTAAAAAATCTTCAGTCTGAAGGTTTTGTTAAACCTATTCTTAAATTAAAACCTGAAGATCACGGATGGGAACGTTTTGGCGAATACAATGATAATGTTTTTCTTCAGCCTTTCGTAGAAGGAGCCTGGATGACTAAGCATAACGGAAAATATTATATGCAGTACGGTGCTCCGGCAACAGAGTTTAGCGGATATTCTGACGGAGTGTACGTGAGCAAAGGTCCTTTAGAAGGCTTCGAGTATCAGCAGCATAATCCATTTTCATACAAGCCTGGTGGTTTTGCCAGAGGAGCAGGGCACGGAGCTACTTTTGAAGATAATTATAAAAACTGGTGGCACGTTTCCACCATCTTTATTTCCACTAAAAATAATTTTGAAAGACGACTTGGAATCTGGCCGGCAGGTTTTGATAAAGACGATGTGATGTACTGCAATACAGCCTACGGAGATTATCCTACTTATCTTCCGCAATATGCACAGGGAAAAGATTTTTCAAAAGGTCTTTTTGCAGGATGGATGCTGCTGAATTATAATAAACCGGTTCAGGTCTCCTCTACATTAGGAGGTTACCAGCCCAATTATGCAGTAGATGAAGATATTAAAACTTACTGGAGTGCCAAAACCGGAAATTCCGGAGAATGGTTCCAGACAGATCTGGGTGAGATTTCTACCATCAATGCCATTCAGATCAATTATGCAGATCAGGATGCCGAATTTATGGGGAAAACCCTGGGAAAGATGCACCAATACAAAATCTATGGATCTAATGATGGAAAGAAGTGGAATGTAATTGTGGATAAAAGTAAAAACACAAAAGATGTTCCTCACGATTATGTAGAATTGGAGAGCCCTGCAAAAGCCCGTTTCCTGAAAATGGAAAATCTGAAAATGCCCACCGGAAAATTTGCATTGAGCGGTTTCAGAGTATTTGGGAAAGGAGGCGGAAAAGAGCCTGCTAAAGTAGAAGGTTTTGTTCCTTTAAGAGCTGATCCTAAGAAATATGGTGAAAGAAGAAGTATCTGGATGAAATGGCAGCAGAATTCTGAAGCAGACGGCTATGTGATCTATTGGGGAAAATCTCCCGATAAAATGTACGGAAGCATTATGGTATACGGAAAGAATGAATATTTCTTTACAGGAGCCGACAGAACTGATGCTTACTATTTCCAGATTGAAGCTTTCAATGCCAATGGAGTTTCAGAAAGAACAGCGCCTGCAAAGTCTGAATAAAAGCAATTAAGAAATAAAAATAACACGTTTTGAATGATCAGGACGTGTTATTTTTTGTCCGATTTTTTAAGAAAAGCTGCTATTTTATTGATAAGAAATTCATCATTGGGCTTTTTATCCCAATCCAAATGTCCACCATTGAATTGATAAGATTCATGAATGATATGATTTTTATTTAAAATGGAATCTAGGATTTTTTCTTGTGAGGAAGGGATAACGCGGTCTGTACTTCCATAGTAGGATAAGGTAGGAGGGGAGCTTTTTGTGATCCATTTTACAGGGCTGGCAAAATCTATACGTGATATTCCCAGTCTTGGTATATCAGGATCTACAAGTCTTTCCTGAACAAAAGAATATTCCTGATAATTTTTGAAACCCGGATCTGAAAGATCACTTGGACCCACAATATTAATAACGGCCTTTACTTTTTTATCAGAATCGAATTGATAGGCATATAACATGGATAAATGTCCTCCGGCACTGTTTCCCAATAATATGAATTTAGGATGATACTTGAGTTTCTTTTCTAAAAAGACAGAGACCTCTTTAATATCGTTTATTTGATTAGGCAGCCCGTAGTTGGATGCTGATGCCAGTCTGTAATTCATATTAACGAAAATATGATCAGGAAATTTCTGCATCAGAGAAAGAGTGAAAAATGTCAGCTGTGACTTATTTCCACTACGCCAGCCCCCACCATGGATGATCATGAAAACATCTCTTTTTTGGATTGTTTTTTTATTGGGAATGTAAATGTCCATCACCTGTTCAGGACTATTTCCGTACTGAATATTTTCCTCTTTATCAAAGTTGATATTGTTGCCTAGTTTTATCTTGTTTTCTTTACAGCCAGTCCATAGAAAAAGCAAACTGAGGCTGATTAAAATAATATGCACACATTTTTTCATAGCGATTAAATATAAAAAATCCGCTGTAAAAAAACAGCGGATACCGTAAGAATAATTGAATATGAAGAAAGATACTTCTCTTATTTTGTTCTACTTTTGATGGCATCAGATGCGCCTTCGATGTCTCTTACCTTTTTCACTTTCTGATTTCCGAAATTGTAGGTAAGGCTTACCATTACGTTTCTATTGTAGCGGTTTTGGTGGATGTAATTGTAATTCCCATTGTCCTGGAAGTCTTCAATTTTAACAATATTGGTATTCAGGACATCATTTACATTCACTGCAAAAGTCCAGTCGTTCCATATTTTCTTGATGCTAAGATCTAAACTCATTAGCTCTTTTAGTAATCCAAGCTCGATCTGCTGTTTGTCTACGAAGAAATAATTAACTCCAAAGAACCATGTTTTCTTTTTATCAAGACGGATGGTGTTGTTGGTCTGGATAAGAAGACTGGTGGAATTTGTTTTGTTAGTGTATACAATATCTTCACCCTTCTGATTTTTGAATCGGTCTCCTGTAGTAGGGTCGATGTCAAGACTTCCGTTGTTGATGTTATGTTGAACTCCAATATTGAAGTTGGTTGTCCAGTATTGTTTAAAAAATGATTTCTGAAGGCCCAGCATTGCAGACATTTCCTGTTTGTTTCCAAAATTGGTTCTGATATATCTCAATACAGGATTGGCGCCCACTTTACCATCCGGAGCTACCGGATATCCCTGTAACGGAACCTGAGTAATAGCATCCTGAATATAAGAATGGTTTAGAATCAGGAAATATGAATTTTTAAACATATAAGTTAATTCCTGATTGTACGTTGAAGATGCTTTTACAAATGGGTTGTTCTGAGTATAATTATCATCTGTCAGAATATTTCTTACAGGATTAAGTTCCCAGAAACTTGGTCTTCTCATTCTGCTTGAAAAGGAATACGAAATGTTGTTTTTATCATTAATCGCATAATTCACGCTCAGATAAGGAAGAAAGTTTTTGTAGTTTCTTTCAATTCTCTTAAGGGCTTCTGTAGGTGCATTGTCAGAAGTTCCCAAGCTGTTGGTAATCTCGTATCTCGCTCCTATTTTTCCGGAAAGTTTATCGGAAATCTTCTTTTCAACGGTAAGATACACACCATAGATGTTTTCATCATAGATAAAATGATTGGGTCTGGGATCCGGATTTTTTACGGGATCAAAAGAATAAGTAATGTTTTTAGAATCGTTGTCTGTTTTGGTTTTGTTATAATTTCCTCCTATTGATACTGTCAGATCATTTTTAAATTTCTGAATATAATCTACCATTCCGGAGAAGTTATTAATGATCTGAGGGAGATCCTGAAGCACTTGTGTTGTTCTTGTTCCCAGCCCTCTGTTGATATCTGAAGCGAAGGTTTGGTTATCTGTGAACTGAAATCTTCTATAATTCAGATAGGCTGCATTTACATTCAGCTTACTGCCTAATGAATCTGTTTTTAATTCATAATTTAGATTCAAAGAATTGTTATAAGACCTTGCATCTTCTTTGTTTTTGGACCATGTATATTGTGTGCCTGTTTTTTTTATGGTATTAAACAAATCTACTGTTGAATTATAGCTTTTATTAGCCCATGTATTCCATGATAATGCCAGGTTGCTTTTGTCATTCAGCTGGTAATCAATATTCAGATAACCGCCGATATTTTTGTTGGGGTCGTTGATATCTCCGGTAGATTCATTGGAAGTATTTGCGGTACCATTTCTTAACGTATAAGTTTGTGCCTCAATATTTTCCCCACCGCTAAGATTGGCGCTCACTCCCAGCTTATCTTTTCTGTAGTTAGCTGAAAAACTGGCCTGGCTTGCGTTATATTTACTGGTTGTATTAGACATTCTCATGTTTCCGCTGAGACCGTCACTCATTTTTTTCTTTAAAACGATGTTGATGATCCCATCCGATGATTCTACCTGATATTCACTTCCGGGAATCGTTATAACTTCTATTTTCTGAATGTTTTCTGCCGGAGTATTTTTCAGGAACTGAGCAAGAGACTCAGCATCCATATTGGTTTTTCTTCCGTTGATATAGATCAGGGCATTATTTTTTCCTGCAATTTTCAAGGTCTTATCATCAGTAGAAGATAATAACGGAGTCTGCTTCAGAAGGTCAAAAGTGGTATTTCCTTTAGCAACCGGAGAAGCGGCTACGTCATATACAAAACGGTCACTTTGCTTTTTGAAAACCTGTTTCGTGATCGTAACTCCTTCTATATTTTTAGTTTTTGCCGTATCAGATTTCTTCTCCTGAGCAAATGCGCAAGTACCGAATACGATAGCCATTGACAAAATTATACGTTTCATTTTTGTTTTATTTAAGAGTGGTTGTAGTGAGATAAATTATGATAGATTAGGTTCTTGATTTTACAGCATCATTCGCTGATTTCATTTCCCTTGCCTTTTTCAGTTTCTGATTACCGAAATTGTAAGTAACTCCGATACTTATAAGCCTTGGATAATTGAAGTTGGTTATATTATTATAGGTTCCGTTAGGCTGTACACCTTTAACTCTGTAAAAGCTTTGATTGAATAAGTCACTTACTTCAGCTACAATGGTCCAGTCGCCTACAATTTTTTTCACATTGAAATCAAAGCTCTGTCTTGCCCCTATCATACCTCCTTCCATAGCGGTCTGGCTTGCAAAAAAGTAATTAACTCCCAAAAACCAGTCTTTTTTAGATGAAAGGCGGATTATATTGTTGAGGGTAGCAGACATATTATAGTTTTTAACATTAATGATATAAGGTTCTACAACTTCAGTTTCTCCCGGAACCGGCATGGATGTAGGGTCTTCCCAAACCCCGCCACTGTAGGTAACATATCCTAAGTTCACAGAATAGTTGGTTGTCCATATGTCTTTGAACCATGATTTGTTCATCCCAAGAGTTAAAGCAAGTTCTCTGTTTTTTCCGTAGTTAGTTCTGATGTATCTAAGGAATCTTGTGGTTTCCATGGTTGTATTTCCTTTGATATCATATATAATGTTTCCCTTAGAATCTTTTTTTGGAGCCGTTACAGTTCCCTGCAGTGGAAGGAGATCTGAAGCGGCAGCATCTTCTACCATATTAAAACTCAGATTGGCATAGAATGCATTTTTGTACATATAATTGATCTCCTGATTGTAATATTTAGAAGCCAATATAAATGGATTGTTCTGCGTATAATTGGTTGGTGTAAAGTAGGTTCTGGAAGGATTCAATTCCCAAAATCTAGGTCTTCTGATTCTGCTTGAAAACGTATAACTCAAATTATGATCTGAATTGATGGCATAATTTAAATTCAGATAGGGTAGCAGGTTGTTGTAGTTTCTTTCAAATCCTGTTTTGTCTACAATATCTCCGGTGCTTCTGGTCATTTCATAGCGGGCTCCTATTTTTCCGGATAATTTCTCAGTCAGCTTTCTTTCATAGTTCAGGTAAATTCCAAGAATATTTTCCTTATAAATGAAGTGGTTGGTCTGATTAGGATCTATCACAAACGCTCCGTTTTTCAACTTATCCTGTCTGGTATCATTGTCTGTATTGGTATGGTTGTAGCTGATTCCCATCAACCACGTTGCTCCTTTAGCCGTTTTTTTCAGATAGTCGATGTTGGCTGCATAGTTGTTGATGATTTGTGGTACAGCCTGACGTAGCGCTGAATATTTATTAATCGTATCATTCGTTAAAGGGAAACTTTCATTGAAGCTTTCTTTATTTCTGTTGAACCACAGATAAGAGACATTCGATGTAAGTTTGCTTCCCAGAGAGTCGGTTTTCATTTCATAATTTAAATTGAAAGAATGATTTCTGGTTTGCGCATCCTCATTATTGACAGTTCTGTTGGATAAAACTCCATCCTGCCAATTGGTGATATCCAATATAGAATTGAAGCTTTTATTATATCTCATATTGTAAGAGAAACCTAAACTGTGTTTTTTATTGATTTCATAATCAACATTGAAACCTCCTCCGTAATTTTTGTTGGGATCATCATTGAAACCTGAAGATTCATTTCTGAAGGTAGAATCTCCGTTAGACAATGTATATTTTTGTCTGTCTGTCCAGCTTCCCATTCTGAAATTAGAATTCCCGGACCATTTACCTTGTCTGAAATTAAAAGAAGCTCCTGCATTTGGATTGTTGTAATATCCTTGCTCATTCTGCATCTTCAACGTCCCGTTATAACCATTATTTTTGCTTTTCTTCATCACAATATTAATGACGCCTTCCTTGGACTCAACCTGGAATTCACTTCCGGGAACTGTAATGACTTCAATTTTTTGTATATCTTCTGATGGAGTCGATTTCAGCATTTCAATCAGTGCCTCAGAATCCATATTGGATTTCTTGTTGTTGATGTAGATTACCGCATCATTTTTCCCCAAAATCTTCAGCGTTTTTCCATCTATACTGGAAATCATCGGGGTTTGTTTTAAAAGATTAAAAGTGTTGGTTCCTTTAGCAATAGATGAAGATGCTACATCGTATACTAAACGGTCACCTTGTTTTTTGAAAACCTGCTTCTTGATATTAACTGCATCAATAGCATTTACTTTCAAACTGTCTTTTTTCTGCTGGGCAGTTACAAGTCCACCGAAAAATAGTGCTGCAATAAGAATTTGAGTTTTCATGATTATTATTATTTTTAGTTTAATAGCTTGTATGGTTTGTTATTTTACATTGCAAAGATATATAATAAATTTAGTATCATGCAATACAAAGTACTCAAAAATATTTTAAATAAAATATAATTAATTGATTATCAGTTAATAAAAATTCAGTTTAAAAATAATGATTGCTTGACCTTTCTGCATAATAAGACAACTTTAGCAATAAATTTGTTACACGATAGCATGAAATTAATTAAGATTTAAAAAATAGTTGATGAAAAATAAGAGAAAATACAAAGACTCATATTTTATTATTAATTTAGTGAAAACTAAAAATCATTACCATATGAAAAAATTTTACCTTTTATTTTTGTTATTTCTATTAATGTTTTCATGTAAGAATGAATCTTTCTTAGAAATAGGTGACGAGACATCCAATTCCCCATCTAATTATAATTTTGGGAATACTGCACAAAGAAATTTCCAGGGCGTAGTTCTTGATACAAACGGGGTTCCGGTTTCAGGAGCAACAGTTACCATTGGAACAAATACGGTGACAACCAATCTTAGAGGTTTTTTTACATTTAAAAATGCTTCTGTAAAAGAAAACTTTGCCCACATAAAAGTGACAAAGTCCGGCTATGTAAATGCATCACGGGTTTTGGTTCCTACCAACGGAATGAATCAAGTGAATATTATGATGATTCCTGCCACAGCCACTTCTACCATTACTTCGGGCGCTGCCTCTACAGTTTCATTGCCAAACGGAACGAAAGTAAAATTTGACGGTAGTTTCAAAGATGCTAACGGAAATGCTTATTCAGGAAATGTGAGCGTTGCCGTTTTTCACTTAGCACCATCCAATCAATACCTCAATGAATTGATGCCGGGATCATTTTTGGCAACCAATTTAGGAGGAAACTCCAGAGTGATGGAAACTTTTGGGATGCTGCATGTACAATTAACAGGAAGTTCCGGACAAAACCTTCAGATTGCAAACGGCCACACGGCAGAAATTACTGTTCCTGTAGATCCTGCACAAGCTTCCAATTCACCAGCCACCATTCCATTATGGTCTTATAATGAAGATACAGGAATGTGGAAGGAGGAGGGCTCTGCAACAAAGATTGGAAATACCTATGTAGGAACAGTAAGTCATTTTTCATGGTGGAATTGTGATGCACAGTTTGAGCAGGCGACAATGAAAGTAACGGTAAAAAATGCTGCAGGGCAAGTTTTACCTAATATCAAAGTAACTTTAAAGAGAAGCTCCCAGGCATATGAAACGTACGGAATGACTGACAATGCAGGAATGGTATCTGGAATTGTTCCCGCAGGTGAAGTCCTTAGCTTAAAAGTGTATGATGTCTGTAATAATGTCATTTATACTTCTAATGTCGGGCCTTTTCCGTCCGGAATCATAACGACGATCCCAGATATTACAGTCAATCCTTCTGCATCTACAAGTTATACTATTCAGGGGAATCTGAAAACTTGTGCCAATGCCATTGTTACTGATGGTTATGTAATGTTAAAGCCTGCAGTGAGTACAAACTATTTCCAATATATGTCTGTACCGGTAAACAGTACAGGAGGTTTTACATTTAATACCTATTCATGTACTGCGAATCCACAGTTTATTTATGAAGGATTTGATGCGGTCAATGTTCAGACTACCAATCAGGTTACTTTCACGGCCACATCTACTAATGTAAATTTAGGGGATATCATGGCTTGTAATTCTGTAAATGAATTTGTCAATTATAAAATTGATAATCAGCCTGTTGTTTATGTAGTAGGATCATTCAATGCGCAATGGGCAGGTCTTACTCCTACATCACCTAATATGGTGCCCAAACAATTGAGAATAAATTCAATGAATCCTGCAGGACCATTTTTCTCTATGACTCAAAATAATATGTTGGGCGTTGCAGCCAATTTTACTACAGATTATATATTTGAACTTTCAGGAGCCGTTATTACACCAAGTAATGGAAATTTGGTTATCAACATAGCCACTTTTGGAGCAGTAGGGGATTACATTGATTTTACCGTCAATGGAACTTACACCAATAATTCAGGAAGTCATACTTTCACAGCGACAGGGCATGTGAAGCGGGATATGTAATAACACTAAAAATTAAAAGGACCGAAAAGGTCCTTTTTTTATAGGGTATTTTATGATTTATTCTCTATCAAATCGGGCTAGTTTTTTGTCTACCCAAATCGTCGCAAAAGGAAAGAATGCAGATAATAATGCAAAAACAAAATCTTCATCATCCCAATTATAAATTTTTCTTGCAGGAAGGCAGAGCAAAAGATAAAGTGTAAAAAATAATCCATGTAAGCTGCCAATAACGCTGATGAAAATAATGGAATATATATTCTCATCATACCGGATCCAGATCATAGCGACACAATACAATAAAAGACATGAAATGGCTTCTGCAAGACAAATCTGTTTAAACCATTTGATGATTTTTTCCTGAGGGTATTTTGAGAAAAATTGTTCGATGAAGTTCATTTATTTAGCTATGAGTTGAGAGGAAAAGGTAAGAGTCATTCTCTGCCTTCTGGTTTCTACCCTCTAATTTCTGAGTGGCAAAATTACTTATAAAAATTACTACCATCCAAATATTCAAAAACTTCAGGAGGTAACATAGGTCGCACATTTTTGTTGTCTCTGATCATATTGCGGATTTCTGTCGCAGAAAGTTCTATTACCGGAGCTTTTATCAGAGAAATATTCTCATGCTGTAAATATTCGGAATCTTTCTTTTCTCCATCAAATACTCTGGGATAAACAATGATATGATGATTCTTGATCAAAACATCAGAATTTTTCCATTTGTGAAGGCTCTTCAGATTATCTTCTCCCATAATCAGGCTAAAAGAATAATCCGGATATTTCTCATGGAGATACGTCAGAGTATCAATGGTATAACTAGGCTTCGGAAGTGAAAATTCTACGTTGGAAGCTCTCATATTAGGATAGTTCTTTACTGCAAGCTGTACCATATCAAGTCTGTTGTGGTCATTCAGTAAAGATTTTTTGTCTTTAAAAGGATTTTGTGGGCTTACTACAAACCATAATTCCTCCATATCAGAGTTTTCCAGAATATAATTAGCCAGAATAAGATGTCCGATATGAATAGGATTGAATGATCCGAAAAATAAACCGATTTTTTTCATTTATTAAGCAGCAGATAATAGGTAAGAGGTAGCAGTACTTACTCCCTGAATTTTACATCTTTGATATTAAGATAATGAGTCACGTTGCCTTTCCAGTGGTTTTCTTCCAGGGTAAACGCCAGGTCAAAGCTTTTGTTTTTAAAATCTTCAACAAATTGTCCAAGTTTGAAACCCACACATTCAATATTACGTCCTGTAGATTCCTGTTTGATATAAAATTTCAGGTGATTGTTATCTTTTCCCATTGTTTTTACATACCCTGAAAGCTTCTGATCAGTTAATGTGAAAATAGGTTTCATATTATGAGGACCGAAGGGAGCCAGTTTCCTGTGGAAATTGATAAACTCTCTGTTAATTTCGTCAATTATGATTTCAGTATCAATCGTAATGGAAGGCTCTTTTTGATGTTCTTTGATTTTTTCAGAGACAATTCTCTCGAACTTTTCTTTGAAAGCTTCAAATTTATCCTTCTCCATCGAAAGGCCGGCAGCTGCATGATGTCCCCCAAATTTAAGGAAGTATTCGGAGCATATATCCAGAGCTTCATGGACATCAAAATCGGAAACAGATCTTGCCGAAGCTACCATTTCACCATTATTTCCATCTGTGAATACCAATGTAGGTTTATAATAGGTTTCAATAAGCCGCGAAGCTACAATACCGATCACTCCTTTATTCCATTCCGGATGATAAACAATGGTAGTATGTTTGCTTTCCTGCTGAGACTCTATAATCTGATTCAGAGCAGAAAGAGTAGAATTCATATCCAATTCGCGTCTTTCATCATTAAGATCCATGATATCGCTTACAATCTGATTCGCATGCTTCAGATTATCAGAAACCATCAGTTCCACTGCTGCTTTACCTTGAGATATTCGTCCGGCAGCATTAATTTTAGGAGCGATTTCAAAAACAATATTGGAAATTTCAAAATGAGAAAGCTTGTCCTCGGGGATCAGTAATCTTAATCCCAGATTTCTGGTTTTCCTAAGCGTTTTTAATCCCATCTTAGCCAATACTCTGTTTTCTCCTGTCATAGAAACAATATCTGCAGCAATTGAAATGGCCAGAAGATCTGTCAGTTCAAATAATTCCGCTTCCGGTAATTTATAAATGGTATTAAGTCCCTGGCAAAGTTTAAAGCCTACACCACATCCGGAAAGTTCCTTGAATGGATATCGGCAGTCACTTCTTTTAGGATCAAGTACTGCTACGGCATTGGGAATTTCTTCACCCGGAAGGTGGTGGTCACAGATAATAAAATCAATATCCAGACTGCTGGCATAGCTGATCATATCGAGTGCTTTGATTCCACAGTCCAGTGCAATAATTAATGAGAAGCCATTTTCTTTGGCAAAATCAATCCCTTCTGTGGAAATTCCATATCCTTCAGAATTTCTGTCCGGGATATAATAGTCTAAATATTTTTTCTCAACAATTTTGCTGAGATATAGGTACATCAAAGCAACCGCTGTGGTTCCGTCCACATCATAGTCACCATATACCAGTATTTTTTCACCATTTTCAATCGCAGTGGCAATACGCTCTACAGCTTTTTGCATATCTGCCATTAAAAACGGATTGTGTATATCGTTAAGGTTCGGTTTAAAAAATTCTCTGGCCTTTTGATAGTTGTCAATTCCTCTTAAAACGAGAAGTTTAGATTCAAAAGTACCAAAACCAAGTGACGAACTTAGTCCGTCCACAACTTCCTCATCGGGTTCGGGCTTATAAATCCATTTTTGACTCATTTCACAAAAATAAGGAAAAAAAACAGCATTCTGAAATGATCTCGAACTAAGTTTCAACTTAATAATTGTTAAAAAAAGGTTACCTTCGTGCTCCAAATTTTTAATAAATATGAAAAAAATTACTGTATGCCTTATGTTATTGGGGGCAATGTATTCGATCAATGCACAAAAAATTAACCTCGGAAAAGCAGCCGGAATGGTTTCAAATGGTGCAAAAGCTTTAACATTTACGAACGAAGATGCGGTTAAATTATCCAAAGAATCAGTAGACTGGATGGATAAAAATAATGCCGTAGCAGGACCTAAAGATCCGTACACTGTGAGACTGAACAAGCTGTTTGGAAAACACAAATCTCAGGACGGTCTGAATTTGAATTATAAAGTTTATAAAGTAAAAGATATCAATGCTTTCGCTTGTGCAGACGGAAGTGTGCGTGTATTCTCTTCTCTGATGGATATTATGACAGACAACGAATTGCTGGCAGTTATCGGACACGAGATCGGGCACGTTAAAAATCAGGATACAAAGGATGCGATGAAATCGGCCTATCTTAAAGCAGCTGCCTTAGATGCAGCATCATCAGCTTCTTCCGCTGTAGCTACCCTTAATGAAAGCCAGGTAGGTAAAATGGCTAATGCATTTTTGGATGCTTCACACAGCAAAAAACAGGAATCAGAAGCAGATACCTATTCATACGACTTTATGAAGGCTAATAAATATGATGTAGTAGGAGCTTATACGGCGTTCAAAAAATTGGCTTTACTTTCAGAAGGAAGTACACAAACTAATTTTGAGAAAATGTTCAATTCTCACCCTGACAGTAATAAAAGGGCAGAATCTATTAAAAAGAAAGCTGAGAAAGAAGGGTTATGGAAAGATCCCGGAACTGTTTCTTTACCTACTGCAAAATTGACGAAATAATTATTTTATTTATTGTTTAAACGAAAATACCTCAAAGCATTGCTTTGAGGTATTTTTATATAGATTTAATGTTGTTCAGATTAAGAATACATTTTTTCTCTTAATTCTTTCACCTTTTTATCAGCAAGGTATTCGTCGTAAGTCATCTCTCTGTCAATGATTCCGTTTGGAGTCAACTCAATGATTCTGTTACAGACTGTTGAAAGCATTTCGTGGTCATGAGATGCCAATAGAAGATTTCCTTTGAAGTTTGACAATGAGTTGTTCAAAGTAGTAATACTTTCAAGGTCTAAGTGGTTGGTAGGCTCATCTAATAAAAGAACGTTTGCTTTCTGAAGCATCATTCTGCTGAACATACATCTCATTTTTTCACCTCCTGAAAGTACTTTACAAGATTTTAAAGCTTCATCACCAGAGAAAAGCATTCTTCCTAAGAATCCTCTCATGAATTCTTCGTGACGCTCTTCGTCGTTTTTAGTGAATTGTCTTAACCAATCAACTAAGCTAAGATCTTCCTGGAAGAAACTTGTATTGTCTAAAGGCATGTGAGATTGGTTCGTAGTAACTCCCCAGGCAACAGTTCCTTTGTCTGCTTCAACATTTCCTGCTAGAATTTCAAAAAATTCTGTGATCGCCAAAGAGTTTTTAGAAAGTATAGCTACTTTATCACCCTTTTTAAGATTAAGATCGATATTTGAGAATAATAATTCCCCGTCTTTTGTTTTTTCAAGACCTTTTACATCTAAAATCTGATCTCCCACTTCTCTTTCCATTTCGAAAATAATTGCAGGATATCTTCTTGAAGATGGCTTAATGTCATCGATATTTAATTTGTCGATCATTTTCTTTCTTGCAGTAGCCTGTTTAGCTTTTGCAACGTTAGAACTAAATCTCGCGATGAAATCCTGAAGTTCCTTTTTCTTTTCTTCCGCTTTCTTGTTAGCTTGAGCTCTTTGTCTTGTTGCTAATTGAGAAGCCTGATACCAGAAAGAGTAGTTACCTGTGTAAAGATTAAGTTTAGCGTAATCTAAATCTCCAATGTGCGTACAAACCGTATCAAGGAAGTGACGGTCGTGAGATACAACGATTACGGTATTTTCATAATCAGCCAAGAAATCTTCTAACCAAGAAATTGTATCAATATCAAGGTCATTCGTAGGTTCATCCAAGATCAATACATCAGGATTTCCGAAAAGCGCCTGAGCCAAAAGAACCTTTACTTTGTCCTTATTCTCCAGTTCGCTCATCATCTGATAATGCATGTCGTCTTTAATTCTTACGTTTGAAAGCATCGTTTGCGCATCAGATTCAGAGTTCCATCCACCCATTTCATCATAGATTACACCTAGTTCACCCGCTTTAATTCCGTCTTCGTCAGAGAAATCTTCTTTCGCATAAAGCGCATCCATTTCCTCTTTTATCTCGAATAATTTTTTGTTACCTCTTAAAACTGCTTCAAGAACAGTATACTGATCAAAAGCAAAGTGATCCTGCTCCAAAACTGACATTCTTTTCCCTGGCTCCAGAGATACATTTCCTGTTGTTGGATCCTGCTTTCCTGTTAATATTTTAAGGAATGTAGACTTTCCCGCACCGTTTGCTCCGATGATTCCGTAGCAGTTTCCTTTGGTAAACATAATATTTACCTCGTCAAAAAGTACTCTTTTCCCGAATTGTAAAGATAAGTTAGATACTGTTAACATATAGTTTTGTAAATTTGGCGCAAAAATACGAAAAGAATTTGGGTATTTTGTAATAATATAATAGTCAAGTTTTTAAATGTATGGTATTTTTTATATATTTCATTAACGAAATTTTAAAATGATGAAGATTGAGAAAACAGTCAGTATATTAAATAAAAGAGCCCGCTTTGAATATGAAATTCTTGAAGAGTATGAAGCAGGAATGGTTTTGACGGGTACCGAAATAAAATCTTTACGTTCATCCAAAGCATCTATCACAGAATCGTTCTGTCAGTTTATTGATGGGGAGTTATACATCATCAACATGATGATTGACGAGTATAAATTGGGAACTTTTTACAATCATAAAACAAAAAGGGAACGGAAATTGCTCTTGCACAAAAAAGAATTGCAAAAACTTGAAAAAAAGTTAAAGGATGCTGGGAACACTATTATACCTTTAAAATTATATATCACTGACAGGGGTAAAGCAAAGGTGCTGATAGCGCTGGGAAGAGGGAAAAAGCTTTTCGATAAAAGAGAGGCGATTAAAGATAGAGAAAACAAACGAAACCTGGACAGAATATTAAAGAAAAGTTAAAAATCATTTGAAAAACTTTGTATATAAAGAAAAATTATATTTATTTTGCATTATCAATTATTTAATCATTTAATTCTATGAAAAATCTAAAATTAGGAATTTCAGCATTGGCGCTTACTGTTGCCTCTACTGTTTTCGCACAGACTACCAACAATCCGTGGTTAATCGGAGTTGGTGCTCATGCTGAAAACCACGTAGCAGCAAGAAGTAACTTCAGTAATACGTTCTCTGCTAACAATTTGACGAAAAATATGTTCAATGTGAACAATTTTTCTATTACACCTCCATTGTCTAAGCTAACAGTTGCTAGAAACATTGGTAAAGGTTTAGTAATTGACTGGCAAACTTCTGTTGGAAATGTTGAAAACAAAAGATTCAACATGGGGAAAGAATTTTTCCTAATGACAGGTCTTGGTTTCCAGGCTCACGCTGCAGGTCTTTTATGGAACGAGGAATCTTGGTTTGATCCATATTTAAGAGTAGGTGCTAACTACTTAAGACATGACTATACTGCACTTGCTTTCCCTAGAACATCTGTTGATGCTAACGGTAATCCAATTGAAAACGTTAATAACGGTAAAGATGGTAACGAGAATGGTAAAGCTAATCACTTTGCTGTAGCTACAGGTGCTGGTGCTAACTTCTGGGTAACTAAGAACTTCGGTCTTGGTGTTCAGGGAGATTACGTATCAACTCCAGGTGACCACTCTACAGTTGCTAACTTCTGGCAGGCTTCTGCTTCCATCTTATTCAGATTCGGAAACAGAGATAGAGATAAGGATGGTATCCTAGATAAAGATGACCTTTGTCCAGATACTCCAGGTTTACCAGAATTCCAAGGATGTCCTGATACTGACGGTGACGGAGTTCCAGATAAAGACGATCAATGTCCAGAAGTAGCTGGTCCAGTTGAAAACAACGGATGCCCTTGGCCAGATACTGACGGTGATGGTGTAATCGACAAAGATGACGCTTGTCCTACAGTAGCAGGTCCAGCTGAAAACAACGGTTGTCCTTGGCCAGATACAGACGGTGACGGTATCTTAGATAAAGATGATGCTTGTCCTACTGTTCCAGGTCTTCCTGAATACAACGGATGTCCTAAGCCAAAAGACCCTACTTATGTTACAGTAACTAATGAGTTGAAAGATATCTTATTTGATTTCAACAAAGCTACAATCAGACCTCAGTCTAACGAAAAATTAGATAACGCTGCTAAGATTATTAAGGATGCTCCATCTGAAAACTTCGTAGTAGTAGGTATGACAGATGCTAAAGGTGCTGCTGCTTACAACTTGAAACTTTCTAAAGAAAGAGCTGCTTCTGTAGTAGGTGCTTTAGAAGCTAGAGGTGTAAACCCTGCAACATTGAAATCTATTGGTATCGGTTCTCAGGAAGCTAAAATTCCTGCAACTGCAACTGATGCTGAAAGACAACAAGACAGAAAAGTTATCGTAAGAGCGATCTCAGGTGCTGAGTGGGATACTTACAAGAAAAATGACTTAACTGTAGCTAAACCAGCTAAAAAAGCTGTTAAGAAAGGTGCTAAAAAAGCTCCAGCTAAAAAAGCTCCAGCTAAAAAGAAAAAATAATTAATTTTTCTAAATAATGAATACCTCCAATTTTTTTGGAGGTATTTTTTTTTTGTTGACTTTTGATTAATTTTGTTGGAAATTTAAAAATTAAAATGGGAAGAGCATTTGAATATAGAAAAGCTTCTAAAATGGCCAGATGGGATAAAATGGCCAAAACATTCTCTAAAATAGGAAAGGATATCGCATTGGCTGTAAAAGCAGGCGGAACAGATCCAGAAGCTAATCCGGCGCTGAGAAGATGTATCCAGAATGCCAAAGGGGCTAATATGCCAAAGGACAATGTAGAAAGAGCAATCAAAAAAGCGAGTGGTGCTGATGCTGAAAACTATGAAGAAATCACTTATGAAGGTTACGGACAGGGAGGTGTTGCTTTTTTTGTAGAATGTACTACAAACAACACAACAAGAACTGTAGCGAACGTAAGAGCTGTTTTCAATAAGTTTGATGGTAACCTTGGTAAGAATGGCGAACTGGCATTTATCTTTGACAGAAAAGGAATTTTTACCCTTGATTTGGCTCAGATCAAAATGGATTGGGATGACTTTGAAATGGAAATGATTGACGGAGGAGCAGAAGATGTAGAAAAAGATGAAGATGAAGTAATGATTACAACGGCTTTTGAAGATTTCGGTTCTTTATCTCACAAATTAGATGAGCTTGGAATTGAAGCGAAGAGCGCAGAACTTCATAGAATTCCAAATAATACAAAAGAGGTGAATGCAGAACAGTTCAAGGCTAATATGAAAATGCTTGAGCGTTTCGAGGAAGACGATGACGTTCAGAACGTTTACCATAATATGGAAATCACAGAAGAGCTGATGGACTCTTTGTAAAAAATAATATAGCATTCATATACAGTTAATTTTCAATTAGTTTCTTTGTACAAAACTATGAAAAGAAACGTTGAATTAGTTGTTATATCGGATGTTCATTTGGGAACTTATGGATGTAAGGCTAAAGAATTGTTGAGATATCTCAATTCTATCCAGCCCAAAACTTTAGTTTTAAACGGTGATATTATTGATATCTGGCAGTTTAAAAAGTCTTACTTCCCTAAACCTCATTTGAAAGTGATCAGAAAGATTCTTTCATTGGCCACTAAGAATACAGATGTCTATTACATTACAGGCAATCATGATGAGATGTTCCGTAAGTTCACGGATTTTGAACTCGGAAAACTTAAAGTCTGTAATAAAATCTGTCTGAATATCGATCAGAAAAAAACCTGGATTTTTCATGGTGATGTTTTCGATGCATCCGTCCAGCATTCAAAGTGGATTGCCAAACTTGGCGGAAAAGGTTACGATCTCTTAATTGTTATCAATAATGTTGTAAATTGGTTCTTAGAAAAAATGGGTAAAGAAAAATATTCATTTTCGAAAAAAATCAAGAACAATGTGAAAAAAGCGGTGAAATATATCGGAGATTTTGAGCTTACAGCTTCTGAGCTTGCTATCGACAATCAGTATGACTATGTTGTTTGCGGGCATATCCACCAACCACAGATTCGTGAGGTTGTCAACAAAAAAGGATCCTGCACTTATTTGAATTCCGGTGACTGGATTGAAAACCTGTCTGCCTTAGAATACCATGATAAAGAATGGAAAATTTTTTATTATGATGAGCATAAGCACTTGCTGAAAGATGATGAAGTAGAAGAAATCCAGGAGATGGATAATTCTGCTCTTCTGAAAATTGTAACCAACTTTTCCTAAATGAAGATTTTGTATGCATTCCAGGGGACTGGTAACGGTCATGTTGCCAGAGCACAGGAAATTATTCCTCTTCTCAAAAAACACGCATCTGTTGATACATTGATCAGCGGGCACCAGTCACAATTAAAGGCTGATTTTGACATTAATTTTCAATATAAGGGTATTTCCCTTCTTTATAACAAAACAGGAGGTTTATCATACCGAAAAACGTTTACCGAAAATAAATTTCTTGAAGCTGCCAAAATAATCAGAGAATTGGAACTATCAGAGTATGATTTAATCATTAATGATTATGAGCCATTGACAGGCTGGGCTTCCAAACTGAAAAAGCTTCCGATGATTGAGCTTAGCCATCAGGCATCAATGAGTTTTCCGGAGACCCCTAAGCCCAAGAAAAAAGATTTTCTGGGAGAGATGATTTTAAAGTACTATGTTCCCAGTGAAAGGAAAATCGGATTTCATTTTGAAAATTATCATCCACAGATCAAAAAACCTGTCATCAGAAGAAAAATCAGAAATCTTAATCCTTATAAGCAGGGATATTACCTTGTTTATCTTCCTAGTTTTGCAGATGAAAATATCATCAAGGTTTTAAGAAAAATTCCTGTTGAGTGGAAAGTATTTTCAAAATACAGTAAAGTACACGTGAAGGTAAAGAATGTAGAAGTATTTCCTATTGATGAAAGCCAGTATCTGAAATACTTTGAAGGCTGTGAAGGAATCTTGTGTAATGCCGGTTTTGAAGCTCCTGCAGAAGCTTTGTTTATGGATAAAAAATTGTTCGTGATTCCGATCCATAATCAATATGAACAGGAATGTAATGCATGTGCCCTTGACAAAATGGGTATACCCAATTCTAAGGTTTTAAATCTTCAGGAAATTATGCAATGGGTAGCTTCTGATCATCATCTTAAGGTAGATTATCCGGATGATATTGAAGATATCCTATTGAATGAAGTCTTAATTCTTTAAAAATATATCTTCCACATCATTCATTCTCATCATCACAGATCTTGCATAAGAACAGTGCGGATATACTTTCCAGTCGTTTTGTCTGGCAAATTTGATGGCTTCCTCTACTAAATATTTTCCCATTCCTCTGCCCTCAAATTCAGGGTGTACCAATACAAAAGAAATAATAAATTTATGATCTTCAGGGAAAATGGTATAAGTAAGTCTGCCAACTTCTTTTGTATCGTTATTTAGAGTAAGAAATCCACCGTTTCCGGATTTATTGTTTTCAAATTTCATAATTCAGAACTTTATAGTTAAATATACAAAAATTAAACCGACCTGTTGGTACGAATGGATGTGAGCGGTAAGCCCACTTCACTATCAATTTTTTTCAGGTTTTTAAATTGACGACTCACTTGCAAAGCAAAATTGGCTGATGCCCTTACTAATTATCTTTACCCGTATAGTAATTGTAATCTTTTATAACAACATTGATAAACTGCCTTTCCGTCATTTTAGTAGAATCTATTTCCAGTTTTAGAATACTCTTGATTTTATCAGACAGTTTGCTGATGATCTGGCGGTCGTCTGCTTTCAAAGCTTTGGTATAATTATCTTTGATGATCCTCATGTCATTATCACTCAAAGCGATGACCTGTGGAAAAGAGGGAACGTAATCTTCGCGGATATTCTCTAAAATCGTATGAGAAATATTGATGTTGTTTTTAAGGGAAATGACAGCCGTTCCTGAGGCCATATCACCCAAACGCTGATTATTTTTAGAGACAATCATAGAGATAAGTCCTATCACTCCGGCGAATGAAACATCCACAATTCTGAAAACCCAGCGGATCATATAATCAGCAAAACTTGCTTGATAACCGTCAATCTTTACCACTTTGATTTTCATCAGCTTTTTACCCGGAGTCTGCCCTTCCATTAAACTTTCCAATACCAGAGGATAAATGTAAATAGGAAATGTAAGGATAAGATATACAGCTCTTATAGACCATTCGTCAAGGCCATCCAGTATATATCCCAAATCAAAAATGTTAAAGAATAAATACAGAATGATCACCACATAAGCGATCCTGATCAGAAGATCAATAATGAAGGCAAGCATCCTTTCTCCTACGCCTGCAATATTAAAATTAATATTTACATTTTGTGAGGTATTTATCGCAATTTGAGACATATTTTTTATTATTTTAGCCTTAACAATTATGAGAGAAGTTTATTTCATTAAACAAAATAAAGAAAAATGGTTGGGAATAGAACAGGTTATTCAAGGGAAAATTAAAAAAAATCCAGATGACCTGTCTTCGTTGTATATTAACCTGATCAATGATCTTTCTTTTGCCCAGACTTATTACCCCAAAAGTAATACGACTGTTTACCTGAACCATTTGTCTTCTCAGATTTTTCAGAAGATTTATAAGACCAAAAGGGTAGAGGAGAACAGGCTGATCTATTTTTTCAAAACAGAAGTTCCATTGCTGATGTATCAGTACCGGAGATATCTGATGTATGCCTTTCTTTTTTTCTTTTTATTTACTTCAATAGGGGTACTTTCTGCAATTTATGATAAAAGTTTCTTAGCCGTTGCAATACCCAATGGGGAATCCTATGTTAATGAAACGATAGAAAATATCAAGAAAGGAAATGCTGTTGCCGTGTATGAAAGCGGCTCAACCTGGGGGAGTACAATCGGAATTATTTTCAATAATATTCAGGTAGGAGCAAAATTATATATTTATGGGATTGCCGGAGGCGTGGGAACATTGTTTGCACTGCTTTCCAATAGTGTGATGCTGGGAGCTTTCCAATATTTTTTCTATGATTATGGCGCATTGAAAGACAGTGCGAGAGGAATATGGCTTCACGGAGTTTTTGAAATTTTCGCCATGGTAGTGGAAGCGATGTGCGGATTGATTCTGGGAGCTTCCATTTTATTTCCGAGAACATTTTCAAGGTTTAATTCTTTTAAAAAAGGATTTAAAGATTCATTTAAAATATTTTTAAGCACCATTCCTTTTACTATTTGTGCAGGGATTATAGAAGGTTATGTTACGAGGCATGCATTAAAGATGCCTTTGATTCTGAACCTGATTATTATTTTCGGTTCACTGGCAATTGTAGGATTTTATTATTTTGTATATCCATCTATTGTCAATAAAAAAACTAATAAACACATCCATGATACAATTTTATAAAAAGAGAGACTTCGGGAGCTTTATCAGCGATAGTTTTAATTTTTTCAAATTATACGGAAAGAATTACTTCAAAAACTATATTTTGATCAATGGCTTGCTTTTGATCTTAATGACGGCCGTTATGATTTTCGGATATAAGGAACTTTTTTCCCAGATATTCGGATCCAATCTTGGGGGTGAAACGTATTATTTTGAACAGTATTTTTCAGATAATGCAGGGATGCTGATCACGGTAGGGTTATTGACTTTCCTACTTTTCATGATCCTGATGATTGTGAATTATCTGTACCCGGTTTTTTATTTAAAAAGAATAGCACAGGGAGCAGAAAAAATAAAAGCGGATGAAATTCTGAGTGATTTTAAGAGCAATGCAGGAAGAATAGCCAAGCTGTGTCTTGGAATGATTTTTATTGTTACCCCGATAATTTTGGTGGTTGTAGGTTTTTCTTATATCCTGATTTTTATTATTATCGGATTCTTTCTGATCCTGCTTCTTTACCCGACGATATTTAATTTTACGACATTTCTGATGTATGATTATTTTAATTCGGACAGAGGTTTTTGGGGAAGTTTGAGCTATGCTTTGCGGTCACAGTTTTCATACCCGAACGGCAGTGAGAAGTCTCCGTACTGGAAATATTGGGGAGCTGCATTTATCATGTTTATTATTATTTACATCGCAACATCCATCTTCACTTTTATTCCAATGATGTTCTTTTATGGATCGCTTCTTACGTCAACACCAGACGGGAATTTTGAACAAAATCCTTTTACAGGTACTTTAGGAATTGTGTTTCTTGTATTCTATGGGATTTCAATGCTGCTTTCATTTTTCCTTTCAAACCTGATGTATGTGAATGCAGGGCTGATGTATTATGACAGTAGAACAGATCTTCATCAGAAAGTAGAACTTGCAGAAATAGATACTATTGGAATCAATGAATAGAATTCTTTTTTTCTTACTGTTTTTTTTCTCTCTTGGGTTGGTTTATGCTCAGGACGATAATCCTACTGCTGATGATCTGGTAGATTCATTATATACAACCGGGCATTATAGAAACATGCTGCGTGCAGATTCTGTTCTGATGAAAAACCCGGTATCAGAAAATACTGCTTATCCTAAAACATTCAAAGAAAATATTCCATCAAGATATAAAGGAAATGAGTTCGATTATTCTGTATCAAAGCCAAGAGAATCTTTCTGGCAAAAACTGATGCGAAAACTCAATCAGATTATACAGGGGATTTTTGGAGAAACAGCATTGACTAAGTCTGCAGAATTTACGGGAGTTCTTATCCGGCTGTTTGCCATTATTCTGGTAGGTTTTCTGCTTTATTTTATCATTAAATATATCATGGGGAAAGATGGTAATTTTATTTTTGGTAAAAAGAATAAGAAACTAAACATCAATGTAGAAGAATTGCATGAGAATATCCATGAAATAAATTTTCCTGACAGTATTGCAAAATTTGAAAATGCCAGAGATTACCGTTCAGCAGTTCGTTATCAATTCTTGTTTATCCTTAAAAAGCTGAGCGATAAAAAACTGATCAACTGGAATCCGGAAAAAACAAATAAAGATTATGCCGCCGAGTTAAAAGCTCCTCATCTGAAAAGTGATTTCTCTAATCTGTCTTATATTTTCGATTATGTCTGGTATGGAGAGTTTAATATTGAAGAGCAGAGTTATCAGAAATTTAAAAATCAGTATCAGGCCTTTAAACCTTAATAACAATAACCATGAATAAAACTTTCAAAACATATGCTGTAATTTTCATCATTGTGATGATTGTTTTGGCATTGCTTGAAGTTAACAAAAAAGAAACAACAGACTGGCGCAAGAATTTTGATATCAATGAAAAGTCGCCGTTTGGGCTGTTTGTTTTTAATAATGAAGCGAAATATCTTTTTAAAAATAATCTGAAAAAGATTGAGCAGGTTCCTTATGAATACTACAGCCAGCATAAAAAAGGAGCTCACAATATTGTTGTTATCGAAAATAACCTTGACGGAGAGTCGTGGAAAAAAATCCTGACTCAGGTATCTGAGGGTTCAGATGCATTTTTGATGGCAAGCCGTATGCCCAAAGAAATCTCAGACAGTATTGGATATTATGATTCGGAAATCTCTTTTGAAGAGGAAAACGTCCTGAAACTTACCGACAAAAAATACCAAAATGATTTTGTTAAACTGGACAAATTTCCATCAGGCAGAGGATTCTCATTTATAAAACCCAACGTTGAAGTGCTGGGGAAGACTGTAGAAAAAAAGAATACAGATCAGGCCAACTTTATCAAGGTGAAATTTGGAAAAGGGTATATCTATGCTCATACAGAACCTCTTTTTCTCACCAATTATTATCTTCTTAAACCTGGGAATATAAAATATGCACAGGATGTATTTTCATATCTTCAGGATAGGGAAACGCTTTGGTTTGTCGCCAGCAAAAGTACAACGTCACGTTTCTTTATGAGATTTGTATTGTCGAATCCGGCTTTAAAGTATGCATGGTGGGTGTTTTTGGGAGGACTCATTCTTTTCATTTTCTTTAATGCAAAGAGAAAACAGAGAATAGTGCCTGTAGAAGAGCCGTTAAGAAATACTTCTCTTGATTTTGTAAAAAGCATTGGAAATCTTTATCTTCAGGAAGGTGATTTTCATGATATGATGGCGAAGAAAGCGCAGTATTTTCTGAATAAAGTGAGAATGGATCTGTTGATAGATACCCAGAATCTGGATGAAGAATTTGCAAAAAAACTACATCTGAAAACCGGTAAAACGATGGAAATGATTGATGAAGCGATAGCGCTTATCAAAAAAGCTCAGGATCCTTACGCCAGCGTAATGAAGGAAGATCTTGCAAGGATCAATAAACTCCTTGATGAAATACTTAAATAATATAACTATATAATAATATAACAATATGACAGCTGACCAATGATCATAACGACTATTACAAAGAAGAATATAATTGTTAGATTGATACAGTGTTAGATTGGTAAATTACATTTTATTATGGAAAATCTTGATAACCAGAATATAGAAAACCAAAGTTCTATAAACCTTAATAAACAGGAAGAACAGTTTCAGTCGAGAATCGATATGATAGAACTTCGTACGAGTTTAGAGAAAGTAAAATCTGAGATAGGAAAAGTAATTGTAGGGCAGGAGAAGATGATAGAACATCTTTTGGCAGCATTACTTTCAAACGGGCACGTTCTTATTGAAGGAGTTCCCGGAGTAGCCAAAACCATTACAGCAAAATTACTGGCTAAGACAATTGACGTAGGTTTCAGCAGAATCCAGTTTACGCCGGATCTGATGCCTTCTGATATCCTTGGAACATCTATCTTCAATGTGAAAAACTCAGAATTTGAATTTAAAAAAGGACCTATCTTTTCCAACTTCATATTGATTGATGAGATCAACAGATCGCCGGCAAAAACCCAGTCTGCATTATTTGAAGTCATGGAAGAAAGACAGATCACCATGGACGGAACACGGTATGTTTTGGAAGAACCTTTCCTTGTGATAGCTACCCAAAACCCCATAGAACATGAGGGAACCTACAGACTTCCGGAAGCCCAGCTGGACAGATTTTTATTCAAAATCAATGTAGGGTATCCTAATCTTGAACAGGAAATTGCGATCATTAGAAATCAGCATGAAAGCAAAAAAGAAGATAAAACAGAAGGGGTAAACCGTGTCATCACGGCAGAACAGCTGAAAAGCTATCAGCATCTGGTAAAAGAAATCATTGTGGAAGCTCAGCTGATGGAATACATTGCTAAAATTATCATCAATACCAGAGAAAACCAATTCTTATATCTGGGAGCTTCACCAAGAGCTTCACTGGCACTTCTTACCGCATCAAAAGCTTTTGCAGCGCTAAGAGGTAGAGATTTTGTGACTCCTGAAGACATTAAAGAAGCAAGCTACGCTGTTTTAAGACACAGAGTAATTGTATCTCCCGAAAGAGAAATGGAAGGTCTTACCGCAGATGAAATTATCCGTCAGATTTTAGAAGGAATAGAAATACCGAGATAGAGAGTAGTTAATAGGGAGTAGATAATAGGTGGCAGGTAGCAGTTGATGGAGTACCTAATTTAATTAAAGTACAAAATATTACATATGGCAAATTTTAAAGAGCTTATAGTTTGGCAGAAGTCTATTGATTTTGTTACTGAAATTTACAAAACTACAGAATCTTTTCCTAAGGATGAGATCTATGGATTAATATCACAAATCAGAAGAGCTGCCGTTTCTATACCATCCAATATTGCTGAAGGAAACTCAAGAAGAAGTAAACCTGATTATCTGCAATTTTTAAAAATATCAAGAGGCAGTTGTGCAGAAGTAGAAACACAATTAATTATCTCAAAAAATCTTAAATTTTTAAATGAAAATGAGTATTTAAAATTAAATGGAAAGATTATAGAAATATCCAAAATGTTGAACGGACTCATTAACTCCTTACAATAATATGAATGTGAGACCTATTATGCATTCACCTAATCCCTATAACCTGCAATCTATAACCTGCAACCTATAATCTGCAACCTAACCAATGAAAAACTTATACATCAATACACGTTTCTTTTTTACACTCATCGGAGTGGGGATTCTGTATGTCCTGGCATTTTTCTTTCCGGTGCTGATGTGGGCAGCCCATATTGCACTTTTGATCTGTTTTCTGGCGGCAATGGTAGATTTTCTGTTGCTTTTTAACCAAAAAAATGCATTACAGGTTCAAAGGATATTGCCGGAAAAACTGTCCAACGGAGATGAGAACTTTGTGAAAATTGATATTAGAAATAATTACAGCTTTCCAATAGACACTAAAATTATTGATGAAATTCCGTTCCAGTTTCAGAAAAGAGATTTTTTGATTGAAAAGAAGATTGCTTCCGGAGCGAATACTTTCTTTCAATATTCATTAGAACCTAAAGAGAGAGGCGAATATCATTTCGGAGGGTTGAATATTTATGCATCTTCACCGCTTGGGTTGATCTCGAAGAGGTTTACTTTCCAGAAAGATGCTATGCTGCCTGCTTATTCATCTTTTATTCATCTCAGAAAATATGAATTGATGGCGATTCAAAGTGAATTTTTATTGGGAGGAATCAAAAGAGTCAGAAAGCTGGGACACACCATGGAATTTGAGCAGATCAAAGAATATGTACCCGGAGATGATATCAGAACGATCAACTGGAAAGCAACGTCTAAGACGAACCGTCTGATGGTAAACCAGTTTCAGGATGAAAAATCACAGCGTATCTTTATGCTGATTGATAAAGGAAGAACCATGAAAATGCCTTTCAACGGACTCAGTCTACTGGATTATTCCATCAATGCAACGATGGCATTGTCTCATATTATTTTGAGAAAAGGAGATAGAGCCGGGATGATGACTTTTTCCAAAAAAGCAGAAAATAAAATTGCCGCTGATAACAAATCCGGACAATTGAAAAAAATATCTGAAGCACTTTATAATATTAAAACAGATTTCTTCGAAAGTGACTTCAATCGTTTGTATCAGGATGTAAAATATTCCATCAACCAAAGAAGTTTAATTTTACTTTTTACGAACTTTGAAACATTAGACGGACTCAACCGTCAGTTGAAATATCTTCGGGGAATTGCTAAAAACCATTTACTGGTAGTGGTATTTTTCAAAAATTCAGAACTGCAGACGTTGATCAATAAAAATCCTGAGAATATGCAGGGAATATATGACGAGATCGTTGCTGAAAAATTTGAATTTGAAAAGAAACTGATCATTCAGGAACTCCGCAAATATGGAATTTATACCGTATATACGCTTCCGGAAAATTTGAATATCGATGTTATCAATAAATATTTGGAGATAAAAGCGAGAGGAATTTTATAACTTTGTATCAAGCAATAAGCAACAATGAAGATAACACTTAACAGAATAAACGACGATTTTTTATTTGAATGTACAAATGCTCAGGGAAATTCTATCCTTTTGGATAATACTTCCCAGCCTGGAGCAAAAGGAGTTTCTCCAATGGAAAGTGTACTGATGGCTGTGGCAGGCTGCAGCGGAATTGATGTAGTTTCTATTTTGAAGAAGCAGCGTCAGGACATCAAGAGTTTTCAGGCAGAGGTAGAAGGAGAGAGAGTACAGGTAGAGGATGCAAAACCTTTTAAATCCATTAAAGTTAAGTTCCTTTTAGAAGGAGAAATTGATCCTAAGAAAGCACTGAAGGCTGCAGAACTTTCTTTTGAAAAATACTGTTCTGTATCAAAAACGTTAGAACCGAATGTAGAAATCGGATACGAAGTCTATGTGAACGGAGAAAAAATTTAATCTCTTATTTAAAAATAGAAAAAGCCGGATGACTCATCCGGCTTTTTTATTACTTATTACCTATTACTGATTAAAAGGTAAGTCTTGGTTTTATTAGTTTCGCTACAGTAGCAGTCCATCCTGTCTGATGAGAAGCACCTACACCGCGCCCGTTATCTCCATGAAAATATTCAAAGAAGGTAATATAATCTCTGAAATGTTCATCATAATTGAACTTCGGATTGCCTCCATTGAAAGCACGCTGCCCATGTTCATCCTTTAAAAATATAGAACAAAGTCTTTTGCTGATGTTTTGGGCCACTTCATCAAGGTTTCTTTTATCTCCGCTTCCCGTTGGAAGCTCTACTTTCAGACTATTTCCATAATAATAATGGAAACGCTGCAGGCTTTCTACAATCAGGAAATTAATAGGAAACCAGATCGGTCCGCGCCAGTTGCTGTTTCCTCCAAACATTCGGCTGTCGCTTTCTGCAGGAGTATAGTATACCATATTTTCGGCTCCATGCACAGAGAACACAAAAGGATTTTCTTCATACACTTTAGACATCGCACGGATTCCGTAAGAACTTAGAAACTCTTTTTCATCAAGCATTCTGGTAAGAACTTTCGTTAACCTGTTTTTACGTAAAATACTCATCAGATGCTTTCTGCCCTGCCCCTCTTCATCCCAATGAGAAACAAGCTTGGTGAGTTCCGGTTTATTTTTCAGAATCCATTCCATTCTGGTTTTGAAATTGGGCATCTTTTCCAACAGCCTGTGATCAACAATTTCTACTGCGAATAAAGGAATTAAGCCTACAATACTTCTTAATTTCAAAGAAACACTGTCTCCGTTTCCAAGCTGCAATACATCATAGAAAAATCCGTCTTCTTCATTCCACAACCCTTTCGTTCCTTCACCCAGATTTTCCATAGCCTCGGCGATATAAAGATAATGCTCGAAAAACTTGATCGCCATATCTTCATACACCTGATAATATTGGGCAAGTTCCATCGCAATACGCATCATATTCAATGCATACATCGCCATCCAGCTTGTTCCGTCTGCCTGCTCGAGATGCTGACCATCTTTTAATTCCATATTCCGGTCGAAAGCTCCAATGTTATCAAGGCCAAGGAAGCCACCTCCAAAAATATTTTTACCGTTTTTATCCTTTCTGTTAACCCACCATGTAAAATTTAGCAACAACTTCTGGAAAACTTTCTCTAAGAATAGCAGATCCGGCTTGCCATTATTTTTTTCATCTATCTTAAAAACACGGAAGCATGACCACGCATGTACAGGCGGGTTCACATCGCTCATGTTCCATTCATAAGCAGGAAGCTGTCCGTTAGGATGCATATACCATTCTTTGGTCAACAGTAAAAGCTGTCCCTTGGCAAATTCTGCATCGATGATTGAAAAAGGAACACAGTGAAATGCCAGATCCCATGTGGCATACCATGGATACTCCCATTTGTCAGGCATAGAAATAATATCCTTGTTGTGGAGATGATTCCATTCTGTATTTCTTACATACTCATTGAAATTTCTTGGCGCTTCAAAATTAGGATCACCTTTCAGCCATTTTCCTATATTGTAATGATAGAACTGTTTGTTCCAGAGAAGCCCGGCAAAAGCCTGTCTCTGAACATTTCTTTCATCTTCATTTACAGTATCATTCTGAATGTCGTTATAAAACTCTTCAGCCTCAGTTTGTCGGGTATTGAAAATATGATCGAAACTGTTAAAAGGTTCATCCGTTTCGTCAGGACACAACCTGAATTCAAAGACTTTTGATTCTCCTGCACCGATAAGTTCATCAATCAGAAAAGAAGCTTTTGTTCCTCTTTTTTCAGGATTTACCGTATCTCCCTGATGAATAATGAAATCATTGATTCCATCTTTGAAATAAGCATTCTCTGCTTTGGGAGCTCCGTAAAGTTTGGAAGTATTCGTTTCGTTATCACAAAATACACTTTGTGCATTTGTATTTCGGGAATACAGTTTTTTGATCGATATACTGTCATGACCAATATTAATACTTCCGTCATGAGAAGCATTGATCTCTCCTTTATAAGTATTGTATCCCCATTTCCAGTTATTTCTGAACCATACCGTAGGAGCTACCAGAATAGGAGCCTCATGCTGGCTTCGATTACAAACGGTGACTCTGGCTAGAATATCGTTGTGATCGGCTTTACAGTATTCAATGAAAATATCGAAATACTCGTCATTATCAAAAATTCCGGTGTCAAAAATCTCGTACTCCGGTTCCTTTTTGCTGCGTTTTCCGTTTTCTGTAACAAGATCATCGTAAGGAAATTCATTAATTGGATATTTATACACCATCTTCATATAGCTGTGGGTAGGCGTATTGTCCAGATAATAAAAGATTTCTTTGATGTCTTCACCATGATTTCCCTGAGGATTGCTCAACCCAAAGAATCGTTCTTTTACCATTTTATCTTTCCTGTTCCAGAACGAAAAAGCAAAACAGAAAAGCTGCTTTACATCAGAAATCCCAGCAATTCCTTCCTCTCCCCAGCGGTAAGCATAGCTCTCGGCATTATGATGATTGGTAAAATTCCATGCATTCCCATTCGGGCTGTAATCTTCACGTACATTTCCCCACTGGCGGTTGCTTACATAAGGTCCCCAGTTTTTCCATTTAGTATCTTGTAATCTTTCTTTTTCAACGGTCATATTTCATCATTTTTCAATACGAAGTTAGTTTTTTTGAGAAGTAATTCCAATTTTTTTCATCTGAATAATTATTAATATAGCCTTGAAATACTTGTATTTAAGGGCTGTTTTAAATATTAAAATAATTTTTTTTTGAAATTAAAAGAAAAGAACTACCTTTGCACCATTCGTTCATTTAAATATTGAAAATGTTATCAAGAAAGGTTGAGGGATTAGACCCTATGAAACCTTAGCAACCCTTTGCGCAAGCAAAGAAGGTGCTACGTTCTACCAATTTATTTTGGACAGATAACTTACTGAAGTTCTTTTCAGCCATTTCCTGTGGCATTTTCAATTGTATTTGTATTAAAATATAATAGAATTGAAAACAGAACTAAACTATATTAATCTTTCGTATCAAACGTATTCCCAAAAGGAATATCATATCTCATTAAGCTATCAGCTTTTTGGGAAAGATCTGTTTACAGCACCCATCATTCTAATCAACCATGCTCTTACCGGAAACTCAAATGTATCGGGAGAAAAAGGCTGGTGGAAACAATTGGTGGGAGAAAATCAGCTTGTTGATACCGATCAATATACTGTTCTGTGTTTCAATATACCCGGAAACGGTTATGACAATTTTTTAATTGAAGACTATGAAGACTTCACGCCTTCAGATATCGCAGCGATATTTCTGAAAGGGCTTGAAGCTTTACATATCAAAAATATATATGCCATTATTGGAGGCTCTCTTGGAGGGGGAATTGCATGGGAAATGCTTGCTAAGCAGCCGGATCTTGCAGAAATATTTATTCCCATAGCCTGTGATTACAGAACACACGACTGGCTTCATGCTCAATGTCTGGTTCAAAAATTTTTATTGAATGATAAAGATGAACCATTACAGAAAGCAAGAATTCATGCGATGCTCTGTTATAGAACTCCACAATCACTCAACGATAGATTTCAAAACCAATATAATCAGGACAAACAACGCCTGGAATCAGAAGACTGGCTGGTTTATCATGGTAATGCGTTAAACGAGAGATTTAGTTTAAAAGCGTACAAACTGATGAATCATCTCTTGATGAATATCAATGCTGATGAAAAAGCACTGGAGAAGATCGAAGCACGAATGCACATGATCTCCGTAGATACAGACTTATTCTTTCCGGCTTCTGAAATCCGAATGTGTTTTGAAAACTTAAAAGAGAAAAATAAGAATGTTTCTTATCACGAGATCCAATCTATACACGGGCATGACGCCTTCCTAATGGAATATCAACAATTAAATAATATCATAAAAAACATTTTATAGAAGTAATGAAAAATGCTAACGAAATAAAATTTTTGAAGAACAGATCAATCATCAAATTTGAAGGAGAAGATTTCCTGGGCGAAATCGGGATTGACGGTAGAATTTTTAAAGCGCTCACTTTAGCGCGTATCAGTGTAGGAGTAATCTCACAACAGGCCATAGAAAACGGAATTTCTATTTTGGTGCAGGAAATTGATGCAGAAAAAGCAGTCGCTTGTCTTATTGATGAGTTCGAAGCAGAAAGAAAATCTGGAAAAGTTTCTCAGATCTATAGTATCAATAATGTTTCTGTGATCGGTTTTGTAGCAGAAGATTTCAATAAAGTCTTTGCCGAACTGGCAAGAAACAATGTTTTCCCATTATTGCTGAATCAGGTAGCCGGAGAAAACAGAGTCAATATCGTAGTGACTTCTTCACAGGATGAAAAAACAAAAAACATCATAGAATCTGAAATTTTCAAAAAACCAAAGACGGTTCATCTGGCAATCATTGGTCACGGAAATGTAGGAAAGACATTAATACAGCAGGTCTTGGAATCTGCAGAAGAAATTAAGAAGCGTAAAAAAATAGACCTTAAAGTAGTTGCAGTAGCCAATTCAAAGAAAATTGCCTTCAACAAAAAAGGATTCGATGCCAATTGGGGTGATGAGGTTTTGACAGCAGAACATCCGTCGAATGTAGAAGAGCTTATTAATTTCTCTAATGAAAATCAACTGGAGAACCTGATTGTTGTAGATAACACAGCGAGTAAGGATTTTGTGAAGAACTACCATGCTTTAGCAGAAAACGGATTTGATCTGGTTTCTTCCAACAAAATTTTCAATACCCTTCCAATTGAGGAGTACAGAAAACTAAGATATACGTTGAGCAAAAACAACAGACGTTACCTTTATGAAACCAATGTTGGAGCTGGTTTACCATTAATTGATACCATCAAGTTATTACACCTTTCAGGAGAAAATATCACAAGAATCAAAGGAGTATTCTCAGGAACACTGAGCTATGTATTCAATAATTTTTCTTTGAGAGACGATAAATTTTCAACCATCATCAATGAAGCTTTGGAAAAAGGGTATACAGAACCGGATCCGAGAGAAGACTTATCCGGAAATGATGTCGCAAGAAAACTATTGATTTTAGCAAGAGAGCTAGACCTGATCAATGAATTCGGTGATATTAATATCCAAAACCTTGTTCCGGAAAGCTTACTTGAAGTTTCAAAATCAGAATTTCTTTCAAGATTGGATGAACTGGATGAAGAATACCAGAAAATTAAAGAAAATCAGGAGCCTGGTCATGTGTTGAGATATGTGGGTGATTTACATGGTGACTTGCAGAAAGATAAAGGTGAATTGGATGTGAAATTGATTTCAGTTCCTGCTACTTCAGCATTAGGACAGTTAAAAGGTTCCGATTCTATCTTTGAAATTTATACAGAAAGCTATGGAGAAAATCCAATCGTGATCATGGGAGCCGGAGCCGGAGCCCAAGTAACAGCTAGGGGAGTATTCGGAGATATTTTAAGAGTAAGTGAAACTAAATAATATTTAATGTAACAATCTACCAATTTGGCAGTGTAACCATAACGGCAATTGTCCTTCTGAGCATAGCGAAGAATCTGATGGCTACACTGTGAAATTGACCAATTAAAACTATATGGAAAATTTTGAAACATCAGCAATAAGAACCCAGACTGAAAGATCTCAGTTTGATGAACATTCCACGCCATTATATCTTACCTCAAGTTTTATATTTCAGGATGCAGAAGATATGAGAGCAAGCTTTGCAGAAGAAAAACCTAAAAATCTATACAGCCGTTTCTCTAATCCGAATGTGACAGAGTTTACCGATAAGATCGCTAAGATGGAAGGTGCAGAAGCTGGGTATGCTTTTGCAACAGGAATGGCAGCCATCTATTCTACATTTGCTGCACTCTTGAATGCCGGAGATCATATTGTAAGCTGTCAGTCTGTATTCGGATCTACACATACTTTATTTACCAAGTATTTTCCGAAATGGAATATTGAAACTTCTTATTTCAAAGCGGAAGATGCTCAGAATGTTGAAAAATATATTCAACCCAATACAAAGATTTTATACCTTGAAACTCCTACCAATCCAGCGATTGAAATTCTGGATCTTGAGTTTTTTGGACAGATCGCCAAAAAGCATAATCTTATTTTCATTGTAGATAACTGTTTTGCAACGCCTTATCTTCAGCAGCCGATCAAATATGGTGCAGATGTTGTTGTACATTCAGCAACGAAATTGATTGACGGACAGGGAAGAGTACTAGGGGGAATAGCAGTAGGAAAAGAAGACCTGATCAGAGAAATTTATCTTTTCGCAAGAAATACAGGACCTGCATTGTCTCCTTTTAATGCCTGGGTGCTATCAAAAAGCCTGGAAACATTGGCAATTCGTGTAGAAAAGCACTGTGAGAATGCCCTGAAGGTAGCCGAATTTTTAGAAAACCATCCCAACGTAGACTTAGTAAAATATCCATTCCTGAAATCCCATCCAAGTTATGAAATAGCAAAAAAACAGATGAAGCTTGGCGGAAATATTGTAGCATTTGAAATAAAAGGCGGAATTGAAGGCGGAAGAAATTTTTTAGATAAGATACAAATGTGTTCATTGTCTGCCAACTTGGGTGATACAAGAACGATCGTTACTCATCCGGCATCCACTACACACTCCAAACTGTCAGACGAGGAAAGAAATGAAGTAGGAATTACAGCAGGACTGGTTCGTTGCTCTGTAGGATTGGAAAATGTAGAAGATATCATTGCAGATCTGAAACAGGCTTTGGATTAATTCAATAGAACAGGTTGTAGCCAAAACATTTAAAAATGAAAAATTCAGAACAATTATATAAAGCTTTATCTGAAAGAATCTTAATTCTTGACGGTGCCATGGGGACGATGCTTCAGAGATACAAGTTTGAAGAAGAAGATTACCGTGGAGAGCGTTTCAAAGACTGGGAGCATCCTGTAAAAGGAAATAATGACCTGCTTTCTCTTACACAGCCCCAAGCCATTGAAGAAGTTCACAAGAAATATCTGGAAGCCGGAGCTGACATTATTGAAACCAATACATTTTCAGGAACTACGATTGCTATGGCAGATTATCACATGGAAGATCTGGTATATGATCTGAACTATGAGTCTGCAAAGATTGCCAGAAAAGCCTGTGACGAGTACACTGCACAAAATCCTGATAAGCCGAGATTCGTAGCTGGATCTATCGGACCTACCAACAGGACGGCAAGCTTAAGCCCGGATGTTAACGATCCCGGATACAGAGCCATTACTTTTGAAGAATTGAGAGTCGCTTATAAGCAGCAATGTGAAGCTTTGCTGGATGGAGGTTCAGATATCCTTTTGGTAGAAACCATCTTTGATACACTGAATGCGAAAGCAGCTTTGTTTGCTATTGATGAACTGCAGGACGAAAGAGGAATAAAAATTCCGATCATGGTTTCAGGAACCATTACAGATGCTTCAGGAAGAACATTGAGCGGGCAGACGGCAGAAGCTTTTCTGATCTCAGTTTCCCACCTGAATTTATTAAGCGTAGGTTTCAACTGTGCATTGGGAGCAGATCAGCTGACTCCTTATCTTGAAACTCTGGCTCACAATTCAGAATTCTATGTTTCAGCTTATCCGAATGCCGGTTTACCAAATGCTTTCGGAAAATATGATGAAACTCCTGAAGATATGGCCAGACAGATCAAAGAATATGTTGAAAAAGGATTGATCAATATTATCGGGGGATGCTGCGGTACGACTCCCGAACATATTAAAGCGATCGCTGACCTTGTCGAGCAATATCCGCCAAGGAAAGCGGGGAATTTGCTAAAGAACATTATTTAGCATGCAGGAAATTTCCAGTGATTACAGCTTTTAAGCAAGCACAGGAATTGATTGAGGCAGAATACCATAATGCCTACTATATTTTAGAAAAATAAAATGAAGTATTTAAGATTATCAGGCCTCGAGCCTCTTATCATAACACCGGAGAGTAATTTCATCAATGTTGGTGAAAGGACTAATGTTGCCGGTTCCAAAAAGTTTTTAAGACTGATTAAGGAGGAGAAATTCTCTGAAGCATTAGATATTGCCCGCCATCAGGTAGAAGGAGGTGCCCAGATTCTGGATGTCAACTTCGATGATGGATTGATTGATGGTAAAGCATCCATGGTCAAATTCCTGAACTTAATTGCCTCCGAACCGGATATCGCAAGAATCCCAATCATGGTAGACTCTTCCAAATGGGAAATCCTGGAAGCAGGTCTTCAGGTAGCTCAGGGAAAATGTGTGGTGAATTCTATTAGTTTAAAAGAAGGTGAGGAAGAATTTATCAAACATGCCAAAGCTATAAAAAGATATGGAGCAGCAGTCATTGTCATGGCATTTGATGAGGTAGGACAGGCTGACAGTTTTGAACGAAGAATTGAAATTTCAAAACGTTCTTATGATATCTTGGTAAACCAGCTTGGCTTTCCTGCAGAAGACATCATTTTCGACTTAAATATCTTTCCGGTAGCAACGGGAATGGATGAGCACAGAAGAAATGCCATCGACTTTATTGAAGCTACACGCTGGGTAAGACAAAATCTTCCCTATGCATCTGTGAGTGGGGGAGTGAGCAATGTTTCCTTCTCTTTCCGTGGAAATGATACCGTGAGAGAAGCTATGCATTCCGTATTCCTTTACCACGCTATTCAGGCAGGGATGAACATTGGTATTGTAAACCCGGCGATGCTGGAGGTTTATGATGAAATCAATAAGGAATTACTAGGGCTTGTAGAAGACGTAATACTTGATAAAAGAGAAGATGCTACAGAAAGACTCCTTGACTATTCGGAAAAACACAAATCGGTCAAAAAAGAAAAGACCGAAGACTTAGAGTGGAGAAACAATCCGTTACAGGAAAGAATTACCTATGCATTGGTAAAAGGTATCGACCGTTTTATTGAAGAAGATGTAGAAGAAGCAAGACAATTAGCTGAAAGGCCGCTTCATGTTATAGAAATTAACCTGATGACAGGAATGGGGGTTGTAGGAGATCTATTCGGAAGCGGAAAAATGTTCCTTCCGCAGGTTGTAAAGTCTGCAAGAGTAATGAAAAAAGCTGTGGCTTATCTGCAGCCTTATATCGAAGCTGAAAAAGACGGGGCAAGACCGGCTAATGGAAAAATCTTAATGGCCACTGTAAAAGGAGATGTTCATGATATCGGTAAAAATATTGTAAGCGTCGTTCTGGGTTGCAACAATTACGAAATTGTTGACCTTGGAGTGATGGTTCCGGCTGAAAAGATCATCCAGACGGCTATTGCAGAAAAAGTAGACGTTATTGGATTAAGCGGATTGATCACACCAAGTTTAGATGAAATGGTATATATCGCATCTGAATTGGAAAGACAAAATTTAGATTTTCCTTTATTGATCGGAGGAGCTACCACTTCAAAGGCACATACCGCAGTGAAAATCGATTTAAAATATAAAAATGCTGTCGTTCATGTGAATGATGCTTCAAGAGCTGTAAATGTCGTAAGCTCATTATTAGGTGACAGAAATAAAGAATATGTTTCGGATTTAAAGAATGACTATTCCGATTTCAGAGAAAAGTTCCTGAACAGACAGGTGGATAAAGATTATGTTTCCATTGAAGAAGCAAGAGAAAACCATTTTAAAATTGATTGGAAAAATGAAGACATTTTCACTCCGAATACTACAGGAATAAAAGTAATCGAAAATCAGGATCTGCGGGAGCTTCTTCCTTTCATCGACTGGTCACCGTTTTTCAGAAGCTGGGATTTACACGGAAAATATCCAAATATCTTAGAAGATGAGGTCGTAGGTGCTCAGGCTAAAGAATTATTCAAGGATGCTCAGGTTATTCTAAAGAGAATTCTGGATGAGAAACTGTTGACAGCAAAAGCCATCTTCGGAATCTTTAAAGCGAATTCCAATGAGTCTGATGATATCTTGATTTTTGATGAAAATAATAAAGAACAGGCTAAGTTTCTAACCTTAAGACAGCAGGCTCAAAGATCAAAAGGAAAAGAATATCTGGCTTTAAGCGATTTTATTGCTCCTCAAAGCTCAGGGAAAACCGATTACGTGGGAGCATTCTGTGTAACAACAGGTTTTGGTACCGATGAATTGTCCCATGAATATGAAAAGGCTAATGATGACTACAATTCTATCATGGTAAAAGCACTGGCAGACCGTTTTGCAGAAGCCTATGCAGAATTTTTACATAAAAAAGTCAGAACAGAATATTGGGGATATGCCAATCAGGAAAGCTTAAGCAATGAAGATTTAATTGCGGAAAAATACAAAGGAGTACGTCCGGCACCAGGATATCCGGCTTGCCCTGACCACCTGGAGAAGAAAACAATCTGGGATCTTTTAAAAGTAGAAGAGAATACGGGCGTTTTCCTTACAGAAAGCCTTGCCATGTTTCCAACAGCATCTGTTTCCGGATATTATTTCGGAAGTCCGCATGCCAAATATTTCGGATTAGGAAAAATTACAGAAGACCAGCTTAAAGATTACGCCGCCAGAAGAGGTTGTAGTCTCCAGGAAGCGAGAAAATGGTTGTCACCAAATTTAGCAGATTAAAATTAAAATGAAGATAACAGAACACATTAAAAAAGCAAATGGAAAAACGTTGTTCTCCTTAGAAGTTGTTCCGCCGCAGAAAGGAATCGGGATTGAAGACTTGTACACCAATATAGATCCGTTGATGGAATTCAAGCCGCCCTTCATTGACGTTACCACATCCAGAGAAGAATATATCTATTTAGACAAAGGAAATGGTCTCATGGAACGTCGTATTACAAGAATGCGTCCCGGAACATTGGGAATCTGTGCTGCCATTCAACATAAATACAATGTAGATACTGTTCCACATTTGCTTTGCGGAGGGTTCACGAAAGAAGAAACAGAATATCTTTTGGTAGACTGTATGTACCTAGGGATAGACAATGTAATGGCTTTAAGAGGTGATGCCATGAAAGGACATCAGTATTTTGAACCTACTCAAGGCGGCCACGCAAGCGCAATGGATCTTGTGAATCAGATTAATAACCTGGGAAGAGGAAAATATCTTCATAACGAAGAGCAGATTTGTGACGAACTTAATAAATTCTGCATCGGTGTTGCCGGATACCCGGAGAAACATATGGAAGCCCCTTCCATGAATTATGATCTGAAGTGGCTGAAACAGAAAGTAGATGCAGGAGCAGATTATATCGTTACCCAAATGTTTTATGACAATAAAAAGTACATAGAATTCGTTCAGAAAGCAAGAGAAATGGGAATCACAGTTCCTATTATTCCAGGAATTAAGCCAATTGCTACGAAAAAACATTTGAAAATCCTGCCACAGGTATTCAAAATAGACCTTCCCGAAGAACTGATCAATGCAGTGGAAAATGCAAAAAATAATGAAGCGGTGAAGCAGATCGGAATAGAATGGGCGATTGCCCAATGTAAAGAACTTTTGGATTTTGGAGTTCCTGTTCTGCACTTTTACTCGATGGGGAAAAGTGATAATATCAAAAAAATAGCCGGTGAGCTATTCTAATAAAAGTACCAAAAATGAAGGAACCCCTGTGAATTTTCACAGGGGTTTATTTTTTTATTGATTTAAGAACTTAACCAGTTTGATGAGGTCTGCTTCTTTATTTATTTTAATATTGTTAGATTTTGCAAATTTTTCAATATCATCTTTTTTCGCCGGGAAAGCATCCGCAATCTCTTTTATTTTCTTTGGTTTTTTAATATATCCTGACTCTGTCTTAATATAATAAACAGGATCCGTTGCATTAAAGCTTGCCGGTCTATCCGTTTCGTATGAATTTCTGGCAGTAAAAGCATTTTTAAACTCTGTTTTTACTTTTTTATAAAGTGTATTTTTACCATTAACCAATTCAAAGAAATATCCTTTTAGATCATCTCCGGTGTCAAGCTTTACCAATGTTTCTTTTGTTCTGGTAAATTCAATTCTGGTAAAAGGGCTGTCCGGAACTAAAGAATACGTTTCTTCATCCTTCTTGAACTCAACTTCATCAAAATATGTATTATAACGTGCTACAGCAGTTTCAGCTCTGTCAGCAACAATAAATTTAGCGGGTGAAAATGCTTTGTCATAGTAAGGACTCCCTTGTATATCATCATAACTGATTCCCTTACTGTTTGAATCTCCATTCTGATAAAAGGTGTGATTCAGTAATCGTGATCCGTCATAACTCAATGTCGTCATCTGCTGTGCAGAAAGAGGAATGAAGGATACTAATAAGATACTGATAATGATTTTTCTCATTGTATATGGTTTTATTTAGTTTATTAAAAAATTACTTTCAAAAGTACAAATATTCCATTAAAATAAGTGAAAAGAAAGAATTGTTCTTTAATTATAAATCCTGGTGTCTCTCAAACTCTTTATTCCTGTCAAACAAATACCGGTAGGTAGCCAGCTTCCGGGTAACAGTGGTATCCAGAGTTTCTGCAATCTTGATCATTTTAGGATTAAAATCGCCAATCCACTGCAGTTCTGTAATCTTGAAATCCGTATGTTTTCTCAAATGCTGGGTTCCTTCCCAGATCATATACCCATCAATCCCTTTCTTCTGCCATTCCGGAACAACACCGAAGACAAGCCCGACCATTTTCTCATTCTTTTTGAATCGTTTTAAAAACAAAAATTTAAGCTTTTCAAAAATGCCGAATCTTCCATTCAAATATTTAAACCACTGGTTGAGATCCGGAATATTGATCCACATAGCAATAGGGTTTTCATTTTCATATACAAACCAGGAAATATGCTCATTGATAATAGGTTTCATCGTATTGAACATTTTCAGAACCTTAGCTTCTTCCAGATGTTTTCCTTCTCCATGGCAAGCCCATGCCTTATTATAAACTTCAGTAAAATCTTTGGCAAACTTGGCCAGATTATTCTTTTTCATAGGCCGGGCCGAAATAGCAGGATTTCTTCTGTTCTTTTCATGAGCAATCGTGAAAATTCTTGAAACTTCTGCAAAAACAGGTCTGGTAAAACAAAGCTGTTCAAAATAAATCTGGAATCCATAATTTTCAAAAAGATCTTTGTAATAGGGAAGGTTGTAATTCATTCCAAACAAAGGTTCAATAAAACCTTCAATTAAAAGTCCCCAGAATTTGTCCCGCTCTCCAAAATTAATAGGACCGTCCATCGCTTCCATTCCTTTTTCCTGAAGCCAGTTTTTACAATGATCAAAAATAAAATTGGCGGTTTCCTGATCATTGACGCAGTCGAAAAAACCAATTCCTCCGGTAGGTTGCTTTTGTTCATAAAGGCTATTGATAAAAACGGCTACTTTACCAACCGTCTTATCATTCTTTTTAAACAGAAATCTTTTGCATTCCCCATTTTTAAAGAATTTATTCTTTTCAGGATCGAAAATCTCTTCAATATACTTATCTAAAGGTCGGATGTAATTTTTGTCGTGTTGATAAATTTTTGCCGGGAATTCAAGAAATTCCCTTTTATGGAGTTGGTTTTGTACTTCTTCGACAATAATCATAGGCTTTTTAATCAGAAATGGCTATAAAAGATAATGTTTTTCATCTTTTTTGAAATAGATAAATAGATATTATCCGTATTTTTGCTGCAAATTAAATAAAAATGGTTGATTTTACTGATAACGACGATGATATTTTCACTGGAAAAGAACATACGCCTATAAGGAAAGATGCTTTTGATAAATCGCCACAGGAAAAAATAGAAAAAATTACTGAGCTTTTTGGCGAGATTATGGAAACATTAGGAATGGACATGACAGATGATTCTCTGAAAGATTCTCCAAAACGTGTTGCCAAAATGTATGTGAACGAGATTTTTGGAGGACTTCTTCCGGAAAATAAGCCAGGAATTTCCACTTTCTCCAATAAATATAAATACCGCCAGATGCTGGTGGAAAAAGATATTACCGTATATTCTTTTTGTGAACACCACTTCTTACCTATCATAGGAAGAGCACATGTTGCTTATATTTCCAATGGGGAAGTGATCGGTCTTTCAAAAATTAACAGGATTGTTGATTATTATGCGAAAAGACCACAGGTTCAGGAAAGGCTTACCATGCAGATCGTAGATGCTTTAAAAGAGGCATTGGGAACAAAAGACGTAGCATGTATCATTGATGCAAAGCATCTTTGTGTAAACTGCCGTGGAATTAAAGATACGGCAAGTTCTACAATTACTGCAGAATTAAGTGGTATTTTCAGAACAAATCCTATTACAAGACAAGAATTCTTACATTATGTAGGAAGCCATGCGAAACTGGATTATTAGACAATGAACTACCAAATTCTTAAGAATATTATTGATACCGAACTTCAGAGATTTCAAAATATCCCTGAAGAAGAATGGTCATATAGAATTTCATCGGAAAAATGGTCTAAAAAAGAAATTATTGGCCATCTTTGTGACAGCGCTTTTACAAATATCCGTAGATTTGTTGTGACACAATATAAAGAGAACGAAAATATTGTATACGATCAGAATTTTTGGGTAAAAGCTCAGGACTACCAGAATGTTCCGACTGCAGATCTTATTGATCTGTGGAAGTTGCTGAACTATCAGATTGTTCATATAGTTGAAAATATCCCGGATGAAGCCTTACAAAGAACCTGCGATACTACCAAAACGGAGCCTCGGGTTTTTACACTGGAATTCATTATCAATGATTATGTAGACCATTTGCAGCATCATTTAAAAGCGATTTAATTATGATAAAATTTAAAAAAGTTTCCGATAAAATTTTCATCGCAACAATTATTTGTTGTGACAGAACTATTTTTTAACTAATTTTTGAATCTTTAAAACTATTAAATCTTTTAACTTAAAAATAAATGCAATTAAAAATATATAACTCCCTTACAGCGGAAAAAGAAATATTCAAACCTATTTTAGAAGGAAATATCGGAATGTATGTCTGCGGACCTACAGTGTACAGCAATGTGCATTTGGGAAATGTAAGAACTTTCCTTTCCTTCGATTTTATTTACCGCACCCTAATGCATTTGGGGTATAAAGTAAGATATGTAAGAAATATCACCGATGCAGGCCACCTTACCGATGATGGAAATGTAGAGAATGACAGATTCGTAAAACAAACCAGACTTGAAAAGCTGGAGCCTATGGAAATTGTACAAAAATATACAGTAGATTTCCATAAAGTACTGGAGATGTTCAACCTTTTGCCTCCCAATATTGAACCTACAGCTACCGGTCATATCGTTGAACAAATCGAACTGACTCAAAAACTGATTGAAAGAGGCTTCGCTTACGAAAGCAATGGTTCGGTATACTTTGATGTATTAGAATACAATAGGAGAGGATTGAACTATGGTGAACTTTCAAAACGTAATATAGAAGAGCTTTTTGCCAATACCAGAGATCTTGATGGCCAAGGTGAAAAGAAAAATCCACAGGACTTTGCATTGTGGAAAAAAGCATCGCCGGCTCACATCATGAGATGGAATTCTCCTTGGGGAGAAGGATTCCCGGGATGGCACCTTGAGTGTACAGCGATGAGTACGAAATATTTAGGAGAAACATTTGACATCCATGGAGGAGGGATGGACCTTAAATTCCCTCACCACGAATGTGAAATTGCACAGGGGAAAGCTTGCAATGACGCGGCACCGGTAAACTACTGGATGCATGCTAATATGCTGACAATGAACTCACAGCGTATGAGTAAGTCTACAGGAAACTACATTCTTCCGATGCAGCTGGTTACGGGTGATAATGACTTCTTTGAAAAACCTTTCCATCCGACAATTGTGCGTTTCTGTTTCTTGCAGGCACATTACAGAAGTGTTTTGGATATTTCAAACGATGCCATGATTGCCAGTGAAAAAGGATTTATTAGGTTGATGGAAGCGGTGAAAGTATTGAATGCTATCACTCCAGACGATACAAAACAGTCTGGCTTCAACTTGAAAGAGTGGAAGAACAAAGCATATGAAGCTTTAACAGATGATTTCAACTCTCCAATACTGATCGCTCACCTATTTGAGGCTGTGAAATATATCTTTGCCTTGAATGATGACAAAGAGACAATCTCTACAGAAGACCTGGAAGATTTAAAAACGACATTGAATGCCCTTATATTTGATGTCTTAGGTCTACAGGCTATAGAAGAAAATAATAATGAAAAGCTAGATCAGACTTTGAAAGTCCTTATCGAGCTTAGAAATCAGGCAAGGAAATCTAAAAACTTTGATCTTTCAGATCAGATCAGAGACAAACTTCTTGCAGAAGGAATAGAATTAAAAGACGGAAGAGATGGAACATCCTACGTTCTGAACTAAAAATACAACTTCGTTTTACAATCACCATTCCGTAAGGCTCCCACATACTCAGGATTCTTACGGAATGTTTTTTTTCCTCCCCTACTAGACCAAACCGTCCCTTAACTCTTCAATTCCTCAATTCCTCAAACTCTCAAACCCTCAAACATTCTTAGGAGCTATTCCTGCTATCCATTCATACTCCTCGCTCCAATGCTCTCCGCCCCTCCAACCCACCCACTCTCCAACGCAAGCTGCGGGGTAACCATTGCTATCAGGGCTAGGGGAGGTCTAATTATGAATGATGAATGATGAGTTATGAATTATAGTTTCGGGGTTCGCGTTCCGGGTTTTCGGTTTTGAGGTTACAATTCCAGGTTTTAGTTTATGAATAGGTGTATTCTGTATGATCAACTTTCTCTCTTATCTATATTATACCATCATCCTCTGTGTAAATCCGTGCGATCTGTGATGATGATCCTATCAACAAATACTCACGATCTTCATCCAGGCTGTAAAAATTCCATAGAAACGGGTTTTAACCCGTTTAATAAAAAGAAAACGTCCTTGTTGGCTTTAGCCCAAACTTAAATAAAGAATATTTGTTTTTAGAAAAGCCTCTGCTATTATATATAGGTATACCTTCCATTACCCATTACCCATTACTCATTACTCATTACTCATTACTCATTATACATTAATCCCATCCTCAACCCCTCCCAAAACACTCTCCGACGCTCCAACGCTCCCACTTGTCCTCTCC